>PLJQ01000484.1 GCA_003140275.1 Limisphaerales bacterium
GGGCTGTGGTTTGCCAGTGAAACACAATCTCAATTTCCCCCTGCTGGCCGATGCGGATGGAAAGATCACCGAGGCCTTCGGCGCGCGCATGACGGGCAGAAACCTTTCCCGTCGCGTGAGTTTTCTCATCGGGCTGGACGGTAAAATCGCTCACGTTACGGACAATCCTTCCGCCGACGTACATCTCAACGAAATGAAGGAAGCCATCGCCAAACTGGCCAAAAAATAATCCGTATTACGTGGCACAGTTCATACGCGAGCAAGTCCAGACGGTCTGTTTCCCAATTCATCGTTGACCCGGCCGCTGCGTCGGACGATAGGTTTTCAGAGTGAAAGCCCGTCAAAAAAATCCAGGAGCCGTGTTGCATGCGCAAGGCGAGAACGGATTCACCTTGATCGAGTTGCTCGTNNCGCCATCATCGCGATCCTGGCCGGACTGCTTTTGCCGATACTGAACCGCGCCAAGGAAAGCGGTCGTCGCACGCACTGCATCAGCAACCTCCGCCAGATCGGTCTGGGGATTCAGATGTATCGCGATGATAACGGCGATCGTCCGCCGCTTTATCTCGTAAATCCGAAGCAGTACACATTCGGCTATCCCGGCGGCAAGACGGAGTATTTGGAGAAAAAGAATTCTTTGGGCAGCACCAACTTGTTCGTCTGCATGTCCGATCGTACGAAAGGCCTTATTCCGATTGACTTAGGCTGGGAATATTTTGGCGGGCTGGGTGGTGGCAAGGCGGCCGACTCTTTCACGACGAGTTATGCGTATCACATGGGCCCGTGGCAACAGACCAACCCGGACGGGAAGGTGTGGCTCGCCGACCAGATCACGCGCTGGAAATCGCGTTTTATCGTTGCGGCCTGCCCGTGGCACCGGCACTTGTACAGCGGCTGGCTCGGCAGTCAGGCCAATTTCACGAAAACCACCAACATCCGTGACCTCGCCCTGCGTTACGACGGCAGCGTGAACAGCTTCAAATGGCCGGTCAATAACCGGGAAGAAGAGCCTTATATCACGACGCGGTGACGACGCATCGAGAGGAATCAACCGTGTCGGTGTCCACCAAATCGAGGCAAGGNNGGACAAGGCTGTCCGCGCTCCGGTCCGTCAATTCCTATCAACCCCAGCGGATTGTTAACAACGTGTAGCAAGCTGGTAACAATTACCCGTTGCGCCACCCGGAAAAATCCGTTCTGCTTTCGGGCATGATTGATTCAATTTCTGAAGGTGCCGGTGGACCCGTTGATTTGAAGCGGACCCGCCGAAAAAAAACCATGTCTGTCGATTTAAGCAAAGTGGATCGCCTGCCGCCGCACTCGGCGGAAGCGGAGCAGGGCGTGCTGGGTTGCGTCCTGTTGTCGCCCAATGAATGCCTGGGCGAGTGCATCGGGAAATTCAAGAAGGGCGGCGAGGAATTTTACGATCTGAGGCATCAGTCGATTTACCAGGTGTTGGTGGAGATGTACGACCAGAAGGAGGCGGTGGACCTGATCACGTTGCAGCAAAGGCTCAAGGATAAACAGCAATTGGAACCGATCGGCGGCCTGGCATATCTGTCATCGCTGCCCGACGCGGTGCCTTCCGCGGCCAACCTGAGTTACTACCTGGACATCGTGTGGGAGAAGTTCATTTTACGGAAAATGATTCAGACCTGCACGGACGTGGTCGGCCGGGTTTATGATCACGACGGCGATGTGGATGAACTGCTGGACGAGGTGGAACGGGACATCTTGCACATCAGCGAAGCGCGGGTGGAAGCCAGCGAGAATACGATCAAGGAACTGGTCAACCGGGCCATCACCACAATTGAGGATTTTCATCAGCGGCAGGGGAAGTTGACGGGTGTGGGGACCGGTTTTGTTGATTTCGATAAAATGACCAACGGCATGCATGCGGGGGAAATGATCGTCATCGCGGCGCGACCGAGCATGGGCAAGACCTCGCTGGCCATGNNGGCGTGTTCAGCCTGGAAATGACGGCGGACTCGCTGGTGCTGCGTTTGTTGTGTTCGCGGTCGCGGGTGAATCTGCGGAACATTCGCGAAGGGTTTTTAGCCGAAAGAGATTTCCCAAAACTTACCGGTACGGCCGGGAAGCTGTCCAGCGCGCCGCTGTTCATCGACGACACGTCCGCGTTGTCGATTTTGCAGTTGCGGGCCAAGGCGCGGCGCATGCACCAGCAGTACGGAATCAAGCTCTTTGTGGTTGACTACTTGCAACTGCTCCACTCTACTGCGCGCCGGGCCGAAAACCGGCAGCAGGAAATTGCNNATCAAGGCGCTGGCCAAGGAACTAAAAGTTCCGATCATCGTTTTGAGCCAGTTGAATCGCGAAATGGAAAGAGACAAGAATCGCAAACCGAGGTTGTCGGATCTGCGCGAGTCCGGCGCAATTGAACAAGATGCCGATGTGGTGGGTCTGCTGTACAAACCCAGCGGTGGGGATGACGACGATTCCGGCGGCAGTGATGAGCAGGATGCCATTCCGCTAAACCTGTTGATCGCCAAACAACGCAACGGACCCACCGGCGATGTGAATTTGACGTTCCTCAAATCCTTTACGCGATTTGAAAGCGCGGCGAAAGTCAGTGACGACGATGTGCCCATGGCCAATTAAACGATGAAATTGCTGCTACGCTACGGCGCGCCCGTGTGGGTTCTGCTTTTCGTTTGGTTGCCTCTCTCATCGGCGCAAACTGCTCCCCGCGTCAAGAAGGTTGAGATCAAACACATCGGCCCACCCGCGGTCAGCGAACAACTGATCAAGGCCAACATCCGCGTCAAGGAAGGCGATCCCTACATCCGGGCAAGTGTCGATGATGATGTACGCAATCTTTACACCACCGGTTACTTCTACAACATTCGCGTGGCCGACCAAATCACTCCGGAAGGAATAGTGCTGACCTACATCCTCCAGGGCAAGCCGCGGCTGACCACCATAAAGTTTGAGGGCAACAAGAAATACAACAACGCCAAGTTGAAGAAGAAGCTGACGTCCAAAGAAGGCGCGCCGATGGACGAACGAAAACTGTTTGTGGACAGCCAGGAAATTCAAAAGCTGTATCAAAAGGCAGGCTATCCGCGCACCGAAGTCAAATACGTGTTGAACATTGACGAAAACGCCGGGCGCGGCACCGTCACATTTGAAATCAAGGAAAGCCCCAAGGTGAAAATCAAACTGGTGATTTTCGAAGGAGCGCAGGCGTTCTCGCAAAAAAAACTTCGCAAGCAGATCAAAACCCGCAAGCGCTGGATGTTCTCCTGGATCACCGGCAGTGGAGTGTTCAAGGATGAGCAGTTTGAAGATGACAAGGAGAAGCTGACTGAGTTTTACCGGAAGGAGGGCTACATCGATTTTGAAATCAAGGAAGTGAAGTTGTTGACGCCAAACGACCGGAGCATGGAGATCCGTTTTGTGATCTACGAAGGCACCCGTTACAAAGTCGGCGCCGTGACGTTCAAGGGCAACAAATTGTTCGGCACGAATGACCTCAGCAACGGTCTAAAAGTGCAACATCGTCTCAGCGGGCGGAAGGGAAAGTTAGGTGAACATCGGCTGGCAATGGACGTGGGCGACGTTTTTACTCCTGATGGGCTTAACAAGGACATTGAAGCGATTGAAGATTTTTACGGTGCGAAAGGCTACATCGACGTGAAGCAATCCGCCGGCACTCTCAAGGTCACCAAGATTCCCAACACGGAAACCGGAACGATGGACCTGGAGTTTCAAATCGAGGAAGGCCAGAAATCTTACATCGAAAAAATCGAAATCAAAGGAAACAACAAGACCAAGGACAAAGTGATCAGACGCGAACTGGCCGTCTCGCCGGGTGAAGTGTTCAACAGCGTGCGGATCAAGTTGAGCAAGCAGCGGCTGGAGAATTTGCAGTACTTCGAAAAGGTGGATACGCGTGAAGACCCCACCGACGTGCCGAACCGCAAGAATCTGACCGTTGGAGTCCAGGAAAAAAGCACCGGCAACGTCACGTTCGGCGCCGGCTTCAGTTCCGTGGACAGCATCGTCGGGTTCGTTGAGCTCAGCCAGGGCAACTTTGATCTGTTCAAGCCGCCCACCTTCACCGGCGGCGGCCAGAGATTCCGGTTACGCGTGCAATACGGCGCGCAACGGCAGGATTTTCTCGTTTCATTCGTCGAGCCTTGGTTTTTGAATCGGAAACTGGCGTTGAGCGTGGATTTGTATCATCGCGTGTTGAGCTACCAGAGTCTGGAGAGTTTGTACGATGAAACGCGTACCGGGATGCGCCTTGGTTTGACGCGCGCGCTGGGAAGCGACTTCCTCATCGGCGGCATCAGTTACACCATCGAGAACGTCGGAATTATCCACCTGGCTACACCCTTAAACATTACCGACACCAACGGTGTGGTAACGGCCACTAATCGGATCCCCCCGACCATACGAGCCGAAGCGGGCAACGCATTGGTGTCCAAGGTCGGCGCCTCGCTGGCGTACGATACGCGGAACAGCAACTTGCTGCCGGATAAGGGCCAGCGCTCGGAGTTGCTCGGCGAATTCGCCGGCGGACCTTTTGGCGGCGAAAGGGATTTTTATAAATTAGAACTAAAATCCTCCTGGTTTTTCAAAGGCTTCTTTGAAGGACACGTTCTGGAATTGTCGGGACGGACGGGCGTGGCCGGCAGTCTGCAAGGCGACCCGGTGCCGTTTTACGAGCGCTGGTTCTTGGGTGGCATCGATTCCTTGCGGGGGTTCAAATACCGGAGCATCTCGCCGCGTGATCCCGGATACACGGAACCCATCGGCGGCAATACCTATTGGTTCGGTTCGGCGGAATATAGCGTGCCGATCATTGAACGTTTGCGGTTTGCCATGTTTTATGACATTGGCACTGTTGCCGCTGACTCGTATGATTTTCAAGTCAGCAATTACAGTGATAACTGGGGATTGGGACTGCGCCTCAACCTGCCCATCGGCCCGCTGCGATTGGACTATGGCATCCCGATTCATCATGACCAGTTTAGCGGCGGCAGCGGCCGCTTCCAATTCAGTGTTGGTTATACGCGAGCGTTCTGATCTAATCTACGCATGAAAACAATTTTGAAAACAATACTCCCAGCCATCGCCATGACCGCCTGGCTGGCCGGTTCGGCGTCCGCGCAAACTAAAATCGCCACCATCGATCTGCGGAAGGTGTTTGATCTCTACTGGAAAACCACACAGGCGACCGCCGCGCTAAAGGAAAGTGCGGCGGACATGGAAAAAGAGGACAAGAAGTTATTGGAAGAATACAACAAGCTTAAGGAAAGTTACCAAAAAATCCTGTCGTCCGCCAACGACGCGGCCATTGCACCCGAGGAAAAAGAAAAACGCAAGAAAGCGGCGGAAACGAAATTACTGGAGATCAAAGATTCCGAGCAGCAAATCACGCTGTTCGAACGCCAGGCCCGCAGCACGTTGGACACTAAAAAACTACGGATGCGTGAAGACGTTCTGAAGGAAATTCGCGCGGCCATCGATGGCAAGGCCAAGTCCGCCGGTTATTCCCTGGTGCTGGATGCCGCGGCGGAAAGCCTCAATAACACTCCCATCCTGATGTTTACCAACGGCGAAAACGATATTACCGAGACGATCCTCTCCCAACTGAACGCCACCGCACCCGTCGAGCTGCCCAAACCCGCCGAGAAGAAGGACGAGAAGAAGCCGGGTGAGAAGAAAAAATAACCGCGTGTAACGATGCACTGAAGACGGGAGCGCCCACCTCTCCCATTGGCGCGCAGGCATGTCCCGCCGCCATTCTGCCAGTGGACTTTTGGAAATTATGTCTCTCGTTCAGCTCTGGCTCAATCGTTTCTTTGGCGCGTCGAGCAACAGCTCATGCGCCTCCGCAAGCAACGCGGGAATTCTTTCCGCAAACGGGCTTTGGCTCAAACTCCGTTGGAGATTCATTTCCGCCGACTTCGCCGCGTTTTCGCCGGGAAACCAGTGATCCCCCTGGCCGAGCAGGTTGTAACGCATCTTGCCCCACGCCACCAGGTCAAGTGACTTCGCATAAGTCCAAAGGCGCAGGATTTCGACCAGGTTGATTTCGCCCGGCACATCGACGTATTGCGGCAGGCCTTCAAACCACTGTTGACACCAATCAGCGCCCAGCACGCGGTCCATTTCCGCACGCAGACGTTTTTCAATTGGCGCAATCGTTTCCGCGATCCGATCGTAATAGTCGAGCGCCCGGATATGTTCATCGAAGTCGCTGGGTTTGGCCGCGCCGCAGCTCAGGGTGTGGACTTGCGGGCGCGCAAGGCAGTAAAGGTCGTTAAACTGCATGGGCGTCAACGGCGCGCACAGTTCAACCAGCTTTTTCGGCGGCTCGTATAATTTTCCGCCCTTGTCGTTCGGACTGATGATGAAGACACCCATATCGCGCGCGCGCGCGGCGGCAATCGCCTGCCAGTTCAAATCGTTGACGAAATACCAGTGCATATTCATGTAGTCGAACTCGTCGCTGTTCACCGCGTCCAGAATGATGTCCGTGGTGGCATGGGTGGAAAAGCCGAGGAAGCGGACCCGGCCCTCCTCTTGCAATTTGCGCGCCGCCGCCACGCAGCCGTTTTTCTTGAGCGCATGGTTCAAAAATTGACGATGGTTGACGCCGTGCAACGCGAGCAAATCGACATAATCAAGACGCAGATGGTTCATCGATGTGTCAAACGTCTTGAGAAAGTCCTCCGTTCGTTCCATCGGCGCCACTTTGGTTTGGACGATGATTTTATCGCGCGGCAGCGAGGGCAGAAGGTTTCCAAGCTGCATTTCGGAAGTGCCGTAGCCGCGCGCGGTCTCGATGTGGTTGATGCCCAGATCCACGGCGCGCCGGATGGTGGCTTCAAGATTCTCCTGATTTGCGCGGGGAATTTGCGCGGGATCGACGTCCTGCCATTTGAACTGGTAACGCATGCCGCCGCAGGAAAAAACAGGCATGGCGAGATTCGTGCGGCCAAAACGCCGGTATTTCATCGGGCGATACTATGCCATGCGGAATGCGTTCGGCAACGCTGGAGAAGCCCCGCCAACCGCGTCTTTGGTCGTCAAATGATTTTCTAAAGTGTCGTTGACACCTGCGNNCCCTGCGCGAGCAGCGTCTAGTCTGCCCCGGTATTTTAACCCGATTAAAGACGAGCCATGCTGATTAAAATCTGTTTAGCGGTCGCCATTGCCGCCGGCCTTTTCGCCGCTGGTCTTAGCTTCGTGAAGGTGAAGGAAAAGATTATTACCATCATGGCCGAGCGGGACAGTGAGCGAACGCAAAAAGAGGCCGCTCAAAAAGAACTGGCAGAAACCAAAACCAAACTGGACACAACCACAAAGGAACTGACCAAAACCAAAGAGGAGTTGACCACCACCAAAGACAACCTCGAAAAGGAAACCGCCAAGGCCACCGCTCAGGAAAAACGGGCCAATACGCTCGCGGAAGAACTGACTAAAACCAAACAGGATCGGGACGATGCCCAGGCCGACCTGGCCGCCTGGAAGGCACTGGGAATCCCGGTCAATCAAATCAAGAAATTGATCGCCGACCTTAAGGAGACTCAGGACAAACTGGAGGCTTTGACGGCAGAAAAAAAGATTCTTGAACGTGAATTTGTAAGAACTCAAAACGAATTGGCCAAATATTTGCCTGATTACCGGCCGCCGCGCCTGCCGGAGAACCTGAACGGCAAAATTTTGGTGGTCGATCCGAAGTGGGATTTTGTGGTGTTGAACGTCGGCGGAAAACAAGGAGTCAAGGAGGACGGCGAATTGCTGGTGAACCGCGCCGGACGGCTCGTCGCCAAGTTGAAGATAAAAAGCGTTCAGGAGGACCGCAGCATCGCCAACGTCATGCCGGGTTGGAAGCTGGGCGACGTGATGGAAGGCGATCAAGTTTTTCCCTGATTATGAAGCCTCCCATTCCCCTCAGCCTGCGTTGGTCCTGTCTGGTTTTGTTGCTGGCTTTGGTGGCGGTCGGAAGCAGCGGTTGCGCCACAAGCGAGCCGGATAACATGTCCGCGCGGCCATGGAATTCGCCTAAAGGTTGGGAAAATGGGATTCCCGGAGTCCTGAACGAAGGACGGTAGGAAACGAAATCGGAGTCGGTGTTACTTGGCGAACTCCACGCAGCGTGTTTCGCGAATCACCACGATCCTGATCTGCCCGGGATACTGCAAACTTTCCTCAATTTTCCGCGCGATGTTGCGCGCCAGCGCGAAAGCCTCCACATCGTCGGCCTGGTCCGGTTCGACGAACACACGCAATTCACGACCGGCCTGAATGGCAAAACATTTTTCCACACCCTTAAACGAGAGGCCGATGTTTTCCAAGTCGCCCACCCGCTTGAGGTAAGTAGTCATCGTCTCTGAGCGCGCCCCGGGTCGCGACGCACTGATGGCATCCGCGGCGCTGACCAGGACGCCCAACGGCCCAATGGCCGGAACTTCATCATGGTGCGAAGCCACGCCGTTGACCACCGCGTCACACTCGCCGAAGCGTTTGATCATTTCCGCGCCGACGATCGCATGCGCGCCTTCTATTTCATGACTGACCGCCTTGCCGATGTCATGCAGCAGTCCGGCACGCTTGGCTTGGGCGATGTCGATGCCCAATTCCGCTGCCATCAGCCCCATCAAATGCGCGACTTCAACAGAGTGGTCGAGGACATTTTGGGAATAACTGTGGCGAAAGCGCAATCGTCCGAGCAGTTTGATGATTTCCAGATGCATCGGCGGCAGGCCAACCTTTAGAACGGCTTCTTCGCCGGCGCGAACGATGGTTTCATCAATTTCCTGGGTTACTTTGGCGACGATTTCTTCGATACGCGTTGGGTGGATGCGCCCGTCCAGAATCAACCGCTCCATCGCGGCGCGGGCAATTTCGCGACGCACCGGGTCAAAGCCGGAAAGCACAACTGCATTTGGCGTGTCATCGATCAGCACGGTGACACCGGTGGCGGCTTCAAAGGCGCGAATGTTGCGCCCTTCCCGGCCAATGATGCGCCCCTTGATTTCATCGCCGGACAACGCCACCGTTGCGGTGCTGATTTCAAATGAATGTTCGCCGGCATAACGTTGGATGGCCAGACTGAGGATTCTTCGGGCTTTTTCTTCAGCCCGGGTTTGCGCTTCTTCCAAAATGTGACGGCTCAAATTACCCGCCTCGCGCAACGCTTCCTGCTCGGTTTCCTTCAAGACCCGGGCGCGGGCTTCGGCTTCGCTCATGCGGGAGAGGGCCTGAAGCTGTTCCCGCCTTTGCCGGGTGAGTTCGGTCAACTCTTGCTGGCGGCTTTCCACCGCTTGCGCCTTTTTTTCCACCGACTCCGTTTGCTCGCACAAAGTTTTTTCAGCCGCAACTACGCCTTCCAGTTGGCGATTGATCAAAGTGTCCCGTTCGTTGAGGCGACACTCCAGTTCGTTGAGTTCATGGCGGCGCGCGGTGAATGATTGCTCCGTCTGTTCCCGGAGTTTGAGGGCTTCCTCGTTGGCGCTGAGCCGTGCCTCGCGGAGAAGGACTTCGGCCTCGCGCCGCGCCTCATCAACGAGGGAGCGCGCTTGAAGGGATTCAGACGCCCTGAAATTGTGGTTTTTCCACCACAACAGGAAATAACCCAGTACGGCACCGCCCCCGAAAATGACGACGCCGTCCGCCCAGATATTTGCCACCAAAATCATTCCAAAACCGCGCGCCGGCTGCCGACCTCCTGCCAACGCGTCGGGGTCAAGATGCAACTTAATCGTATGTCATGCGGTTCGACGGGGACTTCGCCGACGATCTGCTGATCGAAAGCCACTCCGCACATCGTTCCGTGATGGTCCGCCAGCCACCGGTCATAAAACCCTTTTCCCCGGCCAAGTCGGCGCCCATTCAGGTCAAACCCTACCCCAGGAACCAGTATAAAGTCCAGTCGGTTTAATGGCACCTGAGGACATTGGTCATTGGGCTCGCGAAGGCCAAATTGCCCCCGGTGGAGGTCACCGACCGGGTCTCGGATCAGGCAGGCGACATAAAGATTTTGTTTGGGCACAAAACGCGGCAGGGCGATGGTCTTGCCTGTCGACAATCCCACCGCCACCAATGGCCAGACGTCCGGTTCATCAGGCAAAGGCGCGTAAAATAGAATGGAACGCGCTTGCTTCCAAATCTCCTGCTGTTCCAATCGCGCACAAACCCGTGCTGAAGCGAGTGTTCGTTCAGCGGGTGAAAACGGTTGTAACTCCGAGCGAACGCAAGCCCGGAGCGCAACTTTCAATTCCTGAATAGGCGCGCTCATTACTGATGCAATTGGCCGCCCGTCCTGGATTCGACGATCAACGCGCGCCATTTCTCGACCCGCTCCTTGATTTTCTTTTCCGCGCCCTGTTCGGTCGGTTCGTAATAGCGTCTGGCCGCGCCCAGATGATCCTGCGGCACGAAATGGTCGGGATGGTCGTGGGCGTATTGATAACCCCGGCCATGACCGAGTTTTTTTGCGCCCGCATAATGCGCGTCGCGTAAATGTTCCGGCACCGCCAGCGTGCGACCCGAGCGGACATCTTCCAACGCGGCGTCAATCGACACGATGCTGGTGTTACTCTTGTTCGCCGTGGCGATGTAAATGGCGGCTTCGGCAATGGGAATGCGCGCTTCGGGCCAGCCGATGAATTCCGCCGCTTGATGAGCGGCATTCGCAAGGATGAGCGCCATCGGATCGGCCAACCCCACATCCTCGGCGGAGCAAATGACGATGCGCCGCGTAATGAAACGCGGGTCTTCGCCGGCGTGAATCATTTTCGCCAGCCAATAGAGCGTCGCGTCGGGATCGCTGCCACGCATCGATTTGATGAAGGCCGAAATCGTGTCGTAATGCGCGTCGCCGTCGCCGTCATAGACAATGGCCTTGCGCTGAATGCTCTGTTCGGCCACGGCTAGATTGATACGAATGAAGCCGTCCGGGTCCGGCTCGGTGGTCAAGGCGGCGACTTCCAGCGCGTTCAACGCTTTTCGGGCGTCGCCGTCGGAAATCGTCGCCAAATGTCGGAGCGCATTCTCCGCCGCGTGAATTCTGAGATGACCAAGACCGCGCTCGGAATCGGCCAATGCCCGGTTCATCAAATGATAAAGCTCCTCTTCCGTCAGTGGCCGCAGCTCAAAAATTTGGGAGCGCGAAACCAGCGGCGAGTTTACGAAGAAAAAGGGATTGTGGGTCGTCGCGCCAATCAGCCGGACGTTGCCGCCTTCCACGTCGGGCAATAAAATGTCCTGCTGCGCTTTGTTGAAGCGGTGGATTTCGTCGATGAACAGGATGGTGGGCTGGCCCGTGTTGGCCAGTCGGTTGGCCGCTGCGGATAGAACGCGCCGCATGTCGGCGACGTTGGATTCCACCCCGCTAAGCCGTTCAAATTTGCTTTTGGTATGGCGGGCGATGATTTGAGCAAGCGACGTTTTTCCGGTGCCAGGTGGGCCGTAAAAAATCAAGGACTGGATGCGGTCGGATTCGATGGCGCGGCGCAGCAGTTGTCCCGGGCTCAGGATGTGCGTTTGTCCGGCGAATTCGGCGAGCGTTCGGGGGCGCATTCGGGCCGCCAGTGGAGCGGTGAAAATGGGGGTTGCTGCTTCGGCGGACTTGTCCGCGACGGTCGTTTCGGGCGGGGTCGTAAACAAATCATCCCGTGACATGAAAGTTATTTATCAGTTCGGGTCGGAATTTACCAAAAATAAAAAAGCCCGCCCCTTAAGGACGGGCTTGGCTTCGCGCCCGGTATAAAAAATACCCCGCCGTAATGCCGTGTGCAACAGTTCCTTTGAACTTCTTAGGAACAGGTGGAACCCGATCGATCGCTTTCGACTTCCAGTAAAGGCCTGTCGGCCATAACCGAAATAGAGGCTCCGTGTTTTTTTAATTACGGTTCAAGGACTTTGTTTCTGATCACGAACATGGCAGGGTAAATTCAAAGTCATTTCCAAAGAACACCGCGCTTCCGCGCTTCTAACTGAATGCAGGCTCGGCTAGGTGGATGTTTTTTTCAAGCAAAAACCCGTTCCAGCTTGAAATTAATTTTTGATAAAGTTCAATTTTCACTCGCTTTGCAATTTGATTTGGTGTAGCGTCTTGTCCTCATATTTTCCTCGATCATGTGCATCGGCACGTGGTTGGGGTCTTCGTTCATCACTTGCGCGCCGTGTTTCCATGCACGCTCGGTGAGTTCGCCCCGCACCTTGAATTCGACGATCCCCATTACTGAATCCATTTTTTCTCTAACTCCTGCATGGGTGGTCGGCGCAAAGCTGGAAAATCGGATGTTTCGTCGTGGTGACCAGAATAAAAATCCCGACCACCGGGGCCGTTCGCAAAATGTTCCAATTCAAAGCCGGGTGTCCGTTCAATGATAAATCCTGTCCGGGAGAGCCGTGTGTCGTGGGAATCAAACGCAAACCCGGTGAGCCGAACGTTCGCCAATGCCAATCCAAACAAGTGCAGGATCCTGCCGTCTTTGCCTTTGCCAACCCTCCTCAGTTCCGTCATCCTAGCCAATACCGAAGGCCAGTTGCGAGCGGTTATGGAATTTCGATTTTTCTGTCCATCATGCGGTCATAAGTTAAAGGCGGATGAAGAGGACGCCGGACGGCCAGTTGATTGCCCGCATTGCGGCGTGGAGTTTAGCGTCCCGCAAGCCGAACCCCCGCCGCCAACACCGCCCGCAGACTTGCCCATCGAGCCGCCGCGCGATCCGGCCTTTGCCAATCCGAACCTTGATGGAGATTTAACCTGTCCCGTTTGCTGGCTGCGCTTCGATACCGGGGACATCATGCACATTGCGGTGCATGATTCGCTGCGTGGCGATCCGATTCTCGGTGAAGACGCGCAGCAACGATTTTTAGCCACCCGCTTTAACAATGCCGGACAGGCAATGGATGCCATGAGCATTCCGTGTTCGGAAATTGCCTGTCCGCATTGCCGTAGAAAACTGCCGCCGAGTTTTCTTGGCATGCCGCACCACATCATTTCGCTGGTGGGCGACCAAAGCGCTGGAAAATCTTATTACCTCAGCGTTCTGACCAAGGTTTTGCCGGCAACTTTGTATCGTGAGTTCGGCATCGTTTTCCAGGACAGCGACCCGACCGGCAATGCGCCGGTCAACGATATGCGCAAAGCATTGTTTGGCGCCCAGTCGCCCGCCCAGGCGAAACTGGCGAAGACTGTTTTCGAGGGCGCCATGTATGAACGGCTGCCCCGGCAAGGGCGAATGGTCGCCCTGCCACGGCCTTTTGTTTATACCCTGGCTTCCGAGGAAAAAACGCTCGATCAGTGCGCGCTGATTTTTTACGACAACGCAGGTGAACATTTTCAGCCGGGCGTTAACATCGTGGAACAACCGGGGGCGCAGCACGTCGCCAGCGCTGCCGGCATCATGTTTCTTTTCGACCCGTTCAACAGCCCGGAGTTCCGACGAAGCATTCGCGATACGAAAGACCCCCAGCTTGAAAAACCCGTGGTGGACCAGCAGGACATCATTCTTTCCGAAATGCGCGCGCGCATCCAGACGATCCGCAACTTGCGTCCGGGCGAAGCCATTCAGACGCCCGTGGCTTTCGTGGTCGGCAAGTGCGACGTGTGGCTGCATCTGTTTGACGGAACCCCGCAGCGAGATCCGGTGCGGGACGGGAAATTCGACCTCGCCGTGGTCGGGGAAAATTCCCAACGCGTGCGTGAACTCCTGTTCCGGATCTGTCCCGCCGTGGTCGCCAATGCGGAAGCGCTGAGCAGCAACGTCAGGTTCTTTGCCGTCAGCTCTTTTGGGCATACTCCCATCAAGATCGGGCCGGGCGAATATGTCCCCGACCCGTCCAAACTTCAGCCGGTGTTCGTTGAAGCCCCGCTGCTTTGGATTCTGTCGCAAGTCTGTCCGGCCTTGTTCGCGAGTGCCACCCGGGACGGCCCATAAGTTTTCCACCAACTGACCCGCGCCCGACCATGCCACAACAACTCATCTACACCAGTTCACCACGCGGCATCGTTGCCGGGCGATCCGGTCACTGCACCGTGGCGCGGAGCGCTGCGATGCGGGAGGCGCTCATGCTCCATTTGGAGAAACTAAGTTACTACCAGCATCTTTCCCTCAGCGGCGGCCAGGAACGCCCCATCTGTGCCTGTCGCGTTGTGGACATTCGCGGTTCTCGTTTTCATGTGTTGAGCCGGATTCAGGATTCGGGCCTGGATTTTACCGGGCGGACCAACTTCATTGCCCACCATCTGGTGCTCGCGCCCGAAGAACTCCGGCCATCGGCCACACCGCCCGTGATTCTGCGCGACTGGCCCGGCTGGGTGAAATCGTGGACGAAAGAGCCGCAGTTGTTGGAGCAGGAAGATTGGTCCAGCCTCGCCGCGCTGGCCGGCCGGACGTGCGTGCCCGCGCAAACCTGGCAGCGGGTGACCGGCGATCCGGTGAACGGTTACGGTTTGCTGGAAGCGCGGGCGGGAGCTTCGTTCCGCGTGGACGACCAACCGGACGAAACCGTCCTGGGACTCTTCGCCGAAAGCCTGGAACTTCTGGAAGTGCGGGACCCGCGCCGGGATTTTCGCGCCGCCGCGTGGAAATACACGTTCACGACCTCCATGCAGGAGCAGGACAACCCGGCGGATTTTCGCTGGCGCTGTATTCACTCCGACAATCCGGCGGCCAACCGGTTTGCCACGCCTGATTGCCGCGCACTTTCCGCGGTGCGCGCAACGAAGTGTACGGGAGAGGAAACGGCCTTCGCATGCGCGGGCAGGCAACCACCACGATTTGTCGCCGAGCCATTGGATATGCAAATCACCGAAGGCGAGGCCGCCCGCTTCCAGGCCCGGGCGGAGGGAGTTCCAAATCCTGGCTACCAGTGGTTTTCGGTGGACCGGGCTGGGAATGGGCAGACTTTGGCAGGCGAAAACGGCTTGGAACTGGTGATCGCAAATCCCCCGCTCGGTCTTTCGCGTTATATGGTCCGCGCCGGCAACAGCGCGGGCGACATAACGAGCAAGGTTGCCACCCTGTCCGTCGAACAAAAAATCCGGCTGCAACAAACCCGAGCGGCCACTGGACCGCACAACCCTGCTGAAACCGCCGCCGCTCATCAAAAGTCGGCCGAGGACATCGAAAGCCAGCGCCACCGACTCCAAGCTGAACAGGCACAGGAGCAATTTCACAAAAGGCTGCGCCGAAATAAAATCCTCGTTACGATTCTGACAATAGTTGTGGTTGCGGTCGCAAGTGTGTTCGGCTGGAATAAGCTGGCTTCAAAGAAATCGTTTGAAACGTTACCGCTCGCGTCCATACAAAAGACGCAAGAGACTAACAATCTGTCCAAGGAACAAGCAGAATCCGGTTCAAATTCACCAGCAAACACGAACCGAGCAGACGGAACCAAGATAGATTCAGACGAATCCAATCACAATAGAAACATCCCAGCTAATCTTCCACCAGAAACAACGTATCCTCTGCCTCCTGAATGGACGCCGATGGTCATTGGTAAAGTAGCGAACGCAACTGCCGAATTCCCTCCTCGCAAATTCGTCTTGTCAGCGGCTGCGGAAGGGTTTGCCGCAAATGGTGATAACGTTTTCTTTGTGTGCAAACCTAATGACGGAACAGAATTCATCGCCACTATTCCAAAGGTGAATTCAGATTCAGCCGCGCGTAGAGGTGGCATAATGATACGCGAGTCTCGAGAAACCAACTCTCCTTTTCTGTTTATTGGTGCCTCTTTTGAAAGAATCTTTGTCTATCGCCGCGACGGTAAGAGGGAATTTTTTCCCAGCGGCTGTGAGATACCGAATATGAAGCGAGATCAAACATTGTATTTGAGATTCGATCTACAGGGTAATTCATTTACTCCAGCTTACTCGTTTGACTCCAAGGTTGACTTCAGGGCTTGGACTTTTTTTACAAACTTTGCAATTTCTGCCACGCAGCAAATGTTGATTGGGTTTGCACTTTCTTCTGGAAACTTATCAAATCGTGTGACTGCCCAATTTGTTGATATGTCTCCACGACTGAAGACCACAAAGAAAAACTAAAAGGAAGAAATTAGTTTAGTAGGAATTTATGGCTTGCCTATGACACTCCTCGAAACCGAGCGCCTTGTCCGCAAGGTTTCCGACCTGCTGCAACAGGTCGGCAACGCGGCCATCGCGCCAAAGCTGGCCGAGGATTTCATGACCGCCTGTCAGGCCGCAAATCTTCGCCTGCAACAGTGTGAGGCGATGATCAAGGCCGGAGACCGTCAACAAGCCATTCAACTCGCCGAAACCGCCCCCAATCTGCTCGACGTGGTGACGGTGATGGAATTTCGCGGCGCGGATGATTGGCGCGGCTACTGTCAGCAAAACGCGCTGCCCGTGGCCGACCGGATTGATGCGCGTTCCATTCATGCGTTGAATGAGTGTTACGCGCAAGGCATCACGACCGACCATCCGCTTTACGCGGTTTATCGTAGCGCGGTCTTGAGTCGCAACGATGACGAGGCGCTCAAGGCACTGCAAAGCATCACCCGGCTCAATCCCGCGGATGCCAACGCCGCTTCCGAACTGACTCGTCTCGATGCGAAGGTGCTTGCGGCAAAGGTGCAGCATCTCGGCAGCTCGTTGGCAGGAACAGACCCCGCGCTATTGGTTGCGGAAATTGAAACCATCGAAGCGTTCGGTTTCAAAAGCAAACCGGAGGGTGAGGTTTGGCGCCAGGCGCAAACGATTCGCTGCGGTTGTCTGCTGGAGGAGGCTGCCAGACTCAAGCAGTCATCCCGCTGGATGGATGCGCTGGCCAACCTCGATTTCATCCATCGCCTGCAGGACGAGTTCAAGGTGGAGCTGCCGCCCGCTTCATTGAAACAAATCGAGACCCTCGAAGCCTGGGCGCGTGGCGAACAGGAGAAGGACCGGAAGGAGCGCGAGTTCCGATCGTTGCTCGCCGAATTGCATCACCGGATTCACCAGAGCGAAGAGAAGGACACATCGGCCCGTTTTGTGAAGCTGCCGGAACTCCGCGCTGATTACGAAGCGTTGCACAAAGTCTGGCGGTCGTTGACGGATTTTACCCGACCGATTCCAGAGGAAGCTGCGTCCGGCTTTCGCAAGCGTTCAGGGTTGCTGGAGGCTGAAATCGCCCGGCGCACCACGATCCATCGGCGGGTGATGGTTGCCGGCAGTGTCGCCGTCCTGGTGGTGGGCGGAACGGTCGTGTGGTTTGTGCTCGGGCAGATGAAGGCCCGCGATTTCGTCGGGCGACTCCAGGAAGCCATCACCCAACGACAAGCCCATACCGCGGAGAAATTGCTGGAACGCGTGCGCACCGGGGAAAAGCGTTTGTCAAGCGTCGGCAGTGTCAACGCGGCTGCCGCCGCCGCCGAAACTTTCGTGAGCAAAGAACGCGCTCTGTTGGCGAACTTCCAGACTGCGTTTGCTAGGCTGCCGCAACAACTCACCGGCGAGCCGGATGCAGCTCATTTGGCGGGTACTGCCGATCAACTGGCTTTGACGCGGAATGCTTTGAACGCGCTGGCGCCGGACCTGAAAACGGAAAACGAACCGCGCCTCCAGGCTTTTGAGAAGCAATGGCAGAAGTTTCTTTCCGAAAGCGGCTCGGCGGTGAACCAGCTTTTCGAGCAGTGGATCAGCAGCGCGGAAAAGCAATGCTCGCAACTCGATTATCGCGCCCGGGTCGAAACGGCGGCGGCCCAAATATCCACGCTCTCCGGCGTCATGCAGAAGATCAATGATTGCGAAGCGGGCTTCACGAATCAAGTGAGCCTCCGCAGCGATTTGCTTCAGCGCGCGGCAGCCGCCCGCGCCAAATTCACCGCCTACGACCGTGAACTGACGAAACTCGATGATGGCATGGCGGCGCTGAAAAAAGCCCGCACATTTAATGAATTCTCCCCGGCGATCAGCCTTATTGCCTCCTCTGAGTTTTCCAGCGCGCCGGCGGCGTCGGCCGCAACCTCCATTCAATCGCTTGGCACCAGTGACGAGGCGGCGCTCCGTTCGTTGCTTGGCGCAACCAACGCGGCCACCTGGGCGTTCATCAACCAGGGAAAACCGGCGGGTCTCGTTCCTGAAATCGCCATGCCCGCTGAACGCGCATTCTTTCAACGGCTCAATGCCGACCCGGCCGTCAGCGCCAACCATCAATACTACCGGCTTTGGCTGGATCGCGAGAGCACGAAGAGCGTGGAGTGGATCACGGCCGGTTCGTTCGAGAACTCGCAGGGCTGGAAACAAATCCAAGCCTGGACCCCGTCAGCGTCCGCGACCAGCGCCACGTTTGAAGATCGGGAATACGGTAATTTTGACGGCCAATGGAAATTGTCGCCCACGCAGCCCATTTATCGCCTCGAACGAATTGGCAATTTGAAGGAAGCGTCCGCGTTCGGCACCATCGGCCTGGGAAAAGTCTGGTCAGGCGGCAGCGCCTACGGCAGCCCGTTGCTGNNTTGCTGGAGGTTCTCGATGCCGTCAAAGACTCGCGCGATGGATCGCCCGTGTTCCGGGCCTGCCTTTTATGCAGCCTCGTCGAACTCATGGAATTCCAGCCTGATGCTTGGGGGCTTTCCTTCTGTCCATCCGCCCGCGCTCACGCCGCCCGGATCCGCAACATCGTCGGCGGGCGGATCGCCAGCGGCGATTGGTTTGTTCCTGCAAAGGCAAGAAACTGGAGTGAAAAGCTCGATCAATTCTTCACCGCCGAAAAATCCCTGTCCTACGCGAAGCAGGCTGCCGGCAACCTGGCGCTTGCGCAGTCAGCGGCCAAGGATGGTCTGCGTTACGTGGGTTTTGCCGGTCTGGATGGCAAGCCCGTCGTCAGCGGGAACCCGCCGCCCGTTGAAATGTGGGGATACGACGCGACCCGCAAGCAGCCGATTCTGGTTTCCAGTTCAGCGACGCCGCTGTCACCGCTGTTCGCCCTGCCTGCGTCGCGCGCCGAATATCTGGCCAAGGCCGGGATCAGCGCAGACGCGGCATCTTTTGGAAACGCGCTGCCGCCGCTGTTTCGCGCTGCCACGAAGCCATGACCAATAACCCTCACACATCGCAGGTGAGCTTGTCGGATGACAGCACCGCGACATTTTTGATTCGCTGGCGCGGCAGGCAGGAAGGACCATACACGGCAGCGGTTATCGAGGCGAAACTCGCCGCGAATCAAATCGGGCTGCTTCACGAGATTTCCTACAACGGCCAGTGGGTTACGCTGCGCGATTATTTTGCAGCGCGCGAGGCCGGCTTGCGCGCGGAACGTCAGGCAAGGGAGGAACAGGAACGACGGGCACGTGAAGAAGCGGAAAGAAAGGCGCGGGAACGGGAAGAACAGTTGCGCGCCGCTACCATCGCTGAAGAACGAAGGAAGAACGATTTGCTGGCAGCGGGCCGGGAACGGCAAAATGACGCGAGCGGCGCTTCAGAAGCAGCGCAAGTCAGATTGAAACCACACCGGGGCGGCTTGATTCTCACGCTGGCATTGATCGGACTCTTTGTATTTGGCCCCTTATGTTTAGCCGCTTGGGTTATGGGCAACGGTGACCTGCGCGAGATGGACGCTGGCCTCATGGACGCCAACGGTCGATCCACCACCAGCTCTGGCCGGAATGTCGGAATGCTCGGAACCGTTCTGTGGCTTATTGCTGTTGTGTTTATCTTCGTCATTGGCTCGCACTGAGTGTATCTCGTGATGTCACAAAAAAAATCAACCCCTGAAAAATCACATGGCACAATTCCCAATCTCATCGAAGGCCGCTGATAGAGGAGCGGACAATCCCGATCTACTCGCCTGGTCGCAAGGCGACATCGAAAACCGTTTCGGTTTCAAAGGCGGACGCTACACCAGCGTCAATCACGCCTTCGCGTTCCTTATTGGTGCGCTGCTGACGGGGATTCTTTATGCCTTGATGGTGTTCGTCTTCATCCATTTGCCCGTGGCTTCAAAGGTCGCCACCATGTTTATGCGTCCGAGCAATCAGTTCGCCGTGATTCCAGCCACGTTCTTTTTCTTTGGCGGACTGGCCATTCTTTTTTTGAAAGGAAAGAAAGTTCAGTTTCAGGAGCGCGCCCTGAAATTATCCGCCGTGCCGGCCGAGCCTGAATTTGTCCTTACCGAAACCACCGCCGCCACCGTTCTGGCCCGCATCCATTCGCTGGTTGACCAACCGCGCCATTTTGTTTTGCTCAATCGCCTTGACCGCGCCCTGTCCAACTTCAAAAACATCGGCCAGGTCAACGACGTTTCCGCAATTCTTCGCGCGCAGGCGGAGAACGACGAAGATCAGGTGGCTTCCAGTTATACCGTCGTCAACGGTCTGGTTTGGGCGATTCCGGTCCTCGGCTTCATCGGCACGGTTTTGGGGTTGAGCCTGGCCATCGGCAGGTTCACCCAAACATTACAGGCGGCCGGCGACCTGACTTTGATCCGTGCTTCACTCCAGGGCGTTACCGGCGGACTGGCTACCGCTTTCGAATCAACCCTGGTCGCTCTTACATTCACGCTCATTTTGCAGTTGGTGATTACCTTTCAGCAAAAACGCGAAATGGCCTTTCTCGACGAATGCAACGACTACTGCCACTCGCACATTGTCTCCAAGCTTCGTCTGGCTGACCGGCAACCGCCGTCGTCAGTCCCGACTGCCACCGAAGCGAGATCATGAGAGAGCACTTCCGAAGTTTTGATTCTAAAATCAGTTTCTTCGCGTTTGCGGACATTATCACGGCCGTCAGCGGCATGTTGATCTTCATAACTTTGCTGCTGGCGACGGATTTGGGACGGCCAACCGACCACCGTTCGCAAGCTGCAAACTCCGAAATGGAGCAGCGACTCCAGGAAATGCTCTCGCAACAGGCGGAAGTGGATATTCAAAACCATCGTTTGCAGAGCTTGCTGGCAGCGGCAGAAACTGCGCCCGCTGCGGAAAAGCTTGAGTCCGACATCACCCGACTCAGCGCGCAACTCGCCGGGGAAAAAAAGCAGCACGCCGCCGTGGCGGAGCAACTGGCCGCGAGCCAGACGGCCATCGAAGCGCGCGACCGCACCCTCGGTCTCACCGATCTCAAGGCGCAAATCCAACGTGAGAATCAGGAGGTGGAAACGCTCGTTCGCCAGGTAGTGAAGGCGCGCGAGGAAATGGCAGGCCTGGAGCAGCGCGTTGCCAATGTGCAGTCAAAAGTCCTGAAACTTCGTGAGCGGGAGGGAAAGCTCTGGCTCATCCCGGACAAGAGTTCCACGACCAAGGAGCCGATTCTCGCAACCCTCAGCAGGAGCGGCGCGAAAGTCGAGCGGTTTGACCACCCGGACCAGGCCAGGGAATTCAGCAAATCGAGTGCGCGCACCGAATTCGATTCCTATCTGGGGGAGGCGAAACCGTTGGATCAATATGTAGTCTTTCTGGTCAGGCCATCGGGCATCGAACTTTTTGAAGGCCTCGTGAAATTAGCTCGCGAGAAAGGTTTTGAAGTCGGCTTCGATGCGCTGGAGGAAGATCGCGAGATTCATTTCACGACTCCGCCGCCGCTTGACGAAACTCCTGTCCCGAACAAATCACCGGATGGCGCGCCAGGCGCGAAGCCATCGGCTCCAACCACCGTCAACCCGGCACAAACCAATTCTTCCCCGGCGGCAGCANNCCGTTTCACAACCCGCCACAACTCCCAAGACCAGAAGTTGGTGGCAGCGTTTTCTGGAATGGATCGGCCTCGCGTAAAATGAACCTGCGCCGAAAAAAACCGCACGACAGCCTCTATATGTTGCTCGACACGATGTGCAACGCATTCGGAGGCATTATTCTGTTGGCGGTGCTCGTGGTGTTGCTCACCAGCAAGGAACAGAGTCAGAGCGGGACATCCTCCGATACGCAGGAAATGCTTCAACGCCGTCTTGTAATTGCCGAAACGAACCTCCAGCAGTCGCTCCAACTTTCCAGTTCACTCAATGCCAAAGCCAACGACGAACGTTGGAAAACGCAGGTGTCACTGCTCGCTACGCGCCAGCAAATCCAAGACGAGATCAAGGCGATCCGCGAGCTTGCCGCGCAGAACGCCAAGAAACTCGATGCGTCCGCCAGCGCCGACCCGGCGGAGCGGATGAAAAAACTAAATGCACAACTCGCCGCAGCCCAAGCCCGGAAATTGGAAGCTCAGAACAGCCTGGCTGCATCGAAGGAAAATGCCAGGCGCCTGAGCACACGGCTTGCCAGCCTGGAAAAACAGGCAGTTGACCGCGTCAAGGAATCCCAGCGGCAACTACGACTGCCAAAAGAACACGAAACCGGCAAACGCGTGATCTATATCATCGCCCGCTACGGACGCATCTACACATGCCGCAATTCCGACCTCAGCAGAAACGAAACGGACATCGAATGGACTTCCACACTCGCCAGTGAAATAGCGAAGCCGAAGCAGGGCAAAGGAATTGATCCTGCCGTCAATGCGGCTGGACTCAGAACCTACTTTAGAAACCTGTCAGAAAGCTCCGTCTATGTGGCGTTCTGCGTGTTTGAAGACTCGTTTGCAGCATTCATAAGCGCCAGACAGCTCGCTACCGATAGCGGACTGGCCTATGGATGGGATCCCTTCCAATTCTCGGATGGACCCGTGTCGTTCGGCGCAGTGGGGCATATTCCGAAGCCTCAGTGATTACGATTCCATCACTATGCAGTCGCAATCGCAGTTGCCATTCTCTTTGCCTTGCCCGCGCTCGCTTTCAATACACCCCTTCCACAATCGTCTTCTCCATCGCGCCGAAAGGCCGGACTTCGGCCACGCCGTCCCAGGCATACGGCGCGCGCGGTTCACGGCGGATGGCTTCGTCGCGTTCGAGGAAGCGCGGCATGAAGAATTCCTTCGTCAACGTCGTGAGTTCCACGCGTCCCCACTCGCCGTAGCCAGCAAGTTGTTCGGTTTGCCCCGGATTCACGACGCGGAGCACGGCGCGCGGTTGCGGCGCGTAGTAGGTGATCGAGAAATTGTCCTCCGGCGTGAGCGGCACGCTGGCGGCCAGGCCCATTAACGTGTTGCCGTACGTGGGATAAAATCCAATGCGGCCTTCCAGCACTTCCTCGACGATGAAGCGCACGTACTGCGGCGCCATCGTCGTGCCGCCGCAAAACACGCCGCGAATGCCCGCGTCCCACAAATCTATTTTCTCCGCGAGGGCTTCGAGCAGTTTCGGCGTGGTAAACAAGCCGCTGATCTTGCGATGTTTCAAAATCGTCACGGCCTGTTCGACGACGTGTTCCATGTAGGCCTTGGCCTGGTCGAATTGCTTGGCGGTGATCACCTTCTTCACCCAGCGCGGGTCGAGATCGATGAAGTAACAGGAGCTGCCGCGCACATTGGCAAGATGCTCGATGGCGAGGCGCAATCGGCGCGGGCCGGTCGGGCCGACCATGAGCCAGGCCTGACCCCGCGGGAAATGCGCGTCGGAAATCTTTTCGGAGAACTCGCTGTAATCGACTTTGTAATCGTCCCAGCCGATGCGCTGCTTGGGCATGCCCGTGGTGCCGCCGGTCTCGAAAATGTTGAACGGGCGGCCCTGGTATTTCGCCGGCACCCAGACCTCGGGTTGCAGGTCGCGCAACGTCTCGTCCTGGAAGTGCGAAAACTTCGCGATGAGGTCGGGGAAGGAATTCACCGCCTTGCGGGGGTCGAAGTTCTTTTTCGCCCAATCGAGCCAGAACGGGCAACCGGTTTCCGGCGAGAAATGCCACGCGATGATGTCGCGGAGGTGGGCGTCGAGTTGGGTTTGGGCTTTTTGAATGGCTGCCGGGTCAATGCTCATAAAGTTTCAGAAAAAATCAGTTTGGAAAAGTGACGCTCGCCCTCACCCCGGCCCTCTCAACTTCTGTTGGGTTTTGCACATATCTTCAGAAGATGGGAGATACGTGAAGGTTATGTCAATCTCAGGATAACGTACCCGTGCCCGGTGCCAATGGGTCGGCCTTGTGGACCCGTTTCGGATTTAATGCGCTGAAATAATGCGCAGCACAAGCGAGAGATATCGCTCGAAAATAGCTTCGGCTTCCGCGACTTCCTTGTCACTGAAGTGGGGACACAAATCGCGAATGGAAGGAGTAGGGTTTTTGTCCACGCGCTGAGCATACCGCTGTCGATCTGCCTGCCCAAGACACCAGGACTTGTCCAGTCCGGCATGTTCCCGCTCTGACAAAAACTAAAGCGTGTGATGTAATGACCCCTCACCAAGCTTTTTCACTGCTGTCCAAATTATCGTTTATTGGGCGATTCAATTAGTCTTTGTCTGCTGGCTTTTAAGGGAAGCGCGGCGGGGCGTTGGTGTTGATGAACATCTTACCGCTCGCCTTCACCCGCTTTTGATAATCCGCCTCAAGCTCCGGCACCACATCAACATGTAAGGGCGTACTCGCAAGGTTGTTGGTGCGGCTAAAACTCAAGTCCAAGCCCGCCAAACTCTTTAGGTCCATGTTTATTTCGATTTTAATCTGGTTCAGATCAACCAAGTTCTCCGTTTTTGGCCATGCCCAGATTACGCGACAATACGGTACGTGTCCGCCCAAGCGTGTATGGACAGGACAAATCTAAAAACGGGAGTTGAACGAAAAATTGTTCGCTTATGTTCGCGTATATGCGGATGGATTCGCCTAACGGCAGGAAAAATACTGGCGCGCCGCGCTGGTTGGCGCCAGCCATTGGGCCGGTCAAGAGGCGTTTGGCGTTCTGCCTCCTGGAAATCGAGCATGAGCTGGCGCCGGGCACGCTCACCGGGAAACGTCAGGCCCGTCAAGTCGGGCCAAGTCCGGCCAACCCTGATCAAACCCAACCCAATCAAACCAAATCGAGACAGGCCCCCTCCGCGCCCGCTGCGCGGGCCTGCGGAGCATGGAACCCGCCTGGCCAAGCCAACTCGCCAAACGGTCAAGCGCCGGTTGTTTGCCGCCCGGATGATTGCACTTGAAATGAAACCGGCTTGCAAAAATCATTCAATGCGCTTATGCGTCATGGTGATGAGGGCTCAAGCCATGGCAAAACGCATCCGTCCGGCGGCGCGCGCGGGTTGGGTGTGGTGGTTCGTGGCGTGGCTGCCGGCCACTGGTTCGCTGCCGGCCGGAAACTTTTACGCCGGGACCACGCCCGCCACGGTGCCGTGGACGAATGGCATCGTGCCGTATGAATTTACGACCGCACTCACCGCCGCACAGCAGCAGACCTACCTTGCCGGCCTGCGCGAATGGGAACTGGCCGCGAACGTGAAGTTTGTCCCGCATACCAACCAGACGCACTGGATTCTTTTCACCTACAACACCAACTGGATTGACAATGTTTCCTCCAGCACCAATCCCCAGGTTGTAACCGTCTCCAGCCTCAGCCGCGCGCAGGTCGGCCACGAGATGGGCCACTCGTTTGGATTCACGCACGAAAACATCCGCATGGATCAGACGAATTATCTGACGGTGTTGACGAACAACGTTTATCCGGCGTCAAACATTTCTTTTTTCAACATTGATCCGACCAGCGTGACGAACGGCGACTACGATTTTGAATCGGTCATGCACCTGGGAAATAATTTCAGTTCGATGGATCCGGCGAATCTTTATACGCAACTGGCGAAACCGGCCTACGTCAAATTTCAGCCGCGCATGGGCAATCTTTGTTTGAGCAAAGGCGACCGGGCCGCGTTGAGTTTTCTCTACGAATCGCCCAGGGTGCCGCTGACGAATGTGGTCACGACCACCGCCGATTATGGTTCCGGCAGTTTGCGGGCGGCGATGTATTACGCCGCCGATCAGCCCGGGGTGCCGGTCCGCTTTAACATTCCGATCAGCGATGCCGGTTACAGCAATGGCGTCTTCACCATTCACCTGACCGGTTATCTGCCGCCGCTCGTCACCGACGGCACGGTGATTGACGGTTCGACGCAACCCGGCTTCAGCGGCAATCCGCTCATCATCGTGGACGGTTCGCAGTTGATTCCCGAGGCCTACGCGCCCGGCACGGTCACGGGCCTGCTGATTTTCGCGGCCAACTGCCAGGTGAAAAATCTCTCGTTTCAAAATTTCAACTGGAACGGGGTGACGCTGCGTTACGCCTGCGCCACGAACAATATTGTCTCCGGTTGCTGGCTGGGTCTGGATTTTACCGGCACCCATGCCGCGCCCAACGCGTTTCAGGGCGTGCTTATTTACGATGGCGCGAGCGGCAACGTGATCGGCGGCACGAATGCGCCCGCCCGCAATGTTCTTTCCGGGAACACGCAATACGGCGTCCTGGTTTCCGGCACGAACACGACCCGCAACGTGATGCTCGGCAATTTTATCGGCACGGATGCGGGCGGCAGCCGCGCGGTTTCCAACGCCCTGGGCGGCGTGTTGCTGGCGGGCGGCACCTGCGGCAACCTCATTGGCGGCACGAATGCCGGCGCGGGCAACGTCATTTCTGGAAACGTGGGCAATGGGATCTTGATCCGCGGTTTCAATGTGGTCAATAATGCGGTGCAGGGAAATTTTATCGGCACCGACGCCACCGGAATGAACCCGCTGCCGAACATTACCGCCGGCGTGACGATTGACACCGGCTCGAGTTCCAACCTCATCGGCGGCACCGTGGCCGGCGCCCGCAATGTTATTTCCGGCCATACCAACGACTCCAGCTATGGAGTGATCGTGGCCAACCCCGGCACGAGCGGCAATGTGGTCGCGGGAAACTACGTCGGCCTCGACGCGGGCGGGGTGACGGCGGTGCCAAATGATTTCGGCATCATCTGCTACAACGGGGCCACGAACAACTTGATTGGCGGCAGCGGCGCCGGCACGGGCAACTACGTTTCCGGCAACTATTATGGTGTTTGCATCACCGATCCGAACACCAGTGGCAACGTGGTCGAGGGTAATTTCATCGGCACCGATTACACGGGCACCAACGGGGTGGGCAACTTTGACAATGTGGAGCTGCAAGGCGGGGCGACCGGCAACTTCATTGGCGGGGTCGGTGCCGGGGCTGGAAACGTCATCGCCTTCGCCAGTTGGAGCGGCGTGATTTTGTATGACGCGGGCACCACCAATAATTCCATTCGCGGCAATTCCATTTTCAGCAACGCTTTCCTGGGCATTCGCTTGACCGGCGCTTATGATTTTTATCCCTACGTGACGACCAACGACTTCGGCGACGGCGACACGGGCCCGAACAACCTCCAAAATTTCCCCGTCATCACCAACGCTTACGGTTACGCCGCGACGACGATCGTCTCCGGCAGTTTGAACAGCGCCACCAATCGCCCTTTCTTCATTGATGTTTATCGCAGCCTCAGCCCTGACAACTACACGGGCGGCTATGGTC
>PLJQ01000511.1 GCA_003140275.1 Limisphaerales bacterium
GTCATTGTTTCAAAAACGCGCCGTTACGTATTCCACTTCGAGAAGATAGTCGCTGAACTCAAATGCCTGACGGAAGACAATGTGGACAGCGTCAACAACCAATCTAAAGTCAACGAGCTTGTTAACCACTGGCACAATGAGGGCAAGATTAAGACCAACAGCATTGATGAGAGTAATTGGCGCGAGTTGCCGAAGGAGCTTCAAACTAGGATTTACGAGATTACAACAAAATCAATCAAGAAGCGAATTCGGAAGGCCAACGTCCAGATTCGCGAGACGAAACAAGAACTTCGATTGGACGAATACAGCGGTCTGATGATTTTGGCTAACGACGGGGTTGGTTCTTTACCACCGGCGGCATTCATCTATGCCACTCAGCACGCCTTGGTGCGCGATTTCAGCGAGATAAAATATTTTATTTATTTAACTGCGAACCTTTTCACTCAACTCAGAGGAGCTCCAATGCCAACTCTTTTTTGGATAGGTTTCGACATGCAAAAAGGTCCTAAGATGGATGAGAAATTTATTGATCGTCTTGGTAGGGATTGGAGAAGCCTTGTGTGCAGAAAGACAGGAATTCCTGGCTTCGTGCAGGAGCTACATGATGTGGAGAGTTTCTGGCACCCTCGGCATTTGACCTGAAAGCACGCTAAGGTTGATTGTCCTCCCTCATCCCGACCTTCTCCCCACGGAGAAGGAGAATCGTTCGCCAATCGCCTTACAAATTCGCGCGACTGGATTTGGCGCACGATTATCAGATGTGTGGCATGATCAAGCGCGGTGGCCTTTTGGCACACGGTTCATTTTCTTTGCCTTCATTGTTTTCGTTTCACCCAACCGCCGATGGCCACGGCGGCAATAATAACGGCACCGGTGACGACAGTGCCCCAATAAGCCGAGAATTCTAAGAGCACCAGGCCGTTGCGAATCACGGCGATCAGCAGTGCGCCCAGGATTCCGCCCGCCACCGAACCGCTGCCACCGGTGAGGGCCGTGCCGCCAATGACCGCCGAGGCGATCACGTAGAGTTCATATCCTTGCCCGGTCGTCGGGCTGCCTGACTGGAGGAACGCCAATTCCATGACTCCGGCGATGCCGGCCACCAATCCCATGATCGTCATGGCCGCGACGCGATAGCGGTCGAGCGGGATGCCCGAGAAGCGCGCGGCCTGCGCGTTGCTGCCGATCGCCTGCGCGCGCCAACCGAACGCCGTGTGGCCTAGTATCATATGCCCCGCCAGGCCAACGGCAAGCATGACCAACACACTCGTGGGCACGCCCAGCACATTGCCGCTACCGAGACTGAACAGCAGGTTATCCTTTGTAAAATTGCCAACCGGTGTCGCCTTGGATAATACGAGAGCGAGGCCGCGGAAGACGCTCATCGTGCCCAGTGTGACGATGATCGTCGGGATTCGCAGCAGCACACCCAGCAGACCGTTGGCGAGGCCGCACAATGTGCCGGTCGCCAAACCCACGACTACGGCGAGCGGCATCGGCATCCCTTCGCGCAACGCGACGGCCGTGACGATATTGACCAGCGTGAGAATCGCGCCGACCGACAGGTCAATCTCCCCCATCGACAAAAGCAGCACCATGCCAACCGCCATGATGCCATAGCTCGAAGCTTGCCGGGCGACCTGCAACAAATTTGCGGGCCGTACGAATTGGTCGCCGGTGGCCAGCCACAAGAGGCCGCACACGCTCAACAGTGCCACGACGACTCCAACCTCGTCGAACGCCAGAAGACGGTGCCAAGTTGGGTTCTTTTCGCTGGGCATCCGGTCGCGCATTTTTTAGCCTTATCGATTTAGTCAGGATGATGGTTCGCTCTCACCCTAACCTCTCCCTAGGAAATTGAACTCACATTTCCCACGCTGGAAAAAATACTCACTGGTGAATGCTCCAGGGCGTTCGCAAAGTTCTCCCTCTCCCCGGGGGGAGAGGGCCGGGGTGAGGAGCGAGTCTTATGTTCATCTAATAATCAGCCTCAGGAGCGAACTCGTGGAGTCCGCTTACAATTTTCGCCAAGGTTGAGCGCTGGTTTCGTCGCCCCAACTCGGGATCGGCGATTGCAAACCGCCGTCGATCCAAAGAAACTTACCGGTGGTTGCCGCAGCCTCCTCGCTCAGCAAGCGGAGCACGAGGTCAGCCGCTTTCTGTGGGTCGTCACCGCCGGTCTGTTCCACCCAGCGCACCCAATTCCGATAACCTTCCGCTTCAGGTCCCATCCGTTCGGCTTCGGCGCGAATCGTCGCCCACATCTCCGTTTTCACGTCGCCCGGGTGAAGAACGTTCGCAGTCACGCCCGTTCCTTCCAATTCGGCGGCGAGGTGTCGCGTGAACTGGTTGAGAGCCACTTTGCTCGTCGCGTACGCGCTGTTGAGCGGGCCAGGTGGATGCAGCGTGGCGGCCGAGGTGAAGTTGATGATCCGGCCCCACCGGTTTTGAATCATTGCGCCAACAAAAGCGCGACAAGTAAAATAGGGGCCGAATAAATTGACGGCCAGGGTATCCGTCCAACGTTTCGCGTCACTGTCTTTGATGAGCTGGATCGGGCCGAAAATCCCCGCGGCATTCACCAGAATAGAGACAATCCCAAAGCGTTGTTCCACTTCCTTCCTCAATTTCTCCACGGCTTCGGGCTGGCTGATATCGGCTGGCATCGCGTGCGCCACACCACCAGCTTGTTTGATGGATTGCCCGGTCTGGCGCAACTGTTCTTCATTGCGGGAAACCGCAACGACTTCAGCTCCATGCGCGGCCAACATAAGCGCCGTCTGCCGTCCGAGTCCTCGCCCCGCGCCGATGACCACGGCCACTTTGCCTTTCAGCGAACCGTTCACTTTGACTTTGCTGCTCCCTTCTTCTTGGGCTTGCCGACCGCCGTCTCCAAATGAAAAATCTCGCGGAGCGGACCGGCATCGACCTTGCCATCGGGACGAAATTGCATGAGTGGTTCCATGCGCTTGGCCCACTCGTCATGGATCTTTGAACTCCACAATTTGTCCCACGCCTTTTTGTCGTAAATCTCGGAGTACAGGAAAAGCTGCAGGTTGTTCTCGAAGGTGGTGATTTGCGCGATGCCACAAGCTTCAATTTCCCGGACGAGTTCCGGCCAGATGTTGTCGTGGTAATGTTTGTACTTGGCGAACGACTTCGGTTTCAATCGCAGGGTAAAAGCACGACGAACCGCCCGGGGCTTCTTTTTTTGACTGGCTGATTTCACTTCATTCCTTTCGGTTGGTTTTCAACGGAGCACTTCGCTTTTCTTCCCATCGCCGGGCGCGTCGAGGAGATAGATTTGATTCACAGTCTTGAAACGCGCGTGGTCGGTAAATTCCCAGACGACGCGTTTGTCCCGGGTCACTTCAAAAGCCTGCGGTTGTTTGCCCATGAAGGGGCCAGGGAGATAATTGCAGATAATCGTGTTCCCGTTGGCCAAACGCTGGCATCCGGCGGGCAGTCGCAAAGGGTTTCCCGTCACCTCGTTTTCGCCGAGTTGCCAGACAATTTTCAGGTCGGCATCAAGCTCAATGACCTGCCCGGCGGTTCCGAGTGTGACGAGCAGATGTCCGTCCGGCAGCTTGATCGCGGCGTGCGGAAATCCATCCACCGGAATTTCGCGGAGCAGCGCGCTGGCGGGAGAGAGTTCCACGATCTTCTTCTCGTCCATCAAGCAAACCCAGTAATGGCCATCGGCCGTTTTGCGCGTGCCACGGAATTGGTGGCCCATGTTCTTGGCTTGCGAGGCCACCTTGATTTCCTTTGCCACCTGGCCGTCGCGCCCGGCCTCGATCAGCCGGCTAAGGCCGCATTCCGCCACCAGCACATGGCCGCCGGGCAACGGCTGGCAGGAATGGCACTGCGCCTGGGCAGGGGCTTTGTATTCCCAGACCACCTGTTTGGCGCGGGACACCTCTTTGGCGCCATTGCTGTAGCAAAAGAGCACATTGCCATTCGGCAAGAACCAGCAGTCCTGCGGCGTTTGCGCGGCAAACTCCCATTCGATTGAGCCATCCGCCGCGATGATGGCAACCTTGTTGCCCTGGTAATCGCAACAAAGAAAACGATGGCGTGTGGAGGTCTCAGCCCGGGCTTCCATGCGAAAGCCCACCATCGCAAGGCCAAGAGCGGCAATGGTTCGCCGCGCAAATTTGCGGCGGGAGAGGAGTGATGATGGTTTCATAAGTGAGCGAGGATAAACCTTTGGATTGCAAAGAGGAAGAAATTGATGGCCTGTTTCATAACGGCTCCATGAACCGGGTTTTGCCCGGGTGTTCCCACTCGGCCGCCGCGAGATAACCGCCGTCGATGACGAGCGATGTTCCGGTGACGCCCGCGGAATCTTCACAGGAGAAGTAGAGCACGGCCTTGGCGATGTCGTGCGCCGTCAGGGGCACACCCATCGGCACGCGGCGCAGGCGATTTCGCAACGCGGCCCCGGGGTCTTTGTTCATGTTTAAATGCTTGCGGAGCATCGGCGTGTCGGTGATCCCGGGACAAACGCAGTTGCAACGCACGCCGTCGGCGGCGTAGTCGAGCGCGATTGATTTGCTCAGCATCAGCACGGCGCCCTTGGACGCGATGTACGCGGGAGTGGAGCTTTGGCTGATGAAACTTCCGATCGAGCCGATGTTCACCACGTAGCTGCGGGGATTCTTCTTCAGGTGCGCGATGCCATGCTTGATCGACAGGAAGATCGACTTGACGTTGACGTCCATCAGTTGGTCCCAGTCGGCCTCGTCCAGTTCGTGCAGCAGCTTGACCTGGACAATGCCGGCGCAGTTCACAATGGTATGCAGCCCCCCGAACTCCCGTACCGTCTGCTCCATCGAAGCGCGCACCGCCGCTTCGTTCCTCACGTCGCACTCGATGAAGACCGCCCGGCCCCCCTCGGCGCGAATCTCCCCGGCGATGGCCACGCCCCTGGCAATTTGCACGTCCACCAGCGCAACGGCGGCGCCCTCGCGGGTGAACAGCCGCGCGATACCCTCGCCCATGCCCGATGCGGCGCCGCTGATCCACGCCACCTGGTGTTGAAGTCGTGTACCCATGGTCAAGATTTCCTCTGTACCTTCGCCTGACTTTGCAGCTCATAGAGCGAGGTGTACTTGCCGACGTTGGGGATCATCGGGCGCGGGCCGCCGAAGCGGGCAAAACGCGCGGGCTTGCCGCGGATCGGACGGAGTTTTACCTCGGCAACGTTGGTCATCTCACCGTAGTAGATCGGGAACGCGTCGTTGGCGCGATACTCATAAATCAGAGTCCGCCGCGGCCGGCTTGAACGGTTGGGCAGCGAGGCGTGCGGGGTAATGCAGTGCATGAAGATCGCGCTCCCCGCCGGGGCGGGCAGACTCCTGGGCTTGCCAAACTCGCTCAGGTCTTCGGTGATCATGCCGGCAAAGCGTCCATCGGGGCCGGCGTGGTCAAAGTAGTGCGTGTGGTGACGGGGCAGGACCTGCAAGCATCCGTTCTCCTCGGTGGCGTCGTCGAGATAGACAAGCGTGGTCACCAAGTCGTCGTTGGTGTGCGGAAAGTACGCCATGTCCTGGTGCCACTCAACCGCCGAGCCTACTTTCGCCGGCTTCATGTTCAACTTGCTGTGCTGAAGGTTAAAGTTGCCGGTGATGAGTGACTCGATCTTGTCGAGCAGGCGCGGATCGTGGGCCAAACCGCGGAAGGTTTCATGCTGGTCGTACGGGTTGTAGATTCGCCGGGGGACGCGCTGCCCATCCATGGGCTCGGGCTCCAGCTCGAGAACCTTGCCGTGGTCGCCGCTGGACAGCGCCTGGTTCGTCATCTGCCGGATCGTCGCGTCAACACGCGCCAAGTCGCTTGCGTCGAACAGGCGTTCGACGACGATAAATCCCTCGTTGCGGTACTGCTCAACTTGTTCGTCGGTGAAGGGATAATTGGCCTTCATATCGTTTCAAGTTCCTGGACTGCGGCGACAAGCGAAGCGCGACGCTGCTTTAGTCTGGCACGGGCCGAAAAAAGCGCTGTCGCCGCTGCGCTTAGCCAGCGCGGTCCAAATTGTCGCTGCATCGTTGGTGCTCATTTCTAGCTGCTGAACCGCTTCAGTTTTTTCTGAAAGGATGGGCGGTCAAAGACATCGGGGTTTAGCACTCCGCGCGCCCGTTTCCCCATCGACAAATCCACCATCACCTGGCACGCGGCCCGTCCGATGTCGCGGAACATCTCGTCCGTCCACGCGATACTGTGCGGCGCGAGCAGCACGTTTTCCAACTCGCCGAAGCGATGCGGCAAGGTGACCGGCTCCTGCGCGAAGCAGTCGAGGGCGGCGCCCGCGATGCGCCGGTTCTTCAGCGCGTTGTAAAGCGCGTCCTCGTCCACGATGCCGCCGCGCGCGGTGTTCAGCAAATACGCGTCCGGCTTCATCAACGCCAGTTCTCGCGCCCCGATGAGGCCGCGTGTTTTTTCCGTGAGCGGGCAATGAATGGAAACGAAGTCAGCTTGTCCAAGCAACTCTTCCAAAGTGACAAGGCGCACACCGAACTTGGTCGCCACTTCCTCATTGACGAGAGGGTCGAACGCCAAGGGCTGCTTCATGCCAAAGCCGCGCAGCAGTTCAATCGTCTTGCGCGCGATGCCGCCGAGGCCAATCACACCCAGCGTGCGGTCGCGCAGCTCGCGGCCCATGTAATTCGAGCGTTCGTCCCACTGTCCGGTGCGCACGAGTCTGTCCTTGATGTGCAGGTTATGGCTCAACGCAACCATCCAGCCGATGGTCGCCTCGGCCACGGGCCGATCCACCGCGCCAACCGTGATGGTCACGAGCACGTCGGTGGCCGTGCATGCTCCGACATCCACGGCGTCATACCCAACGCCAAACCGCGCTAGGACGAGAAGATTGTCGGCCTTCGACACGCTCTCGGCGGTGACTGCCGGCGTCAGCACAATCACACCCTGCGCGTCGCCGATCTGGTCGGCGCCAATTTGCTTGCGGTGTTCTTGGAAGACGCGGTGTTCGATCTGCGGATGCTCCGCCAGCACCGACAGCCCGATGTCCTGATACTTCGATGCGCCGGTGCTGTCGTAGAAATCGGCAGTCAGCGTGACAATGAACTTCCGTGCGCTCATGTGTGGTTCTCTGTTGTATGCATGATGACAAGGCAACAAGGCGAGCGGGTGTTTGGGTTTAGCGTTCCACCTAAAGCTGTATCTATGAAGGCAGAAATGTTGTTCGCCCTCAGCCTCTCCCCGAGGAGAGGGAAATCACAGCCTCCGGTCTGGGAAAAGTCAGTGGACACTGAACGTTTTCGAGCGCTGACGAAGTTGCTCCCTCTCCTTTGAAGAGAGGGCCGGGGTGAGGGCGGGCGTTTCATGTTACTTAATTGTTACGAACTTTCCTTCCACGGATTACCTTCCACTGTGGCGCAACGTTCGTCCACGATGACGCGCTCTGGCACTGGCCCGGCATAAACCCAGATCATGGCCATCGGTTGTTTGCTCTCGTTGATGAAGTAATGGACACGGCCGCGCGGTTGCAGCGCCGTGTTGCAACCGGACTGTTGGTAGCGGCGTCCTTCCACGACGCAAACCGCCGTGCCTTCGATGATGCAGATGGATTCGTCGAAATCATGGAAGTGCGCGGGCAAACGTCCGCCCGGCTGAAACAAACCGTAGCCGCCGCTCATTTCGATGCCTGGCATGAGGTGCTCGTTGAAGTGGTCAATAAATCTCGTCCCCGGCCCGGCCTCGAATCGCGTCGCGGTGTCGAAACGCGTCACGCGTTCTTTTGCGGGAACGTGGGCGAACTCATTCGGCATTGCGCGGCGCTCGAACGGAGTTGAAATCAGTTCACGACTCGGAGCATCCGAAGCCAGCGCAACGTGAACCACGCCATGACCGCTTGTCGAATCGTTCCAAGCCGCGTGTGCAAGTCCGCGCGGGATGACGATGGTGTCGAGCAGTCCGAGCGAATACTCGCGGCCTTCCACCGCCACGACTGCCGTTCCTGAAAGCACGGTGATGGATTCGCTGACGAGATGAGAGTGATATTCCAACTTCGCGTTCGGCTCGAACCTGACCAGACCCGTCGTCAGATTTCGCGCGCCATTATGCTTCCCGACGAGGCAGTCGAGCGAAACGCCCGGCGCCAGTTCGACCGATGGATTTCCCCCCGGCTGGTTCATCGTTTCCGAACGGTCGGGACGCAACGATTCCGGAGGACGCGGCAACGGAGTAATCGGTAGCGCGGCTTTCTCCGGCATAAACGTCGGTGCAATTTGGCGGTCGCGGCCCACGACGCCGAGCGCCGCGTGAAGGCTGCGTAAAACAATCCGCTGTCCGAGCCGACCCCCAACATGCGGAAGCCTTGCAGCCGGCGTTCGATCAGATTTTCGTGGCTCGTCGCCATGATGCCGCAATGTTTGCCGTGAGCGCGAAGCGTGTCTTTGATGGCGAGAAGTTCTTTCGCCACCCCCGGCCCTTCCCATTGACCGCGAAAACCTGCCGTCGAGGAATAGTCCGCCGGACCGAAGAAAAAAAGTTCCACCCCGCCGACCTGGCAGAGCTGATTGATATTGCGACCGGCGGCCACGGTCTCGATGATGGGCACGACCAGAACATGCTCGTTCGCTTCATGCGTATGTTGGACAAAACACTGTCCCCAGCCCGTCGCGCGCTCCGCCCCAATGCCGCGAACACCCTCGGGCGGATAGTTGGCGAACGCCACCGCCTGCTTGAGTTGCTCGGCCTTCTCAACCCACGGAATAACGATGCCATCCGCGCCGATGTCGAGCGCGCGCTTGATGAGACCGGCGTTCAACTCGGCAATGCGCACCAGCACAACTGTGTTGCTGCGCACGGCTGCGCGGATGTGTTCGAGGATATCCTTCCAATCGAGATGCCCGTGCTCGGCGTCAACGACAATCCAATCAAGTCCGAGCGCAACGGCCATTTCCGAAATGCCGGCCGACTCCAACGTGACCCAAAGGCCGTAGATAGGTTCGTTCGCAGCGAGTTTTTCCCGCAGCCGTTTGATGGCGGCCGTTTTCATTTCCTAATTTCGGAAACAGTTGTGGTCGTGCTCTCCTTGGCGAGGTAATTGCCGTAGCCGATGACCACGGTGGCCGAGACCAACACGACCAGCCCCAACCGCATCAACCCATGAGTCCGTCCGCTGACGCCCTTCCACTCGGACAGGAAAACTCCCAGCAGCGTTCCAAAAATGATGATGCTGGCCATGTGCAGTGTCCAACTGGAGAAATCGTATCGGCCCATCTTCGTCGTGCCCATGCCGTAAAAGAAAAACTGGAGATACCAGAGCGTTCCGGACAGAGCGCAGAAAAGGTAGTTCGCCAAAAGCGGCACGGACGCAGCGCGCGGCACCGGATTTTCCGAAGACCCCATTCGTTCCTCGCGTTTGAGGTAGTCGCCGAAGGTTTTATTGCGGAGGTTAAGGGCGAGGCACCAGATGAAATTGGTCGTGAAGCCGCCGGCTAGAATGATGATGAGCACGGGCAAATTCTTCCATAGGTCAGAAGAACCGTTCATAACGGCGACTTCAGCGATGGGTTTCCCCGCCGCAAAGCCGTAGGACATGCAGGCGCTCATGATGCCGCAAAAGGTCGCGACCCAGACGCCTTTCTTGAAATTGAATTCCTTGACGGCCGCTTTCTTCTCCTGCTCCGGCAATTCACGTTCCTTGGCGATGCCCGCGAAGCCGCTGATGACGATGCCCAACAAACACACCGCGACACCGCCCATGACGACCAGGCCGGAAGTGGTTTTGATGACGCCCGCAAATTCGCCGTTGAATATCGGCGGCAACAATGTGCCGAATACCGCGCAGTAGCCGAGCGCCATGGCCGTGCCGAGCGCAAAGCCGAGATAGCGAACCGTGAGGCCGAACGTCAGGCCGCCCACTCCCCACAACACGCCGAAAAAGTAACTCCAGAAAAGACTTTTCGCGGGAGCGTTGGATAAAGTCGTCAGGAGATTAGGCACCGCGAGAAAGGCGATGATCCACGGCACCATAATCCAACTGAACACGCCGCCGACAATCCAGTAGCTTTCCCATGACCAGTGTTTCACCTTGCGGTAAGGCAGATAGAAAATCGCCGACATCAGCCCGCCGATGGCATGGAGCAATACGCCGAGTGGAGGATTTGGAATCACAATCTGGTTAACACCGGGTTAGGCTTGATTCGTCCTCCTCAAGTCGTCGAGCGTCTTCACTCCATCGCAAACCCGCTCCAAAGAACATGTTCGAGAAACAAAGGAATCGACAACGCTGCCGTCAGGCACGCCTTGGGGGCGCAAGCGGAACCTACCAGCGCGAAAGACGGTGTCTGGTGCAGTGATCTCACCTGCGAATCGCTGCCCAGTGTCATCGCAGAACTCATACTCGTGATTCTCGATATCAATGGCCTCAAGATGCGACTCAGCTTCGGTTACGGAGGAAAAGAGATAAAGCAAACTGCCTTGGGTTTCGAGAACGAGAATCATGGTGAGGCCTAAAAAAGTATTAAGCTGCGCTGGTGCCATCTCATTGGGTTCACGTTTTGGATTCGAAATCTAGCTTCGACTGTGTTCAATATTTGGCTTCCCACATCACAGAAAAATTAACCAAGCGGACGTGCCACGGTTTGGTTGCGGAGATAATCCGAGAGTGTTTCCGGTCCGAGCACGCCGCCGCCGCACCCGCTCAGATTGCAGCCGGCGTAAGGCAGGCCATGCGCGAAAAGGTTGTGGGCATTGATCCAGCTATTGCCCGCCACCATCTGCTCGGCGACGCGGTTCGCGCGGTCGAGGTTGTTGCTCCAAACACTGTTGGCGAGGCCGTAGGAGGAACTGTTGACCAGTTCGACAACTTTGTCTTCGTCATTAAATGTCATCACGTAGGCGACCGGCCCGAAGATTTCTTCGCGCGCGCAGACGTTGCCGGGATCGCCGGTCATCAACGCTGGTTTGACGTAATAACCCTGCTCGTGACCCTTGACTTCCGCGCGGCCGCCCGCCAGCAGAAGTCTCGCGCCCGCTTTCACGCCTTTGTCCAGATAGCCCAGCACCCGCGCCCGTTGCTTTTCGCTAACGACGGGTCCGATGTTAGTGTCTGCATCAGCGCCGTACCCGATCTTCATTGCGCCGAGCGTGGCCGTGGCCTTTTCGACAAACTTGTCACGAATCTTTTCATGCACCAGCCAGCGCGTGGCCGTGCAACAAACTTGTCCGGCATTGAGCGTCACCGCTCCCGCGAGCGCTTCGGCCACGGCATCCACGTTCACGTCGTCAAAAATCACCGCAGCGCCTTTGCCGCCCAGTTCCAGCTTCACCGGCACAAGATTCCGTCCGCACGCTTCTGCGATCAGGCGTCCCACTTCCGGCGATCCGGTGAACGACATGCGTTTGAGCCCCGGGTGACGCGAGAGCGCAGTGCCCGCGGTTTCACCGAGACCGGTGACGACATTGATGACACCCGGCGGCACACCGGCTTCTTCCGCCAGTTTTGCGAAGTAAAGTGTGGAGAGCGGCGTGTCTTCGGCCGGCTTGATGACCACGGTGTTGCCGGCCGCCAGCGCGGGTGCAACACCCCAGCCGACGAGCAGGAACGGAAAGTTCCAGGGAAAAATAAATCCACAGACGCCATACGGAACCCGCACCGTATGCGCGTCGAAACCCGACACCGCAATCGGCTCGCGGCGACGCGTATGCACCGCAAGGTCGGCGTAATAGCGGAAGGTCTGCGCGGCGTGCGGCACGTCAAAGGCAGCGGCCTGGCCGCGCGGCTTGCCGACATCGAGCGATTCGATTTGCGACAGGATTTCCTGATGTTTGGTGATGAGATCGGCGAGGCGATGGAGAATCACCGCGCGGTCGTTGACGGGCATCGTGGCCCAGCCACTTTTTTGGAACGCCTCTTGCGCGGCGACAACCGCCGCTTCCACGTCCGCAACATCGCCCGCCGCCACGCGGGCAAGGATGGTGCCGTTGCCGGGATCACGCGTCTCGAAGGTGGCTCCACTGATGGCTTTAGTCCATCGTCCGCCGATGTACATCGGGAGGGGTTGAGGGGAGAGGAATTTTGTAACTTCTGGATTTAGGTTAGGCATAATTCAATTTTGGTATTCGTTCCATGCTCGTACAATATTTTGCCCGTTTGCCACGGCACAGGTGTTCCGTTGGATGAGGCGCCGTCAATTCTAGCAAGGTGGGAAAGTCCGGCAACATAATTAAGACACGGCGTGGCGAGATGGGCAAATTCCCTTGCATCGCCTGCTGGGTCAGGCTTACCTGTCTGACAAGTTACCGGTGACCCTTAAAAAAGCAGTTGAAACCACGGATGGACACACATGGACACAGATCACAACGAGTTGCGAAAAAAATGGAGATCACGCACGGGGTGAAAGATTCTCTCCAGAAAAATCTGTGTTAATCTGTGCCCATCTGTGGTTTTCCTTCTTCACTTTAAATCGAACTGGCGGATTTACATTGATCGCAAACCGAGTTGATAAATGAATCCTCTTTTAGGCGTGTTCCTTCATGCGATCGGCGGTTTTTCCTCCGCCAGCCTTTATGTTCCGAATTACAAAGTGAAGGGCTGGGCCTGGGAGACTTTCTGGATCCTGCTGGGTTTGACCGCATGGATCATCATGCCCGAAATCGGCTGCTGGTTCACCACACCCGATCATTGGGCCATCCTTTCCGCGCGCCCGGCCAGGAATCTTCTCTGGGTCTATTTCTTCGGCGTCTTGTGGGGTTTTGGCGGTTTCGCTTGTGGTTTGGGGCTGCGGTATCTCGGAATGTCCTTGGGGCAAACCCTGGAACTGGGCTTTTGCGCCGCCTTTGGGACGATCATCCCACCGATCTTTGCCGGTACAACGCGAACACTGTTCAACACCCCTTCGGGGCTTACGGTCATCGCAGGCATTCTGGTCTGTCTGGCGGGGATCGCGGTGTGCGGTTACGCGGGGCTGCTGAAGGAGTGGTCTTTGACCGAGGAGCAAAAAAAGCAAGGCGTCTCTCAAAAGGAGTTCTCCTTTTGGAAAGGATTGTCGCTCGCAGTGATCGGCGGTGTGATGAGCTCCTGCATGGCCTTTGCCTTTGACGCCGGCAAGCCCATCGCTGAAGCCGCCGTGGCGGCGGGGACTCGGGATGTCTTCAAGAATATGCCAGTGTTGGTGGTCGCTCTGGGGGGCGGCTTCACCACCAACATCGTTGTCGTATTGATCCTGCACTTCAGGAATAAATCGTTTCACGACTATGTTGCCGGGCCGGGGCGCGTCTTGACTGCCAACTACTTGCTGTCGGGCCTGGCTGGCGTACTGTGGTATGGGCAGTTCTTCTTTTACGGCATGGGCACGACCAAGATGGGCAAATACGACTTTGCGAGTTGGAACTTGCACATGTCGTTCATCATCATCGGCAGCAATTTGTGGGGGATCGCCTTGAAAGAGTGGCGGCTCGTGCAGGGTCGGATCCGCGGCATCTTGTGGCTGGGCATCGCCGTGCTGATTGCCTCGACGGTACTGATCGGCTGGGGCAACCACCTGGCGGGCAAGTGAAGCTTCAAAGCTTGTGAAATCGAAGCAATGAAACCCACGACGCCGCTTGAAATCGCGCAAGCTCTGGTTCGGATTGCCAGCGTGAATCCCAACTACGATCCTGCGAGCCGGGCAGAAAAGGACATTGCGTTATGGATTCAGTCGTGGGGACAAGACCACGGTTTTGAAACGCGGACCCAGCCAGTAATCGACGATCGCTCAAACGTCATCCTCCATCTTCGCAACGGTGACGATCATCCGCATCTCCTGTTCAACGGCCATACGGACACCGTTGGAGTGGTGGGCATGAGCATCCCGCCTTTGGACGGCGATGTGCGCGAGGGACGCCTTTGGGGACGCGGCGCGGCTGACATGAAGGGACCCTTGGCATGCATGTTGGCTGCGGCTCGGCAACTGCGCGAACAGCCGGCAACGTGGAAAGGCACGCTCACGGTAGGTTGCGTCGTGGACGAAGAATATCGCTTTCGTGGAACTTTGGCGTTGCTGGAACAGCTCGACAAGCCGGACTACGCCGTGGTCGGTGAACCCACCTTGCTACGCGTCGTGCGGGGCTGCAAAGGTTGTTTGAGATTTACGATTCGCGCGCGCGGACGCGCCGCCCACAGTTCTCAGCCGCAGCAGGGACGGAACGCCATCGTCGCCATGGCTCGTGCAATCCTCGAGTTGAATTCTTTTTTTGACGAGCGCCTCTCGCGCATTCGCCATCCGGATTTTGGTTCCAGCACTGGCTCGATTGGTTTGATTGAAGGTGGATCGGGAATCAACATCGTGCCGGAGGATTGCAGCATCCAGGTGGATGTCCGTCTCCTCCCCGATCAGGACGCAAACGAAACTCATCGCGAAATCGAAATCCACCTTCGCAGGAGGCTGAACGACGTAAAGGACGTTGAATGGAGATTTGAGCCACCCGGTGTAATCGATGCCGGCTATGAAATTCCTGTGAACAGCGAGTTGGTTCGTCAAGCGGGCGTGGCTTTGGGCAAGCGTGAATCGGAGGTGGTATTTTACTCATGCGACGCGAGCAAGATCGCTGCGAAAGAGGTCCCCTGCATCATCCTGGGACCGGGAGATATCGCTGCGGCGCATACAGCGAATGAATCGATTGGTTTGGACGAACTGGAAGCGGGCGCCAACGCCTACGTGCGGCTGGCTCAGAGACTGATGCCCCCCCCCGCTCGCAACCGAATTGAACAACCGGTGACACGGATGATCGCGAATTAATTGCTTGTGTACCCGCGCTGACCGGTGAAATCCATGGTTAAATCAACGCCGTCAGAATGAAAGAACCAATCAGAATTGCTGTTATCGGTGTCGGCGCTTTCGGGGCGTTGCACGCCAGAACGCTTGGCGCTCTTCCCGAGGCCCGACTGGTCGCGCTCGGGAATCGAACCCGTTCGAAGGCGGAACAACTGGCCCGCGAACTCGGCGTGCCGAACGTTTTTAGCGCGGTGGAGGAATTGATTGAGCGCAAGGTCGCCGACGCCCTCGTCATCGCGACTAACACCGATACGCACGTGCCGATTGCGAAAGCAGCGCTGGACGCGGGCATGCATGTCCTGATCGAGAAACCGGTCGGCGGCAATCTTGCCGACGTGCGGAGCTTGGAGGAAGTTTGCCGAAAATCCAACCGCGTTGCCATGGCGGGGCACATTTGCCTGTTTCATTCGCTGGTCGCGCCACTCATTGAACGCGTGCAACAAGCGGGGTTTCGGTCGGCGCATTTTGTCCGTCATCGTTCAGCCGGGATTGCGAAATTGTTCCCGGAGGAGCATCCGATCATGTTGACGATGGTTCACGATCTTTACGTGGCCGCGCAACTGGCCGGCGGTGCCGAACCCAAAAGCTTCGACGCCCTGGATGCGCTCAACTCCAAAGGCAAAGCGGACCACGCCTGGGGCACCTTGTGCTGGGACGATGGCCGCGTCGCCACCTTTCACTCGCACTGGATTTTGCCGGAGGGCTCGCCCGGCGATGGATTCGATTGGTTGGAAGTGTTTGGCCAATCTTATCATACCCGGGTGAACACCAATCCACAGAACTGGACCTGGACACAGGACAAAGTCACCTGGCCCATCGCGCTCGAAATGTCGATGGTGCATGGTCGTCCTACTGGAATGCTCGCCGAGGAGTTGCGCTCGTTCATCGCGGCGTGTCAGGGCGCGCCCGTTCCATCCGGCTGCCGCCTTCAGAATGCGGTGCAGGTCCAAAGCTGGATGGAACAACTCTTAAAATCTGCGCAGTCAAAGCGCGCCTCAAAATTATAGGAGACGACGTGAGGAGGCTC
>PLJQ01000380.1 GCA_003140275.1 Limisphaerales bacterium
TTGAACCCGCAGCTTCTCGTCATGGCCGTGGCCATCGCGGTCGTGGTCGGCGTTTTCAGCGGCATCTATCCCGCCTGGCGGAGTTCCCGTCTCTCGCCGAGCCACGCCTTACACGGCTGACATCTCCCATCCCGCACCCACGCATCAAATAATATGAAACCATTCCGCATAATGTCCCTCCCCGTGACTGCTGCCATCATTGGCCTCACGCTCGCTTTCTCCTCCTGCGCCGCCGAAAGCCCATCGCCGCCGACAGCGAATGACCTTGCCTCCCGGCTCAGCGCACTCCGTCAGGACGGCGCGTCATATGTGCGCTTGCGGATGGAGATCAAGGGGTCGACCAAGGAAACGCTCCAGCTTCAAATCAAGGAGCGCCGGACGAAGGATTCTTCCGAGGTCGTGTATCAGGTCCTTTATCCGAAGGAATGGAAGGGCGAATCAGTGCTCCTCCGGAAAATTGGAAACCATCCTGCAAGCGGTTCCGTTTTCGTGCCGCCGAATACCCTGCGCCCGATCGACGACCTGAAAGAGCCGCTGTTCTGCAGCGACCTATCGTATGAGGACGTCGTCGAGAATTTCTTCGCGTGGGACCAGCAGGCGATCGTCGGCACCGAGAAGGTGGACGGCGTGACCTGCCCGATCCTCGAATCGAAACCGGGCAAAGACGAACGCTCAATCTATGGCAGCGTGCGGAGTTGGATCGACGTGCGGCGCCTAGTCCCGCTCCGAGTTGAGAAATACGCCAGCTCCGGGCAACTGCTCCGCCGCATCGCCACCACCCGCGTGGTCGCCGACGCCGGCCACCACATCCCGGCCGATCTCACAGTGGGTGGAGCGCGGCCAGATTCATCGACCCTGCTCGATGGCTCTCGCATCAGGCACAACGTGACCTACACCGACCGCGATTTCACCGTCGAAGGCCTTAAAGAAATCGCCACTCCGCGTAGGTCGCCAGACTAACTTTAAGGAATGAAGGAGGAATGTTTGAGCCGGCTTGTCTCCTTGAATGAAGGACAGGACAAACCCGATTCGTTGTCACGTCCTGTCCCGTCCTCGGAAGGGGGCGGGGGGGGGCGAATGCGCGGGTGGGCCGGTCAAGCCTGATGGATTCATCGGAGAGAAAAATTTTTAGCAAAAGGGCTTTTGGGTATTCAGCATAATGTTTTGCTCGCTCGATTAGCTCGATCATATGCCGGTGATTCAGATGGAGATTCTCAAGGCTTGCAGATCTTGAAACTTCGGCTGGAACTCACCCGGCTGACAGTGGAATTCACGAGAGGATTACGAGGCGCGTTCTTGCTCGTTTGATGCGGGACCCTAAATCAAGTTATCCGGATATTACGATTTGAGATAGTCCACCCCAATGAAGTATAAGTGGACTGTAACCATCGCCTTGTGGTATTCGTCTAGCACGTTCGATGAAAACCTGCATGAACATAGCAACCACGATTTGGCCGACAATGTCGGTCGCGAAAGCGACACGTCATAGCCGGTTAAGCCAGGGTTGTGTGTTTCGCCCTGGCCTATCCACGTCGTATCAAGGGCAAAAACCCGAAACGAATTTGGATAGACTGGAGGTAAGCAGGTAGTAGAAGAACTAGAATTTTTCCAAACCCTGCTTACTTCGATGTAAGCAGGGTTTTTTATTTTCCCTGAATGACTGAAAGCGGATAGCCACAACGAAAGGTGAAAGAACGGTGAACGAGAACGATAGGACATCTCGATGATGTCAGCCGACACGAAATCAAGAAGTGCGCAGGAAAGCTCAAACTTTCCACAGGTGGGTTCTGCCCATCGGTCGTCGAGACGTGCGCCGGAGTGTCGGCATCAGAATTTACATATTAAGGGCTTCGGAGGAGGTGTGCCCCTAAACACCGAAACAGCCGCCGTGAATCCGCGGGCTGGGATCGAATAGATCGCCAGGAGGTGTTTGTTCTTTGTTGAAATGGCATGGGCCGGGAGGTCCTTGCGGACGGCCACAAACCGACGCGCTCCCGGCCCTTTTAATTTCGCGGTTGTGATTTAACAGGTGCTTGCGAACGGCCACCGGGGCACCACTTTTCCAACCGCACCACTTACTTGCAGGCTGCGCGTCAGCACGCGGCCGAGTCTCCAAAACTCAGCTTACTCCGGGCGGCACGGAGGCAGCCTGCCATTTTCAAGTTGGGGTCGTGGCAGACAAGCAATGCACCTGCCCTGCAAGCAGGTTGATGTGGGAGCATTACCCACCGACTCCACCAATTTCAACTGCGGGAAACTCGACCAATGCACAGAGAGAAGCCTCATAAACTTCTTCAGGTGGGTGTAACTCCCACTCCCGCTACCAATATCTATACGGGAAGTGATCCGGCTGCCCGACTGTAAATCGGGTGTCGTTAAACAAATCCGGAAGTGACGAACTGGAGCATTACCAGTACTTCCCACCATTTCGGACTCGTAGCTCAATCAGCGGAGCAACCCGTTGTCTGCGGGAAGGCTGAGGGTGCAACTCCCTTCGGGTCCGCCATTTTCAAATCTTACCGCAATGCCGATCACCAAGGTTTTCGGCATCGCGTTTCCCCCGTCCCGATCTCAAACACCGTCGGGGCGAATCAACGCGTAGCGTAGCAGCCAACGCACTCGGCTTGGGACCGAGGGATCGCAGGTGCAACTCCTGCCGTGCTGACCAATTTCAAATTGCTGCCGTGGTCGAACACATGAGGCATCCGTCTTCTAAACGGAACGATGCAGGTGGAAATCCTGCCGGCAGCACCATTGCCAGGTGGTGTCAAAGTAGCACGGCGGCCTGTTAAGCCGTTCGGTGTTGGTGCGAGTCCAACCCTGGCAGCCAATTTCAGGGTGTAATGTCAGCGGCAGACGGCCTCGTCTGGAACGAGGAGGGTGCTTGCGCACGGCCACCAAGGTGCAACTCCCGCCACCCTGACCATTTCGGATGGTTGGCAGAGCAGTAATGCCCCGGTCCTGAAAACCGAGCGAGCCTCCGGGCTGCGTGGGTGCAATCCCTACACCATCCGCCAATTTATTAACCCTTAACGAAAGGTAATCCCATGAAATCCACAATCCGTTATCAAAGCCAGTTGCTCTTCCGCAAGAGCTACAAACCAAATCGAATTATTCGAATCCGACCGGCAGCGAAGTTGAATTTTGTCTTTCGCCCCGTGAACCGGTTTGGGGCGAAGCCACAAATAATCATCGTCCCGTAGCTCAAAAGCAGAGCGCCCGGCTGATAACCGGAAGACCGCGGAGCATTACCGCGCGGGACAACCAACTGTGGCCGTGCGCAAGCACCCCGGGTAGCTGAGGCAGATTAGCGCCTCCCTGAAGAGGAGGAGACGTTGGCGCGATACCAACCTCGGGGACCAGTTTGGTTGAGAGTTGATGGTTGGGTGTTGAGGGGTTTCCACTTCGCACTCGCCGGGACTCTCAACTCTCAACCCTCAACTCTCAACTCACCTATGACCACACTGAATGAAACTCAGGTACGCCTTTTCGCCTCATCCAAAAGCTGGATCGAAGGTGAAGCGGTGCGCCAGCTCTATGCCACCACAAAATTGGAGGGCGTCCGCCACGCGGTGGGCTTCCCGGATTTGCACCCCGGCAAAGGCTCGCCGGTCGGCGCCGCCTTCGTGACCGAGGGCGTGATCTATCCGCATCTCATCGGAGGTGACATCGGTTGCGGCATGGCGCTGTTCAAGACGGACCTTGTTCGTCGCGATGCCAAGCTTGACCGCTGGGCCAAGCTGCAGTTCAACCTCGAACACACGTGGGATGAGCTCGTCGGCGACTTTCTCGCTGAACGCAATCTTGAATCCACGGAATTCGATTCAGCGCTCGGGACAATCGGGGGCGGAAATCACTTCGCCGAGTTGCAGACGGTCGAGGAAGTTCTCGACGCGGCCGGGTTCAAGAAACTTGGCCTCGGCAGGCAGCAACTCGTGGTGCTCGTTCACAGCGGTTCGCGTGGTTTGGGTGAATCCATCCTGCGCGCTCATGTGGATCAACACTTTGGTGAAAGTGTTCAAGCAGACTCGTTCGCGGCGGAGGAATACCTCTGCGGTCACGACTTCGCTGTTCGCTTGGCCAAGGCCAATCGCGAACTCATCGCACGCCGCTTCGTTGCGGCGCTCAGTGCGGAAGTTGAGTGCCTCTGGGACGGCTGTCACAACAGCATCTCGCGTCGCGAAAGCGATGGCGAAACTGTTTGGGTTCACCGCAAGGGAGCGGTTGCTGGGTACGGTGACTTCGTCGTGATCCCCGGTTCGCGTGGCTCGTTGAGTTACCTCGTCAAGCCAAACGGTAATGGCGAAAGTCAGGCCTGGTCGTTGGCACACGGTGCCGGTCGTAAGTGGGCGCGCAGCGATGCTCGCCAGCGCATCCGTGAACGCTTCAGCGTGACTGAACTGGCGCAGACGCCGTTGGGCAGTCGCGTGGTTTGCGAAGAGCGCGACTTGCTCTACGAAGAAGCGCCCGCCGCTTACAAAAACATTGAGGCAGTGATCGCCGACCTCGTTGATGCCGGACTTGTGTCCGTCATCGCGACGCTCCGACCGCTCCTCACGTACAAGACGCGCAAGCCTCACCGCTAGCGCGTCCACATCGCCACGGAGGAACTGAGTCCACAGAGTTAATGTCTGCCGGCGAGCAGCAACTCTGGTTCTCATCCTCTGCGGCAAACATTTTCTGTCCGTGAATGCAAAGCAGCTCGCGCAGCCGGATTTTCAATCCGACCCTAGCCGGTGCGAGTCCGGCCGCGGATGCCATTTTGTCCGCATAGCTCAGTTAGATCAGAGCGCCACCCTGCGAAGGTGGAGGGCGCAGGTGCAACTCCTGCCGTGGACGCCATTATGCCCCCGTGCCTCAGCAGCTACAGGGCGAGTTTCGTAAACTCGTATTCGTCGGTGCGAGTCCGACCCGGGGCTCCATTTGAAATCAGGATCGTGGTGTAACAGCAGCATCTCTCCCTGTGAAGGAGACGGTCCGGGTGCAAATCCCGGCTTCCTGACCAATTTCGATGGGCCGCCAGTTGTGGGTTATCCTCCACACCAGGAGGGGGTAGCTTAATTGAGAGAGCGCGCTTGAGCAAAAGCTCAAGAGGTGCAGGTTCGAATCCTGCCGATTGGAGTTTCTCCACCAACATCGCAACTTGTCCATCGAGTTCTTTAGACGGGCCGTTGAGTTTGGGTTATCGGTGAAGCGGGAAACCGCGAGCGGGTTCAAATCCCGCCCCAGCCGCCAGGTGGCTGGGTTCCCAACTCGCCTCTTGTCCGTTGCGTTGGCCGTGCGCAAGCACTTTTCGATGGGTCGCAGGATGGGGTTATCGCCTCCTAAGCGCGTGGTCGCCGGTTCGAGTCCGGCCTCCGGAACCAAATGCCGGAGTAGTTCAGTGGTAGAGCATGAAAATTCCCAGTTCGATTTTTATCCGTCGGATTGAGTTGCTGTTGTCGGTTTCATAGGATGTGCCAGCACGGATGAGTCCGATCACACATTTCTTTATGGGCTGGGTCGTCGCCAACACGGTACCGTCCCTCATGAAACGCGAGCGAGCATTCGTGACCCTGGCGAGTGTAGTGCCTGACATCGACGGGCTGGGCATTATCGCTGAGAAACTGAGTCAAAACTCCAGTCATCCGTTGAATTGGTGGAGCGACTATCACCATTTACTCGGACACAACGTCGGATTTGCACTCCTGGTGTCGGTGATGGCTGCTGCATTCGGCCAGCAAAAGTTCAAAGTCTTGCTCTTGGCCTTCCTCAGTTTTCATCTACATTTGCTCGGAGATTTGGTTGGAGCGCGTGGGCCCGATGGCGACCAATGGCCAATCCCATATCTACTCCCTTTTTCGAATCACATGCAATTAACGTGGTCCGGTCAATGGGCGCTCAATGCGTGGCCGAATATTGTTATCACCTCCGCATTGATTGTGACGACGGTTGTTCTTGCTCGCGCGCGAGGGTTTTCGCCCTTGGAGATGTTTTCTACCAAGGCCGATGCCGCATTTGTCCGCGCTTTGCGGAATCGTTTTCCCTTAAAGCTGGCGAATTGATTTTTCCGCGGGCCCTAGATTGTGGGTTCTCATCACGGTCTGAGTTCCAAGTCGACCAATACACCATCGGCCGGTTTAGTTGACACACCGGCTTTCGCCTGCGTCTCTTTACCAACAGCGGTGAATTTGAACATTTTCACAACGGCACCCACGACGAGCCCGACCTCCAGTAGCCCAAGAAATCTTCCCGGACAGAAACGCGGTCCGTGCCCAAAACCGAAGTGAAGCATGTCCTTTGCAGTAATTCCTTTCTTGGCAAGAACCTCCCATCGGTCCGGGGCAAACGCTTCAGCGGGGTAACCGGTCACCGCTTTTCCCCAAAACTCCTCGCACCGATTCGCATGCCACACATCAAGGCGGAGTTGGGTTCCTTTTGGGATAAACATCTTTCGGTGGTCAGTTGTCTCGATCCACGTATCGACTGTGGCCCTGCGTGGGAGAAAATAGAGTGCCGGGGTCAAACGCAATGTCTCTTCGAGCACTCGGTTGAGGGTCACCGCACTTGCCAGATTATCGGGGTCGTAGGAGTTCATTTCTTTCACCTCATAGATCTGATCTTGGATATCGGGTGCGTGCGATAAATGTGATATCGCCCAGCTCGCGAACGAGGTCGTGGCCTCCATTGCCCCGGCAAGAAAACGCGGATGTTGCTGCGGAGTGCTTCATCCGTGGCGTCGGACTTGAACTGGTTCCATAAGCCGAGCCCCTCGGCTCGTCCAGAAAGTGCGATGTCGGTCAGGGCTTCGAAGTCAGCCATCTTTTGCTTTAAGATCGCATTGCGCCCCGTAAGCATTCTGAAAAGCGCTTGGGAGACTGGGGCGACTGTGTCGCTGATCATATGATCGATAAGCATCTCGATTGCGGGAACAAAACGATTTCGCAGTTCCTTTTCGGAAACACGGCCTCCAAAAAAGTTGTTCACCAGCATCTCGATCATCAGGACTTTGATTTCGGGTTCGAGCTGAATCCGGCTTACTTTCTCGCCGCTAGCCTGCTGGTGGGAACGAAGCGTTTCGAGTCTTTCCGCGACCGTCTTGCGGAATGTTTGCTCAAAGCCAAGGAACTTTTCCGGTTGAAACAGATTGGCGCGACTGAATGGTTCGGCAGACAGCCTTTTCTGCCTCCGCCAGATTGGGCCATTCGAATACAGCAGCGAATCCTCACCTGTCGCACGAGCGATTCCCGCCATCGGGCTTGTGTCCCTGTCAAACTGGCCGGGCTTATCGCCGGTTGCGGCGAGCACCGCCTTAATGACGGCCGGCTCCCGGGTCAACAACACGGGCGGTAATCCTGCCAGATAGAGATAACGGTTATGTTTTCCCGATCCCGTTTCCTTTTCGGCATCCGAGTAGAAGGTCTCAAAAATCTTGATCGGGTTTTTGTAATTCCACAGGTGTGGAAACGGCAACGTCGGTCGTCCGAACCCGAATAGCGAGACCCGTGTCGGCAGGCAGTCGCCATCAAAAGGGTTCACTCCTCTGAACTGTTGCCGGAGGCGCGCTGACCATGTTTGAAAGGACATTTTAAGCTCTCCGCCGATTTCGCCGAGTTAGACCCAGATCACCTCTATCAGCAATCCCAAAGAATTTCTGCGGGCCGAAGAATGCGGGTTATCACCGCAACTGACCAACCCCACGTTCACCAACTTGTCCGCAGTGTTACTATACAGATCGTGTCGAGAGTTGGCGGCACACACATCGAAAGGAAACACAATATCCATCAACCGTGCTTATCCGGTTTGTT
>PLJQ01000330.1 GCA_003140275.1 Limisphaerales bacterium
CGTCTACGCGGCTCGGGATGACAAGTAAAATCCGTGTTTCATCCGTGTTCATCTGTGGCTAAATAAATCATGAACTCACCCATCAATGTCGCGATCACGGGAGCTGCTGGACAGATTGGTTATGCGCTCGTTTTCCGCGTGGCGTCAGGTGCGATGTTCGGCCCAGACCAGCCGGTCGCGTTGCACTTGATCGAAATCCCAGCCGGCTTCGAGACACTCAAAGGGGTAGTCATGGAACTGGATGATTGCGCGTTCCCGCTCCTGAAGAACATCGTCGCCACCACCGATCTCACTGAAGGATTTCGCCATGTGAATTGGGCCCTGCTCGTTGGAAGTGTTCCGCGCAAAGCCGGGATGGAGCGGAAGGACTTGCTCGGGATCAACGGCAAGATCTTCATCGGTCAGGGGCAGGCGATCGAAAACAATGCCGAGAAAGATGTTCGAATCCTCGTGATTGGTAATCCGTGCAATACCAATTCCCTGATCGCGATGAACAATGCGAAGTCGATTCCCCGCGATCGCTGGTTTGCGATGACTCGGCTCGATGAGAATCGGGCCAAGGCGCAGCTCGCACAGAAAGCCGGCGTGGATGCCGCCGAGGTCACCAATATGACCATCTGGGGAAATCATTCCGCCACGCAATATCCCGATTTTTACAACGCGAAGATCAACGGCCGGCTCGCGTCCGAACTCATCAAAGATGAGGCCTGGCTCAAAGGCGACTTCATCACCACGGTGCAACAACGCGGCGCGGCCGTCCTCAAGGCCCGGGGTCTGTCCAGCGCCGCCAGCGCCGCCAGCGCCATCGTGGACAGCGTGCGTTCCATCCACGAGCCGACACCCGCCGGCGACTGGCACAGCGTCTGTGTTTGCTCCGACGGCGGCTATGGTATCGAGCCAGGACTCATCTGTTCGTTCCCGGTTCGCAGCGCAGGGAAGAAACTCGAAATCGTTCAAGGCGTGCCGGTGAATGAATTCAGCCGTACAAAGATCAACGTCACGGTCAACGAGTTGAAGGAAGAAAAAGCGCTCGTTGCTGATCTGTTGCCCAAATAACCAACGGGAGTTTTCCGGTTGAGGTCCCAACCGTCCGGGACCCGCCTTCCTGATTTGCACGACGGCCAATCTGCGTTACAATTCGTCATGTTCATTACCGGATTGGGAACGGCCACACCGCCGACGCGTTATACCCAGATTGAATGTTGGGAGGCGGCGCAAAGCGCGACGCAGTTTTCGCGGCTCAACCTCCGCTCCCGAGCCATTCTTAAAAAAGTTCTGCGCGGCGATAATGGCATCGACTCCCGTCATCTCGCGCTCGATTCGTTAACGGAAGTCTTTGATCTGACACCCGACGCCCTCCATGCCCGCTTCATCAAACATGCGCCGGAGTTGGCCACGCAAGCCGCCGAACGCGCGTTACAGGACGCCGGCCTGTCTTCACCTGAGATCGATGCCGTCATCATCAGCACTTGCACCGGTTATTTGTGTCCGGGTTTGACCAGTTATGTAAGCGAGCGGCTTCGGCTGCGCGCCGATACGCTCTGTCTGGATTTGGTGGGGCAAGGTTGCGGCGCGGCCATTCCCAATTTGCGCACGGGCGAAGCATTGCTGGCGTCCGGCCGGTGCCGGCAAGTCTTGTCAATTTGTGTGGAGGTGTGCAGTGCGGCTTTCTATCTCGACAACGATCCCGGAGTGCTCATCAGCGCGTGTCTGTTCGGGGACGGCGCGGGCGCGGCGATTCTGGCCAGTCAGACGAATCCCAAACGGCGGCCGGTGAAATGGAAAGCAACGACAACGGCCCTCTCGCCCGCGAACCGCGACCTGCTTCGGTTCGAGCAACGCGACGGCATGTTGCGAAATATTCTGACGCCGCAAGTGCCGGCGGCGGCCGCTCAAGCCGCCGATCACGTGTTGCGAGAAGTGCTCTCAGCCGCCGGCGTCACGCGCGAGCAAATCGGCGCCTGGATTTGGCACGCCGGGGGACGCGAAGTGCTGCTCGCTTTGCGTAAGAAATTGAAACTGTCCGAAGCAGACGTTTGCCACAGCGCCGCAGTATTGCGGGAACTGGGTAACATCAGCAGTCCGTGTGTCTATTTTGTTTTGCAAGCGACGCTGGCGGACAACGCGCCGGGCGGACTATGGTGGATGTCTTCGTTCGGCGCGGGATTCAGTTGCCACGGGGCGTTGCTGGAAGTCGATTAAGTGCGTCGCCGCGGCGCGTGCGAGCGCGGCCAGGTTCCCCGCTTTTTACAAAAGACACTGTCAACGAAATTGAAACGGATTGTTAAACCGGAATTGCTGGATGAATTGCCGCCGGACGATCCGCGGGCGCTGAGGTCGCGGAAGGATTTGCGACGCGTGAACCGCTTGATGCGCCATGCCAGGATCATTACAGAACATCAGGCGACTTTGACACCCAAACCCGCCGGCGGGAGAATCGTAGAACTGGGGGCGGGTGATGGAACATTCTTGTTGAGCGTGGCTCAACGATTGGCCCCACGCTGGCCGGCGATGAAGGCCGTTCTGGTGGACCAGCAAAGCCTGGTTGACGCCGAAACACGCGCCGGTTTTCACGCCCTGGGTTGGGAGGTGGATACCGTGAAGGCGGACGTGTTTGACTGGTTGCGTTCCGAATCATCCGGCGGAAATCAAGTGATCGTCGCCAATTTGTTCCTCCATCATTTTTCCGACCAACGATTGTCCGGGCTGTTGCATCACGCGGCGGCAAAAGCAAGATTGTTTGTCGCGTGCGAACCACGTCGCACGCTGCTGCCGTTGACCGTCAGCCGTTTGTTGGGATTGATCGGCTGCAACTCTGTAACGCGACATGACGCGGTGATCAGTGTGCGGGCGGGTTTCAACGGCAGCGAGGTGTCAGCCTTGTGGCCGGAAAGCGGGACCTGGCGATTGAGCGAGCGGCCGACGGGGATCTTCAGTCACATTTTTGTGGCGGCGCGGCAGAGTTGAAGTTTTTCGTCATGAGCGCTTTGAAACAGATCACGATCGTCGGCGGCGGTCTCGCGGGATTGACCCTGGGGATTGGCCTCCGCCAACAAGGCGTTCCGGTGACGGTTTGGGAAGCGGGACGGTATCCGCGTCATCGCGTTTGCGGCGAATTTATCAGCGGCCAGGGGCAGGCAACGCTTGCGCGGCTGGGATTGCGCGAGCTTTTTGTTCAAGCGGGAGCGCGCAACGCGGAAACAGCCGCCTTCTTTTCAACCAAAGCCGCAGCGCCGGCCCGCGAACTGCCGGCCCGCGCTTTGTGTTTGTCGCGTTTTTTGATGGACGATTTGTTGGCGCAACAATTCCGAACGCTGGGAGGCGATTTGCGGGAGAATGAACGCTGGCGGGACGAGTATTCGACCGAGGGTGTCGTGCGCGCCAGTGGGCGGCGGCTCCAAACAGTCGTCAATAACGGGCGCTGGTTTGGTTTGAAAGCTCACGCCCGGAACGTTCCATTGGTGGCTGATCTTGAAATGCACGTTTCACCCCACGGCTACGTTGGAATTTGTCGATTGAACGATGAGGAGGTCAACGTATGCGGTTTGTTCCGCCGCACCACGAACGCGACGAATGTACCGGCGCAGTGGCAGGAGCGATTGCGGGGCCCGGCGGGTTCCCTCCTGCAACACCGATTGGCGTCCGCGAAATTTGAAATGGATTCGTTCTGTTCGGTTGCCGGGTTATTTTTGAAGCCGCAGCGGGCTTCGCTGCAGACCGGGTGTTGCGTCGGCGACGCGCTGACGATGATTCCACCGGTAACGGGCAACGGAATGTCCATGGCCTTCGAGTCGGCGGAAATAGCCGTCGAACCGCTCGCGGCGTACAGCCGCGGCGAAACCCCGTGGGCAGAGGCGCAACAAAACATCGCCCGGCGATGTGACCAGACGTTTGCGCAACGGCTCGTGTGGGCGGCCTGGTTGCAGCGGATGATGTTCGCGCCCGGACTTCAAAACGTGCTGGTTTTTTTGGCCCCGCGCGGGTCATGGTTATGGCGGGCTATGTTTGCGAAGACACGGTAGGGCCGGTTCGGAAAAAATTGAAATGAAACTGCTTTCAGACTGCCGGCTCTATGCCTTTGTCGATACCGCTTATCTGCGCGGTCGGTCGCCGGAACTTGTGGCACGGCAACTCTGCGAAGGCGGCGCCGACCTGATTCAGCTTCGCGCCAAACAATCTTCGCCCGACGAAATCCGACGCATGGCGGAGGCGATCCTGCCCGTCACGCAAGGGGCGGGTGTCGGTCTGGTCGTTAACGATCACCTGGAGATCGCGCGCGAAGTCGGAGCGGAATGCTGCCACCTGGGACAGGAAGATTTTTTCGATGACGGTCATACGCACGTTTCTCAACTCTCCACTCGCAACTCGCAACTTCGATTCGGCCTGAGCACTCATGCGCCAACGCAGGCCGGGCGCGCCCGCGCCGCCGGCGCTGACTATCTCGCCATTGGGCCGGTTTATGCAACGGGCACCAAGCCCGCGGCCAAACCCGTCACACTCGATTATGTCCGTTGGGCGGCGGCCAGTGTGCCGATTCCGTGGTTCGCCATCGGCGGCATCAATCTGGATAATCTGGAGGACGTTCTGGCCGCGGGTGCGCGGCGTGTTTGTGTCGTGTCCGCCATTTTGAATGCGGACGACGTGGCCAAGGCGTGCGCTGAATTTCGACGGAGGTTGTAGCGGCGGTCGGTGATCGCCGCCAACTTTTGCGACGCTCATGGAGCGCCGCTGCAATCACGACCTTGCCTCGCTGCGTTTCATTGTTTACCCTCCGCGCCGTTGATTGAAACTTGAAATTCACAATTTAAAATTCGCATGAGTGTTCTCATCGTCGGCTCGACCGCGCTGGATTCCATCAAAACTCCCAAAGCGGAAAACCCGCGCTTGCTCGGCGGCTCGGCCAGTCACGCGGCGGTGGCGGCCAGTTTTTTTGGGCCGGTCAAACTCGTCGGCGTCGTCGGGGATGATTTTCCGAAGCGTTACGTCCAACTTTACCGCCGGCACGGCATTGATCTCGAAGGTTTGCAGAGGTTGCCCGGCAAGACGTTCCACTGGTCGGGCGAATACGAAACCAACATGAACAATCGTCGGACCCTGCTGACGGAACTGGGCGTGTTTGAAACCTTCACCCCCACGCTGCCCAAGGCGTATCAGACCTCCCCCTTCGTGCTGCTGGCGAACATCGCTCCGGCGCTGCAACTTCATGTGCTCGACCAGATGCGCCGGCCAAAATTTATCGCCGCCGACACGATGGATTTGTGGCTGAACATTGCGCTGGCAGATTTGCTGAAGCTGCTCAAACGGATCGATTGCTTTGTGCTCAACGACGGCGAGGCGTACCAACTCACCAAGGCGGACAACGTGGTGACGGCAATCAAAAAACTTCACCAGCTCGGCCCGAAATACGTGATCATCAAGAAAGGCGAGCATGGCGCGATTGTTTCCACACCGAAAGGATTTTTTATCGCGCCGGCGTTTCCGTTGCACCGCGTCGTCGATCCGACGGGCGCGGGCGATTCATTCGTCGGCGGCATGATGGGCTATCTGGCAACGGCGCGCGGCGCGATTGACGACAACCTGCGTCGCGCGGTCGTCTATGGCACCGTGGTCGCGTCGTTCTGCTGCGAGGGATTTGGCCTGAATCGCACCACGAAGCTCAAGCGAGGGCACATCGAACTACGCGTAAGAGAATTGGCGGGGCTTACGAAGTTTTAGGGGTTGGGTTCATACGAGGATTTCATTGTGCTGACTTAACACCGCGGAGTTGAGAAGCATCGAAAGTTTCATTCACACCCTTCGGCATTTCGGGCAATGTGCTTCGGCATTCTTCCGCGTCAATTCGTGCTTAAAGTATATTCTGCCGACGCCGGCAAAGCATCCACCACGACAGCAGCTTTGATTTTCCAGGCAGACTCGCGCTCCAGTTCCGCGCCGTAACCGGTCCTTACCAGGATGCACTTTTTCAGGCCCGCGTTCCAGCCACATTCCAAATCAATGAGCTTGTCGCCAATCAGGTAGCTTTGTGAGAGATCGATTCCGAATTCGTCACGCGCGTCGAACAGAAATTGCGGCGACGGCTTGCGGCCATGGCTCGCGTGGCCGGGCGCTTCGGGCGCGACGTAAATT
>PLJQ01000343.1 GCA_003140275.1 Limisphaerales bacterium
CCCCGCCCAAAAAGGGCGGGGCTTTTAATCTGGGCCTCTGTAAGAGGCCATAGCCCGGCCCCCAAAGGGGGCTGGGCTGTTGAGCTTGTCCCGGTTCTTTCATCTATCGGTTAAAGCGGAACTCCTCTTGCCGTTGTTCCTGCTTCTCTTGCCATCTTACATACTTCCGTATCATCTCTTGGTCCAAGCCCACTGTCCCAACACAGTAGCCCTGCGCCCAAAAGTGATTGCCCCAATACCGCCGCTGCCTCAACTCCCGAAACGCGCCGAACACCCGGATCGCACTCTTGCCTTTCAGCCGCCCCATGTATTCGGATATTGCCAGCTTGGGCGGTACCTGCACGATCCAGTGTACGTGATCGGCTTGGACGTTCATTTCCTGTACCTCGCAATTCATCTGCCGACTCTGTTCCCGCACGCACAACTCCACTTCCTCTTTCACCTTTCCCTGCATCACCCGATACCGGTATTTTGGCACCCAGATGATGTGGTACTCGCAATGCCGGATCGTAGGCGATAACTTTTTGAATCTGCTCATGTTCTTTTCCTTTCTGTTTCGTTGTGGGACAACGCTCAGAAAGGATCTTCATGGGCAGATTCTTTCCAGCAAAGCTCTGTCTCTCACCCCGTTCAGAGAACGGGGGTTTCTCTGCTAATGACTAAAAGTGGCGAAACCGATCAAACACCGAACGGTATTGATGGTTTCCTCCCGCCACCGCCAGAAGGTGGGACTCCAAACCTCATGCAAGAACTGCGTTGCATTAACCCGTGCCGTCCGCTGGACAGGGAATTGTGCATTAGAATTGTGCGTCAGGATGCTTGCAATCCCGAAAGAGCCGCTTCATTCTATGGAGACGTTATCACCGCGCCAAGGTAACTGCGCCTTGAAAAACGAATGAGTTCATCAACCGAAACCGAAATTGACTTGGAGTTACACTTTCTGCCCGCTTGGGCGCAGGTTTCTCCCGACACGAATCAATACGCCCGTCATGCCGGCGACGACGGAAGATCTGACCGCAAATACGATGATCGGCAGGGCCGCCGTACAGGCCGCGGAGAACCTGCGGGTCGCGATCAAAACCACGGGCCGCGAGATGACCGTGGCCGTGCCCAGCGTCGAGCCGGCGGGTTTCCGCAACACTCAGGCAAAAGTGGATTCCGCCGTGACGAGTCGCGTGAACAACGCGAAACGCCGCCGCTGCCGGAAATCAGAATTACGCTCTTGCCCGACGACAAGGGCGTCGATTCACTGGCACGGCAAATCAAGATAACGGGCCGCGCTTATCCGTTGTTCGACATCGCGCAGATGATTTTGCAGAAGCCGGAACGGCAACTGGTCCGTTTTTCCGTAATCAAGAAAGCGGACGGCACCGTTGCTCAACCACTGTTCTTATGCGCGTTGGACGACACGCTCTGGTTCTTGGAGGAGGAGGCGGTGGGTCATGCGTTGGGCAAGCATTTCGGCACGTTTTACCAGGCTGAGAAAACGGCGACCGAGCCGCCGAAAGGGACCTACACGTTCGTCGCTCAATGCGGCATTAGCGGCGTCATTCTTGGCCCGCCGAATTACCACGATTATCAGAATCAGTTGCGCAAGCTGCACACGGAACGGTTCGCCCGGATGCCGTTCGAGGTGTTCAAGTCACGCGTCAGAATCGTGAAGGACGAGGCCGTCGTCAAAAAATGGGTCGAAGATCAAAGTTTCCGAACGGAATACGTCTGTTTGAACGTGCCCGAGCCGCTCAAACTGCCCAGCCGCGACGCCGTGGAAAAACATTTCCGCGAAACTCATCTCGCCAACATCATCAAATCGGTGGAGACCCACACCCTCAGCGGCACCGCCAGTCGCGCGCTGCCCTCGCCAGCACTGGTGCGACTGCTCCGGCACATCTGGGAAGATCAAAGGCGCTTCCCGCTCCAAACCGCCACCACCTTGAGCCAGCAATTCGCCGCGCACGGCTTGCAATTTTTCAAGGTCAACAAAACTGTTACCCATGTTTCCGTGGCGCGCCCGCATTTCCTCGACGTGGAGGCGACCCCTGTTTCCGAGGAGATTAAACGCATCGTCGATTTCGTCAATAACACTCCCAAATGCACCCGCCGTAAGCTCATGGAAGCGCTCGTTCCCGCCAGTGCTGTGTTTCTGGTTGCAGCGAACGTTGCGTCTGCCGCTGCAGAGCCAACTCCGGAGATAACCGCGGTGATTACGAACCTGCACTGGCTGATTCACCAGGGGCATGTCATTGAATTTGCCAACGGCATCTTGGAAACCGCCAAGAAGCCAGTGCTCAAGCCGCCCAAGCCGGAAAAGAAACGGGAGGAAACGCCGTCCGTCGCGCGCAATGAGCCGGTGTTGAACGAAACTTCAGCGGCAGTTGAACAGAAAATTTCCGAAAGTGAATCCGCCTCGTTTGTCTCCGAAACCGAAGCGACCGTGGAAGTAGTGAAAGATTTGCCCGCCGGGCAAACCGCTTTGGAAACCAGCGCGCAAAACACCGTCGGTATTGTGGAAGAAAAACCAGCGCCGGTTGCTCACGAAACGGCGTAGTCCGTCATTCGTCATTCGGAATTTTCAACATGCCCTTTACAACATTCGGTCTTTCCTCCGCCGCTCTGGACGGCATCAAAGCGATGGGTTACGTCGAGCCGACGCCCATTCAACTCCGCGCCATCCCGCTCATCATGGCCGGGCAGGATGTCATCGGCAGCGCCCAAACCGGCACCGGCAAGACGGCCGCCTTCGCGTTGCCCATTCTGACGCAACTGGGGCAACACAGCCATGCGACGCGGGTGTTGATCCTTGAACCGACCCGCGAACTGGCGGCACAAGTGGAAACGGCGTTTCGCGACTTTGCGCGGTTCACCGATCTGCGCGTCGCGGTGCTTTACGGCGGCGTCGGTTACGGACATCAGATGGACGCCTTGCGCAATGGCGTCGATATCATCGTCGCCACGCCCGGCCGTTTGCTGGATCATTCGGGCCGCGGCACCTGCAAGCTCGACCAGGTCAAATTTCTCGTGCTCGATGAAGCCGACCGGATGCTCGACATGGGTTTCCTGCCCGACGTTCGGCGCATCGTGGAACGATGCCCGCGCCAGCGGCACACCTCGCTGTTTTCCGCCACCATTCCGCCGCAGATTGAAACGCTCATCAAGTGGGCGATGAAGAATCCGCAGACCGTCGAGATCGGCGCGCGCCGGACGCCGGCAGAAACGGTCAAGCACGTCATCTATGCCGTGGCGGAAGATCAAAAGAGCGATTTGCTCCGCGCCCTGCTGGACCAGGTGAGTTACAACTCGGTGCTGATATTCTGCCGTACCAAACATCGCGCCGACCGCATCGCGGGCCTGCTTAAAAAGAACAATCACGCCGTGGCCGTGCTCCACTCGAACCGCACCCAGCGCGAACGCGAACAGGCGTTGCGCGGTTTTCGTGACGGCCGCTTTGAAGTGCTGGTGGCCACGGACATCGCCGCGCGCGGACTGGACATCGCCGACGTGAGCCATGTCATCAACTACGACGTGCCGCAACATCCGGAAGATTACATTCATCGCATTGGCCGCACGGGCCGCGCCGAGGCCAAAGGCGACGCCTTCACGCTGATGGTGGCGGAAGATTCGCCGCACGTGGCCGCCATCGAGCGGTTCATAAGCCAGAAAATTCCGCGATTGAAACTGGAAAATTTTAACTACAAGTACACCGCGCTGTTCGAGGAGGGCAAACCCGGCCAGCCGCAAGGATACGAGCGCAAAGTCAAGGCCGTGCGGTTGAGTGGCGGATATTATTTCGGGCCGGCGAGACGACGGAAACGATGACCAACGAGGCCTGATTATGGCGAGTCGGTCCGAAATATCCGGCTGGATCGTTATCCTTATTACGATTTCGGCGATTGTCCTTTTTGCATCCTTCGTTGCAATCGAACAAGGTTCGCATGAACGAGCTGCCTTAAAACGCGTATGCATCGACAATTTGCCCCAGATCGATGGCGCAAAGCAACAATGGGCCTCGGAAAGAAAAAAGGTGCTCGGGGATAAAACTACCACTGCGGACATCTTACCTTACTTGGGAAGAACCGTGAGCACATTGCCAGTTTGCCCTGCTCGTGGCATTTATGAACTCGGAGTAGTGGGAGAAAATCCCAAGTGCTCTGTGCCCGGACACGCTTTGCCGAAATCAGGCGAGTGAATTTCCATTCTCACGGACTATTTCCAGCAGGAACAACCGATATTGGCACACGGTTACAGTGGTGCGCTATTCTCTTCCGTTGCTACGCGACGCAGATGAACTTGCAATGCAATAAAGATGCTTCTCCTCCCGCAGAAAAATTTGTCCCTGACTTATCGCGGGTGAAGCAAAACACTTTTCGCCGATTTCGTTTTTGGCAATCAGTTGAAACTCCGGGCCGGGTTTGACAACGTGCATCACGCCGTTGTCATTAAGGAAATAAACCAGTCCGTTGGCGGAAACGAGCGACGCGTGATGTTCGCCAAACCTTTCCTGCCAAAATAATTTGCCGGTGGCCGCCTCGAAACAGTGGGCAACGCCGGAATCGGAGACGACCAGAAAGTAATCGCCTTCGATGATGGGCGACGGTACATAGGCCGCGCCTTTATTCGTGCGCCAGGCGATGTGCGTCTTGGTCACGTTGCCGAGGCCGTCCGGTTTGATCGCGAGAATATGGTGATCCGGAAACCCGCCCGTCATATAGAGCAGGCCAGTCTTTTCGCTATAGACCAGCGAAGCCACAAATTGTTCGGTCGGGCCGTCGATGATCCAATGTAGTTTGCCGTTGTTGGGATCGTAACTGGTCACACAGATGTCACCGGACAAAACCATCTGGGTGCGCCCGCTCAGTTCGCGGATGATCGGCGCGCAGTAACTGCGCGTGTGGTTTTGGCGTGGCGTTTTCCAAAACGTGTGGCCGTCGGCGCGCGATAATGCGACGAGGTAGGAATCACCGTCGTGATCGCCGTTCACAATGACTTTGTCTTTGAACAAAACCGGCGAACTACAAAAGCCATGTTTGCTGGAGAACACTCCGGGCCGCACGACCCATCGCTGTAGGCCGTTGAAATCAAAGGCGGCGACGAGCATTTCCTTGGCATCCAGAAACGCGACGTAAACGAGTTTGCCATCCGTGGCTGGCGTGCTGGACGCGTGGCTGTTAAGCGGATGTTTGTCTTCCAGTGGCGCGGTAACGACGTTCTGTTGCCAGAGAATTTTTCCGGTCTTGCGATCCAGGCAGAAAAGCACACGCGCCTGTCGGTCGGCAAGCGCGGAGACGCTGACGATTTTGTCGTCCCAGACAATCGGCGAGGCGTGACCGACACCGGGAATTTCGGTTTTCCATAGCACGTTGCTGGTCGCGCTCCAGTGAACCGGAACATTGATTTCCAAGCTCGTCCCGTCGCCGCGCGGACCGCGCCAGCCGGGCCAGTTTTCGGCCAAAACAAAACTCATGGAACCGACCCACACGCTGAAGATAAGGGCGGTTTTGAATCGAGACGTGGAATTGATGATGCTATCTCTCCACATGGCGTTTGATGATGTGATAAACGTCCGTCGGATTGATCTGCGGCGCGTGCAGAAGTTCGGCCCGACCGGTGATGATGACCGGATAATCCGCGGCGCTGGCGGGGCGGCGACCGTGCGAGCCTTTAACGAGCGTGGCGTCGAGTGGAATGACATCCATCAACATGCGAAAGCCGAGCTTCTTTTGAAGCAGTCGCCAGAGGATTTTTAGTTTCGCAGCGGGAATTGTCGGATTAAGGAAAAGCTCCACCGGATCGTAGCCCGGCTTGCGGTGGATATCGACGCAGCGAGCGAAATCAGGCGCCAAGTGGTCATCGAGCCAATAGTAATAGGTGAACCAGGCGTTTTCCATGGCCACGGCGATCAAGTCACCGGCGCGCGAATGATCGATTCTCACCTTCGCTTGCTCGGTGTGTCCGAGCACCTGCTCGATGCCGGATGTGTTCTCAAGCAGTCCGCGCACTTTGTTCTCCAGTGAACGATCATTCAGATAAATGTGCGCGATTTGGTGGTCGGCTACCGCAAATACCTTGCTTGCGCCGCAATCGAGCAGTTCCAAACCTAGTTCCTCCTTGATCGTGAGCCAACCGTTCTTGCGGAAGAGTCGATTGAGATGAATTGGCGCGTTCACGTTCGTGATGCCGTATTCAGAGAGCAAGATTACTTGCACCGAACGCTTTTTGAAAAACTCAATCAAATCACCGACGATGGCATCAATCTCCTGTAGGTCGCGTTTGGTTTTGAGATCTTTTGGGCCAAGCCGTTGCAGATTGTAATCGAGATGCGGAAGATAAACCAGACTCAGCGTCGGCGCGTATTTGTTTTCAATCCACTTCGTTGATTCAGCTATCCAGCGTGACGCGGCATCGGGTGCGCCTTGCGGCGAGTTCACGCCTGCGGCGGGACCCCAAAAGCCCGGAAACGGAAATTCGCCGAGGTCTTTTTTGATTTCGTTAAGGATGGAATAAGGCCAGGTGTAGATGTCAAAAAATTTCCGGCCATCGGCGGGATACATCGGGCGCGGCGTGATGGAGTAGTCCGCGCTGGAATACATGTTGTACCACCAAAATAATTTCGCGCAAGTGAAGCCGGGATTCAGTTCGCGCAACTCCTCCCAGATTTTCCGACCATGAACGAGGTGGTTGGATTGTTTCCAGAATTGGACTTCTGCTTGTTCGCGATTATACCAACCGTTGCCAACGATGCCGTGCTGCGACGGAGGCAAACCGGTCAAATAAGTTGATTGGGCGGTGCAAGTGACGGCGGGAAAAGCCGGCATGATCGGAACTGCCGCGCCGAGTTTCAGAAACTCTTGAATGCGTGGCGTGTGTTCCCCGATCAGCGAAGAGGTGAGTCCGACAACATTGATGACTGCCGTTCGTTTCATCGGATGAATTTAGCCAAAGTTGAAATGCAGGTTAAGGGGGCGTTGCCAGACTTTCCAAAAAGAAATTCATGGCTCAAAAGCAACCGCGCTACGCATTCCCGTAAATGACCTTCCGCCCTTTTTGGTGATTGCGCGCTTCCAACTCGTGAATCGCTTCGACAACCTGCGGCAAGCTCATCATGTGAGTTTCGAATCCCTGACCGATCGCCTGCAGCAGCGTGATGGTGAGTTGACCGCCCAAGTGCTCGCGAAATTCCTCCAGACCATTGAGCACGATCAGGCCGCCGCCGGAAACGGTGTGGAGCAGTTCATCGGCGAACAACTCAAAGCCGAGTGTTTCCAGCAACGTGAGAATGCGCATCGCGGATCGTTCATCAAGGAATCCCATTTTGCGGGAATAAATCACATCGAGCGCAATCCCGATCGCCACCGCTTCGCCATGACGGATTTTATATTCCGATAATTGTTCCAGCTTGTGCGCCGACCAGTGGCCAAAATCGAGCGGGCGGGCGGAACCGAATTCGAAAGGATCGCCCGAAGTCGCGATGTGGTTCACGTGCAATTCGGCACAACGGTGAATGAGCCGCTCCATCGCCGCCGGATCGAAGTCACGCAGTTTTTCCACGTTCCGTTCGATGTCCTCAAAAAAGGCCGCATCGCGTATCACCGCGACCTTGATGGCCTCGACGTAGCCGGCCCGTTTGTCACGCGGTGAGAGCGACGCGAGCATTTCGAAATCGTTGATGATGGCAAATGGAGGCGTGAAAGTGCCGATAAAATTCTTTTTGCCGAAAGCGTTGATGCCGTTTTTGACGCCGACGCCGGAATCGTCCTGGCTGAGTGTCGTGGTGGGAATCCGCACGTGGCGCACACCGCGATGGGCGGTGGCGGCGGCCAGCCCCACGAAATCCAACAACGCGCCTCCGCCCACGGCGATGACATAAGAGTGGCGGTCGATGTGATAGCGTTCGATGTGGGATTGAATTTCGGAGACATGAAAGTAGGAATTCTTTGCCCGCTCGCCGCCTTCGATGATCAACGGCGGACAGGCGAGTTTGAGTTCGTCCGGGAACGCCGCAAAATAGTTTTCGATGTCGCGCGCAAGATTCGGTTGCGCAAGAGCGAGCGTTTCATCGAGGACAAAGAGTGCTTTGCGGACGCCCTGGATCTCCCCGTTCGCAAGCACCGTTTTGAGCACAGGATTGTTTGAATCAAACACTCGTCGGGTAAAATGGACCCGCAGTTGATAGCTGACTTGAATGGTGCGCTCAATGGCCGACATTTCTTTAATGTGAAAGGTTGGACGATAGATTTCGAGTTTTATTTGATTTCGTCGGCCTGGTTCACCCAAACAACTATTCCAAGTTCAGAAATCAATCGGGATGTCCTCGCGTTGGATCAGTTTTTCCCTCACCATGATGCGGGCCAGATGTTGCAGTTGGTCGAGTTGCGGGTCCTGTTTGAGGCCCAGCAAAAGAAGTTCCCGCGCTTGCTGCACATCGCCCAGGCTCAAGCTGGCCTTGGCGGCCATGGCGGCGTAGAGCGCCAAGGGCCATTCCGGCGGTGGTTTGGCGGCGGTGCCAGGCGGATCGCGGAGAATCGTCGCCACCATCCGAATGCCTTCCGGCCACTGGTCGCGGTTGGACAGCAGCAACGTCCTGGCCTGCAAGAAGCGTTTCCCCGCTTCATTCGCTTCGTGTGGAAAATCGATCGGCCGAAACAGGCGGTTCGCCGGGCGAAAGATGCAAGGGCTGAAAGTGTTGTCCAATTTTTCCGGCGGGTTGTCTCCGGTTGCATTGGCAAAGCGTCGGTTCAGGTAATCTACCAAATCTTTATTGCTGGTGGAATGTTTGATAAACATTGGCTTCAACATATCGTCTGATAAGGCGGCCAGCGTGGATAGTTTCTCTGCTGCGGCGAAAGGCAGTTGCCAGGTGCGCTCGTCAAAATTTGCCAGCAGCAGCGACCGGCCGCCAACGTAAAATGCCTTGGGCGCTTCGTATTCAAGCACGGGAAAGGCGTCCGATTGCATCGGCCCTCGGCCGACGATCGCAAACCCGGTGCGTTGCGAGGCGACCTGCCGTGCCCAAATCGTTTCCGGTGTCTTGAGGCCGATCATTTCCAAATCCTTGCGCGGCAATTCTCGCGCAAAAACTTTGCGAAACGATCCGGGATTCATTTCCCACGACTGATGCGAGCCGAGAAAAATGATGTCACCGGAATTCGTGTCCCAAATTTCCACGTACGGAAATACGCCGGCAAAGGTGCGTAACACGAGTCCCACGATGCCGTCGCTCATTTCGTAAATATGAAACCATTGCGCCATGATGCCGCCTTCCTTGAGTCGGGTGCCGGCCAACTCGTAAAATTCCCGGCTGAAAACGCTCCCGATACCGGCCACCCACGGGTTGGACGGTTCGCTGATGATCACGTCATACTTTTGCGGGCTGAGCTTCAACACCGTTCGGGCATCCTCCGGCCAAATCCGGGTGCGGGCGTTGGTCAACACACCGTGATTCCACGGCTCAAACAATTTGGCGGCGCGCAAGACCGGCCGGCAATTCTCCGCAATGTTCAGGTGCTCGATGGGATGGCCCAACAACGCGCCGCCCGTGATGCCGCTGCCGAAACCGAGCACAAACACATCCTTGCTGTCCGGCCGCGCCAGCATCGGCAAATGCGCCAGCAGAAATTGCGTCGATAGATCACCCTCCGTTGAGGCGTCGGGTTTGCCATTGATCCGCAGGGCAATTTCCGTCGCACCCTTGACTTTTTCGACCGACACCGTGGCGTCCGCGGCGTCCTCGTAAAAAAGAATGTCCACATTCTTGCGTCGTAACTCCATCTCGCGGGGATCCAACGCAAGGTCGCGTTTACGAAAGGCGCCCGAACTCATCACATGCCGCCATCCTTCGCCGCCCAGCGCGCAATCCAAAATCAGCAGCCCGGTGACGGCCGCACCCACGGTCATCGCGCGCCAGTGCCTCTTTGTGCGCGCCACTAACAACGCCGTCGCGCTCAACACAATGGCCAATATGCCAAACGAGCCTCTCAATCCGATGCGCGGCATCAAAATAAAACCGGTCAACAACACACCCGCCACCGCTCCCAGCGTGTTCCAGGTCAGCAATCGGCCCACCCGGTCGCCTAACGTCGTCGTACCTTCTGAAACCGCGCGAATCGAAAGCGGCAGCACCGAACCCAACAAGGCCGCCGGCAAGCCGAGCACGATCATTGAAATCGCTGCCGTGAGGATTTCATGAAACCGGAAACCCATCGCACTGGCCGCCAACCCCGTTTTGGCCTGCCGGTAAATTTCAACCACGCCTTCCATTTTGAAAACCAGCAGACCGGTCAAGCCGGACGCCAGCAACAAAAGCACGATGCACTTGTTTTCCTTTTGCAAAGGTCCCCAGCGCGGCGACGCCATCACCGCGCTACCGATGCCGATTCCCAGAATGAACGCCATCAGCACGATGGCAAAAGATTGCAGCGAAGCGCCAAAAATCAGCGACAGACAACGCGTAGCCAACACCTCCAGTCCCATGGAAACCGCTCCCGTGAAAGTGACCATGACGCAGCTCCACCGGAAAATTGCCGCCTCATTTTGAGACTGCGCCGCACCAACATTGACGGATGCCTGGGCCGCGCCGGCGGGCAGATTGCCTTGTTGCCGCGCCAGGCCAACCGCAACAAAACCAATAACCACATTCACCAACGCCGTCATCTGCATCGTCACCGGCAGTCCCATCGAACGCACCAGAACAAAGCCGGCCAAGCCGGCGCCGCAAACCGCGCCCAGGCTGTTGGTGGAATAAAAACGGGCTGAACGGCGGCCCGCATCCGACGATTTTTTTTGCAACCAGGCGGCCAGCAGCGGCAGCGTGCCTCCCATCAACGTGGTTGGGCCAAGCAACAGAGCAACGCTCAGGAATCCTTTCAGCAACAACAACAGACCGCTGCGTTCGACGATGGACGCGCCCAACTTCATGTAAACCATGTCCGCAAAGCCGTAAATCGAAGTGAAGAAAAACGCATAGAGACCAATGGCCACCTCAATGTATCCATACCACGCGAGCGGTTGCTGCGTGCGATCGGCGCGACCGCCAAAGAGCCGATTCCCCAAGGCCAGTCCGCCCATGAAAACGGCCAGGACCACTGTTTGCGCCTGGATCGTGCTCCCAAACATCAGCGCCAGATATTTTGACCACACCACCTCGTAGATGAGCGCCGTGGCGCCGGAACAAAAGAAGAGAAACAGAATCAGCATAAATAGCAGCGTTCGTTGCGCGCGGTTATAGGGCAGGAATGCAGTTCTTGTCGATACCGTTTAATTTTTTCTCCGCTGAACTGACGGATTCGATCCGAGATGATCCCTCCGCATGTTTGACACCCCCGAACCAATCGCTATAATTACCGACCTTTTATGAACCGTAGTCCACATGTAGCGGTGGTCGGCGCGACGGGCGCCGTCGGCATCGAGATGATCAAGACGTTGGAGAAGCGCAATTTTCCGGTCGGGAAATTGACGTTGCTCGCGTCCGCCCGTTCCGTCGGCAAGAAACTCAAATTCCGCGGCCACGACATCACGGTCAGGGAACTGACCAAAAAATCGTTCACCGGAATCGACATCGCATTGTTCAGCGCGGGCGGCAACATCTCCAGGGAATTCGCGCCCATCGCCGCGAAAAACGGGTGCATCGTCATCGACAACTCCAGCGCATTCCGCATGGACGACAACGTTCCGTTGGTGATTCCTGAAATCAACGCCGCCGATGTGAAGCGGCATGAAGGCATCATCGCCAATCCGAATTGCACGACCGCAGTCACGCTCATGGCGCTTTACCCATTACACCAGGCGTTCAAGGTGAAACGCATTTTTGCCTCCAGCTACCAGGCCGTTTCCGGCACGGGCGCAAAGGCGATTGAAGAACTGGAACGCCAGGTCGAGCAGGTGGTGAAAAAACAGCCCGTCACCAAACACGTTTATCCGCACCAGATCGCGTTCAACGTCTTGCCGCACGTCGATTCCTTCCTGCCTTCAGGCTACACCAGGGAAGAAATGAAAATGGAAAACGAAGGGCGCAAAATCATGCACCTCCCGGCCTTTCGCGCCAGTGTCACCTGCGTGCGCGTGCCGGTCTATCGCGCCCACTCGGTGGCCGTGAGCGCCGAGTTCGAAAAACCGGTCACCGTTGCGGCTGCGCGCGAGGCGCTCAATAAGGCGCCCGGCCTGGACGTGATCGACGACCCGACGAAAAACGAATATCCACAGCCCTTGCACGCCGCGGAGAAATATAACTGTGCCATTGGCCGTATCCGCCTCGATTGCGCGCTCGACAACGGCCTTGCCTTCTGGGTTTCTGGCGATCAACTCCTCAAAGGCGCCGCCCTCAACGCGGTGCAGATCGCGGAAGAATTATTGAGCTGACGCAGCCTAAGGTTTGCCCGCTTCTTTCGTGAAAGCGTTGACGGTTTTGATCCCCGCTTCCTTGGCGGCATCCATCACTTTCACAATTTGACCGAACGGTGCATTTTTGTCCGCGTTGATCGCGAGCTTGAGTTGTGGATTTTTTCCGACTGCTTCCAAAAATTCGGTCTTCAATCGGTCCGCGACTACCGGTTTTGCCTCCACGCCGAGCCGCAAGATTCCTTTTTCATCAATAGCGACGACCAATGGTGCCGCTTCATTGGCACCGGTCTTGGTGGCCTGGCTGGATTCTGGCAGCGCCAGTTTCAGTGCCGGCCGTTGCTTAAAGGTGGTGGTCACCATCAAAAAAATCAGCAGCACGATCAAAACGTCGATCAAGGCAACAATGATGACCGTGGGCGGCTTGTTGTGTTTGCGAATAAAAAACCGCATGGCTAGGGTTTGATTTGCTGGCGATATTGCCGCCGGAGAAACTCATCGCATAATGCTTCCAATTCCACTGCGAGCATTTCCACCTTCTTGCTGTAGTAACTCCAGGCGATGAGAGATGGAATGGCTATGAGCAGGCCGGCGAGGGTCGTATTCAGGATGAGGGCAATCCCCTTGGCCAGCGCGGCGTTGTCGCCCAGACCGGACTGGCCCAGTCCGCTGAATAAGGTGATCATGCCGTAAATCGTGCCGACCAGACCCAACAATGGTGCAATGCCCACGACAATTTCCAACACGACGAGTCCCCGCTCCAATCGCACCATTTCATGCCGGGCGCGGGTCTGGACCGCGTCCTCGCATTCTGCTTTGGGCCAGTGCAAATGATCGGCCGCCAACAATAGCAGGCGGCTCAATGGCGAGGAATTTTGCTCGCACGCGTAACGCAGCATGTGCAGGTCTCCCTGCGATTGACAGCCTTCCACCGCTGCTTCAATCGCTGGCGGAACGACTTTACGCCACCGCAGGGCAATGCCGCGTTCCACAATAAAAGTCACGCCGACCAATGAAGTCAGCACCAATAACGCATAAAAAAAAGTTTCCATGATTGAATAGTATTGACCGACAAACGGTCCGCTGACCAGCCGGACCGAAAATTCATCCGCTAATTATAGTAAAAGGTGAACCGTACTTCACGGTAATCCGCTCCCACCAGCCGCCGCATGTCACTCGGCCAGTCGGCATAGCGAGCAGGGTCGAGCACGGCCATTTGACACAACAACCCAAGCAACTCACCTACGTCATTTTCGACTTCCTTCATTTCGGTGATGCGTCCATCATAATTCAAGCGAAATTCCAGAACCACTTTGCCCGTGCGATCGCGCGCAAAATTCCGCTTCTCGAGCAAATCAAACCAGTGACGCTGAACTGCGTCGATGAACACCGCATCATACGCCCCGAAGGGCGTGGCCTTGGCGTCCACCGAGGTCATTTCCACACGTTTTCTGACGCCGCCCTCCTGCTTCATTTTTTCCCCGGGTAAAGCCTTGGCGGCGGCCAGCGTGCGCGGACGTTCTCGTTCGGCAGGCTTGGAGTCACTGTTGTCCGGTTGGGGCGCGGGTTTGCCCAGTGCCAGGTCGCCCGGCGTTGGGCCGGTCTTTGGGCGCGGCTCGGTCGCTTCCGGTTTGGGAGTTGGCGGCGTCGGCTGCAAAGGGAATTGTTTGGTACGCGGGACGTCCTCGGTTTTTGGCACTTGCGTCTGTTTGCCGGTAATTCTCGGAACATTGGCGTCGATCTGTGAATCGGGATTGGCGGCCTTCGAATTCAGTGCGGAATAATATTTCGCGTCCTTGGGTGCTTCCGTGGCAGCCTGAACGGGATTCACATCAATGAACAAAAGTGGAGGCTCGGTGTTAACCGGTGGTTTCTTTTGCGCCGTCTTGAGAGAACTCAGCGATTTCTTCAACCACGCAGGCAAAAGACTTTTGTTCCACAAATCATACCGTTGTCCCAGCTTGAAGCCGCCAAACAAAAGGAGATGAATCGTCAGGGAAATGCCGAACGCCCAGACCAAAGGGTCCACCTTCTGGCGCAAGCTGATTTCCTGCGATGTTGTGACCGACATGCTTGAATAGTTTGCCGCAGGATGAACCTAGGGGCAACTGTTTAGCTTGGTTCGCAGGAGACGACGTAAGGAGGCTCTGACTTTCACTCCGCGATCGCCAATCAAAGCGAGCCTCCGACGTCGGTTCCTACACGTTCCTGGAGAACTCACGGTTTCGCATCTTCCACCGTGATCCGCACTTCCGCCCCGTTGCAACGAATCTCCGGCACGTACATCGCGTGGCCGAGGACGGGCAGCGCGTGGAATCTTCCCGGAACCTCGGCGCGGAAATCGTAACGGATTTCCCAAACCCCTTCGGGGAGCTTGTCGAGGAACAAGGCGACCTTCCGGTCGCGCAGTTCCTGATACACCCAACGCGAACGACCAGTGTAATCGTCGCTCAATTCAGTTGCGCCCATCGGTGGAATGATGAGCTTTTGACCCACGCGAATACGGTCCGCCGTCAACTGGTTCGCATTTTTTATCACGCTCACCGACGAGCCGTTACGTTGAGCGATTTTGGATAGGGTGTCCCCGCTCTTCACCGTGTGGGCCGTTGATTGCCCGGAAGAACCAACCTGACCGTGCTTGCGCTCTACCGCGCCACTTTTGAATTCCCGCGCATAAAGCGATTCGCCGCTGCGGATTTCCACCGCCTCAATTCCGGCAGGCTTCAAATCTTCGAACAGCAGATACTCGTAATTATTCTTCGCTTCGATGGTGAGCACGGTTTCCACGCGCTCGCCGCTTTTCACGCTTTCGCCGTCCGACAGCGGGACTTTGTCATAGACGTAGCCCTTGAGCAGCGTCGGGCGGCCGACGAGTTTGTAATACTCGCGCTTCACGAAAATCTCGTTGCCGGCGGGCGTGATCGGTTCTTCGAGGCTGAAAAACTTTCCTTCGACGGCAAAGTAAACCGGCCCGTCACCTTTGCGCTTTATGCGAACCTCGTTCGCGTCCTTGACGAGCTTCGGATCAATCGTGAACCGGCTCGGCGCGTTGAACACGTCCGTGCCGCTGATTTTTTTCTTCGCGATGGATTTGCCGTTCACGAATAGCTCGTATTCCATTTCCGGTTTGAACTCGCCGCTCGCGCGCAGATAATCGTTCATCGCCAGCACGACGATGGCGGTATCGCGGGTGTTGCTCCACTGCGCGCCGCGGCGGTTCTTGATCAGCCAGTTCGAGACCGGCTCGACGAGTTTGTTCGTCGGATCAATCGCGAGCAGCGCGCGCAACGCGAACGCCGTCGCCTCCACGCCGCCGTCCGACCAGCGCCAGTAAATGCCGTCTTCTCCCCAATGGGTGGTGCCCAGAATGGTCGAAGGTTGTGAGTTGAGAGTCGAGGGTGAGCCGTTGACCAATACCGACGTGTCGGGGCGGTCGTCGCGTTTGACGCCGTTTTCCAGATTCTCGATGAGCGTTTTAGCTTCCTGCATTTTGCCGAAGTAATGCGCGCTCAACGCGAGCAGCGAGCGGGTGTAAGCGTTCAACTTCTCGCGGTTCTTCCAAAGATTGTCGAAGGCTCTTTGCCGGATTGGCGAGATAGATCCAGTTCGTGTCTTGATCTGAAAGTAATAATCCACACTCAATGCATGGAGCATCCACGCCTGCATATCATAGTTTTCTTCTTCCTCGACGAGCGTTTTATCCAAATAGGCGACGACGCGCTCAATCACATCGGTTTTGATTTCAACACCGGCTTGTTTCGCCAGCGACAATCCCCACACCACGTAAGCCGTCATCCAATGGTCGCTGTCGCCTTGCTTCCACCAACCCCAGCCGCCGTCGGCGTGTTGAAAGTCGTAAAGGCGTTCGAGACCGGCTTTCGTGATTTTATCCAGTTCGGCGAGGTCTTTCTTGCCTTTCGGATGTGTGGCGTCAGCCGAATTGGTTTCTATCCCTCCAAACACGCGGCTCATCACATCTTCGGGTTGCAGGCCAAGGTCTTTAAGCGTTTTCGCGGTGATGACGGCGGGCAGAAAACGGCTCATCGTCTGCTCCGTGCAGCCGTACGGGTAATCAATCAAATACGGCAGCGCATCGAGCATCGTCACCGCCATGCTCGGCGTGACCTGTACGATGAGCGACGTGGAATCGGCTTTGCGCTCCTTTGGCAAGTCGAGCTTCACGGTAATGTCGTTCCCGCGCACCTTGCCGGATTTGGAAACGAATTTTTCGATGCCGTGTTCGTAGGCGACGTAAGTTTTCTCCATCGCGTCGGCGTATTTGCCGCCGCGAACGGTGACTTTCAATTTCACGTCGCCGGGTTGAGAGATTTTCAGCACCCAATCAGCGCGTGATTCACCGTTTGCGGGAACTTTCAATGTTGCCGCAGGCTCAAGCCGTGTATTTGATAGAACGCCGCCAAGTTCGAGGCTGGGCTGAACCGTCATTTCGTTTTCCGTGTTGTTGTTCACGACCGCCGAGATCGTGACTGTGTCGCCCACGACGAAGAAGCGCGGCGCTTGCAGGCGGACGATGAGCGGTTGCTTCGTGCGCGTGGTCGCGTCGGCGATGCCGAATTGATTTCCTGACGTCGCGACGCGCACAGTGGCTTTCCAACTCGTGAGCGAGTCTGGATACTTCACCTTCACCGTTGCGTGGCCGTTCTGGTCCGTGACGACATCCGGCTGCCAGAGAATTGTGGAACGGAAATCCGAGCGCACCGTCACCGCGGGTTCTTCACTGGGCGCAGATTGTCTTGCAGACATCTCCTTCGCCTCGAGTTTGCGATACTGTGCAAGCGACAATTCTGATGTGGCGGCTTTCATCGCCATACGTCCACTACCGCCCATCGCCGCAGGAGCGGCTAAAGAGTTAATCGACATCGAATCTGCACTGGTTTTGTAATTGAAGCCGTCCTTCCTTTTCTCATCAAATTCACGGTCCGCAAGCGCCTCTTCTTCACGCATTCCCAACTGCTTCCTTTGTCGCTCCAATCGCTCCTTGTCCTGCTCGTCAATCAACTGCTCGTTCTCCCACTCGATGAGCTTGGCGTAGCGCTTGTGGTTCATCGTGCTCTGGGTCTGGATTTGGTGGCCGCGCTTTGTGCCAAAGAAGAATTGCCGTGGGTCGCCGGCGTAATCGCTTTGGATGTAGAATACCGATTCGTCCACAAGACTCAGTGCGACTTCTGCCGCGACTGGTTTGCCCTCGTCGTCGCGCGTCGTCACGGTAAACGTCCCGTCCTCACGCGGCTGGTATTGAGGACGGTCGGACTTTACATCGACGGTAAGAAAGTTCTTTGTCGGTGGTACGACGACTTGTTTCGTGTCGATGAAAATCTGTCGGTCATGCACCAGCGCAGCGCTGAGGAAAATGTTCGGCACGTGCTTCTCAGCAATGTCCAGTTCGACGAGCTTCACCGTGCCGATGACATGCACGAGTTGGTAGCTGTAGAGGTCCTCACCCTCGACGCTGAAAAGCACGTAACGATCGTTCGTGGGCGTGACGAGCATCACTGGCGCGCGCTGGCCGACGCGGAACGTGTCCTTGTCCGCGATGATTTGCACGCCGCCGTGACGATAACCCAACTCGGTGGTGGCATTATTCGCGACCCAGAAGGTGGTTTCGGCGCGGATTGAATTTGAAATTGGAGATTGGAGATTTGAAATTGCATCCTCGCTCAACCACGCGACGCGATAGTAGCCCTCGCGCTCCGGCGTGAAGCTCAGTTCCGCAACTCCGTTTGTGTCGGTCTTGAGTGGCTGCATGAGAATTTCGTCGCGCTGATAACCGCGGAACTTTACGCGCCACGGCGATTCACCCGGCTTTGACGCGGGCGGGAACGCGCCTTGGTTTTGCAGCGCCTTCAACTCGTCGCCCTTCACTTCCCTGCCCGCCGGGTCGAGCCAGATTTCATACCAGTAATCGCGCGTGACCTTCACCGTGCCCTCGGCCTGCACCGGTTGCTCGTTCGCGTCGAGCGCCTTGAACTCGACGCGCGCCTTGTCCTGCGGCTTGTGGAGATTGTGCTCCGGCTGCGCATAGACGTAATAACGTTGGCGGGTGACGCGCACGCTGCCGCTGCCGGCGATCTCGCGGCGTGAGGCGTCGGTCACCCGCGCCTTGATGCGATAATCCAGATCGCCCTGGTCGCGCGGCGTGTCGAAGGTGAGCATGGCCTTCCCGGTGGCGTCGGTCTTGAGTGTCTCGCGTTTGATGACCTGGCCGCCGCCATAGTAGCGACCGAACCGGCCACGTCGCCCGCCTTCGTCGATGTCTTCGTAAAACCACTCGTAGTCGCGGCGCGGATGCCACGTCTGCAAAAATGGATTTTGATGCACGAGCACTTCGACGTTCGCGTTCGCTACCGCGCCGCCGAAATAATAGTCAGTTCCAAGCACCGACCGCTGATCCGTGCGAGGGACCGCATAGGCTTCGATGCCCAGAGTTCGGTNNATAATAGTCCGCTTGAATCGTCACCTCGACTTTTTCGCCGAGGCGAAACGCTTTCCGCTGCCCATTTTCTTCCGGTGTCTTCACTGACACCTTGAACTCCGGCAGTTTGTATTCTTCGAGGCGAAAAAAGGTAGCGTTGCCAATGCCGTGCTTGCGGTCCTCGTCCCAAAACTGCACACGGTATTCACCCAGCGGCATCTGTTCGGTGAGGTCGAGCGCGCCCCAGGCGCTGCCGAACGTGTTGAGCTTCGCCTTGTCGGCCTTCACCTTCGTGCCGCGTGGGTCGGTAATTTCAAACTCGATGACTTGATCGCCAGGCGTGGAATAAACCGAGCCGTTGTAGCGCCGCGCGATGAACTTCCACTGCACGATTTCCTTCGGGCGATACGCGGGCCGGTCGGTGAAGGCGTAAATCTTCCACGGCTCGGACGCACCACGATTCCAATAGCTGTTGCCCACACTGAACGCCTGACGGTCGCTGCTGAGCGCGCTGGCAAATAGTTCCAAACTGTTGTTCGCCGGACGCGACAAGTCGAAGACCGCAATGCCTTCGTTGTTCAGCGGCTTTTCGGTTTGTTTGGCCTGCCACGTCCCGCCGTCGTGCCAGCGCTCCCAGAGTTTGACTTTGCCGTTCGCAATGGGCGCGCTGTTGAGCGCATTGCAGAAATAAACCAGCGCCTGTCTGCCGGAAGTTTTCAGCACGAGTGCCGCATCGGTAACGAGGATCAGGTCGCGAGCGCTCAGGCTGCCTGCCTTCGCTTCGATGACGTAAGCGCCGGGACGCAGCTTGCCGTCGTAGCGGCGCGTGTCACTACCAGACACGTAATCGCCCTTGTCGTTCGTGTCGCGTGTCCACGATTTGATTTTTTCCAGTTTGGTGAGATCGATGGAATGCAACCAGTCGCTGCGGCGCTCGTCTTCTCCCGAAAGTTGCACGTCGCGATTCAATTCCACAGGATACAGCGCGAGGTCGATGCGCTTCACGTTGCGCCAATTCAGGTAGTATTGAATTTCCGAGTCGGGCAGGAAAATGTTGCCGACGCTCAGACCGAGTTGCGGGTCGATGATGCTTTTGATTTGCGACTGCGCTTGCTCCCAAAAGCGCGTCTCGCCCTTGGCGAATTCCTTTACGAGCCGGCGAAAAAGCTCGAGGGCCTTTGCGTAATCGGGCTGAGATGACCAGTTGCCATCCTTCAGCGGAATGACACGCCCCTGGTTCATCATCCACTCGGCGTAGTTGTAGAGCGCGTCGTCATACCAATCGGTCGTCCTGCCGATTTTGAGCGCGGCGGCGAAATGCTCTGGCGCGCGCGCGCGCTGCTCCCAATCGCCCCCTTGCTGTCGAATGGTCATGGCAATGAGGTAATACGCATGCGCCTTGTCGTTTTCGGTCTGGGAAATCTGGAGGACGTTTTCGAGCAGCGGCAGCGGCAGGACGTTGCCGTAGTAACCGTAATAATAATACTGCTCACGGCCCGGCGGCGATGCGACCCGCCAGATGATTTTCAAATAACGCTCCCGCGCCCGCTCGATGTCCACGGCGCCCGCCCACCAATCCAGCGCCGGCTGATAATGCTGCCACGCCTGACCCCAGTTTTGCTGATTGCGCCGCGTCCACCAGAAATCGCCGAGCGACTCCTGCACCTCGACCCACATGCGGTCCTGATCCTCCGTGCGTTGCACATCGCGCACGAGCTTCTCCAACTCCTGCCGCGCCTGATCGAGTTTGGTGGTGTCGGCGGTCTGAGTCGCGGCCTGCGAGCGCCATTGAGTATCGGCCAAACGGAAGCCCACCCAGCGCAGTTCGGCGGGCGGAAGATTCGTGACGTTGACGCCGGCATAAAGGTCATGCGCCTTGGCGAATGAGCCGTCGGCATAGAATTTCTCCGCGTTGGCCTTGAGCGATTCGTATTCCGGCGGCGCGGCGGCGGAAACCGTGGTTTGAAATCCCAGCGTGAGGGCGAGGGCAAAACTTGTCAGCATTTTCATAAATGTCCTTCCCGTTGGACGGTATCGAGTCAAAAATGCTCCCGGCTCGTGGGGGAGGCGAGAAAATTTCGTTTCGACCTCTCTTCGATTTCTGATTAACGTTTTCACCCGATGTCCGCTGAAGCGCAACTTACTCCCATGATGGCGCAGTATCGCCG
>PLJQ01000408.1 GCA_003140275.1 Limisphaerales bacterium
TTGGAGGCGGAGGTCGGAATCGGACAGATAGAACCCCTGTTCAAAAATCTCAAAAACTCGCCTAAACCGTTCGGCAGCGGAAACTTCTGTATCTGCTGCACTTGCGAAACAGATTAACACGATCTCGGTCGAAATCAAGCGAACAATTCTTGTCAGCGGTCACCACGAACCGNNGGTCGAATTGAACCAGCCAGTCAAATCGCGTAAGTTCACTTTTTCATTCCAAAAATCTCCCGTAACGCTCTGCTAAGGAGCTTTTTGGAATGAAAAAGCTCATTTCGTCTATGCAAAGTCGGTGGCTGGTTCAATTCGACCTTTCGTGGCTGGTTTTGAAGTGACCGGTGACACAATTCTCAACAAGCGCCTACAATCGCCAGCCATCGCCAACACCTTTAGTGCCCGTTTTGATGCCCGTCCCCGCCCTCACAAAAAAGATGTTCGGTGCCGGGCAAAGCCATTGAAGGGGGCGGCAAGGACATGAGTCTCCGTGCGCTCGACGACCCGGACTTGGAGTCGCTCTTGAAGAACATCGGCGGTGCCGAGAAAAAGCCCATAGCAGGCATTTTGCTTCTGGAGGATGGCGCCGTTGAATGAGATTCTTGTGCGCGTATCCTCACGAATGAAAAGAGAATTTGGTTTAACTCGCGACTATTTTTTCTAACTGCGGTGAACTTTCACTGACAGTTTCACTGAGTGCGACATGAGGTCGCTCGAACAGTTGTTTGTTATGGATACATCATAAACAAACCTGCGGTTCCGTCCGCAGCGTCTATCGGCACCGGCGCGACTGGCAACGGTTGGGTCGGAAGCTGCCGAGACAATGTACCTCCACCTTCATGGTGCGAAGATGGCCGCAAGGTTGTTTCCGTGACTGCCAGCGTCAAGGCGGTCGGAGGGCTAGACGGGGTGACACGCTCAACACATGTGAACTGCCGCAAGCATCGTCAAGCGTTAACGAGCCAAAGGCGCTGTCAGGCTCCGACCAAAACGGTACGCAGTCAGGTTGCTGGTCTTCAGTATGCCAGCACACGGACCTCACGACTGCCGGTGTAGTAGGCAGGGGCTACCCGACCAGTGCCAGCGCCGTTTCCAATGGAAAGTATTGCGCTTCGCGCACCACAAAAACCGACCGCCTCACACGCCGTCAGCACTCCGCGCTTAAATCCTTTCTGGGTAGATTAATAAGGTCAAAACGCGAAACAGTCGCAGCCTAATCCGAAAAACCCGGCGTAGCGATTTCGTGCAGCTTCGATGCCGGCCAGAAGTTGATGCGCGGCGCGGTCGCAACCGTGGTGATGACAACTCGCGTCGTGTTGGTGAGTTTGCGCGACAGGAACTCCGGCGCGCGCGGCTTTGCGCACATCCAATGGCGCGCCATATCCGCCAAACACCTTGACCGGCGACCATTCCGGCAAAACAGGAATGGACGGCGGTGCGTGCGGTGCAAATTCGTTCGTGGCGTGAACAATCTTTCCGCCAACGACAGTGAGAACGGATTCGATGCTTTTAATTGTCTCCTCTGGCACGGAGAGGTAGTCATCGGTGAGCGCAACCAAGTCCGCGAGTTGCCCTGGAGCAATCGCACCCTTCTTGCCGCTCTCACTCGAAAACCAACTGCTGCCTTGGGTGTAGAGTCGCAACGCTTCTTCACGGCTAAGACAATTCTTGCCGGGATACATCGACACGCCGCCTAATGTCTTGCCGGTTGTTAGCCAGTAAAGTGATACCCACGGGTTGTAGCTGGCGACGCGTGTTGCGTCTGTGCCGGCGCCGACGGGAATGCCCAGTTCAAGCATCCGGCGCACAGGCGGAGTCCGTTCGACGGCCTGTTTGCCGTAGCGTTCCATGAAGTATTCGCCTTGGTAGGCCATGCGATGCTGAACCGCGATGCCACCGTCAAGTGCCTTCACTCGTTCCAGGTTCCGGTCAGAGATCGTCTCGCAGTGATCGAAGAACCAATTCAAGCCCTTGAACGGCACGTCGCGGTTCACTTCCTCGAACACATTCAGGAATCGCGTGATGCTCTCGTCGTAGGTCGCGTGCAAACGGAACGGCCACTTGTTCGCGGCGAGGAGCGCGACGACTTCTTTGAGCTCACTTTCGAGCGACGCAGGCAAATCAGGACGCGGTTCGAGGAAGTCCTCAAAGTCCGCCGCGCTGAAGACCAGCATCTCCCCGGCGCCATTGCAGCGGAAGAAATCGTCACCCTTGCCCGGGCCGGTCATTTTGATCCAACGGGCGAAGTCCTCCTTCTCTTGCTTCGGCTTTTGCGTGAAAAGATTGTATGCGATACGCAGCGTCATTTCGCCGCGCTTGTGTAGCTCCTCGACCACTGCGTAGTCCTCCGGGTAATTCTGATATCCGCCGCCGGCGTCGATGATGCTCGTGAGACCGAGCCGATTTAGTTCGCGTAGGAAATGGCGCGTGGAATTGAGCTGATGTTCCGGCGGCAATTTCGGTCCTTTAGCGAGTGTTGCGTAGAGAATCGTTGCGTTCGGACGTGCGATGAGCAGGCCAGTGGGATTGCCTTTGCTGTCGCGCTGGATTTCGCCCCCCGGTGGGTTGGGCGTGTCCTTCGTGTAACCACATGCGCGCAAAGCGGCCTGGTTGAGCAGGGCGCGGCAATAGAGATGAAGTATGAACACCGGTGTCTCCGGTGCGGCAGCGTTGATCTCATCCAACGTCGGCATCCGGCGCTCGGCAAATTGAAATTCAGTCCATCCGCCTATAACACGCACCCACTGACCGACCGGCGTGCGTTGAACTTGTTCCTTCAACATTCGTAACCCGTCGGCCAGCGAAGGCACGCCGTCCCAGCGAAGTTCCATATTGTAGTTCAGTCCGCCGCGAATGACGTGCAGGTGCGAATCGTTGAGCCCAGGAATCACGCGGCGGCCGTTCAGGTCAATGACCTGGGTCGCGGGCCCGCGCGCGTAACTTTCCGCGTCGTCCACGCCGACGATGCGACCGCCTTTGATGGCGACATTTTTTGCCTGAGGGTATTTCGGGTCGAGGGTGGTGAGGTGTCCGTTGTGGAGAATCAGATCTGCCTGCTTGGGTGTCTTCATATTAATTCTTGTCATTAGTGCATCGGCTGGCCCATGCGGTTTTGGTGATTGCTAGTTATCGGAATGCCCTTCGCTTCGGGGTGCAGCCAACGGCGCAAAACTCGTGTGATGATCGGCATTACCACCCACGTCAAAAGCGCCACGACCAAGGCGTTGAAAAGCATGTTTTTCGCGATGAAGCCCCATGAGCCAATCAGCGGGCCGAGGGTCAGGCTCAAAAACATGACGACCGGCAGGACTCCAAGGTAGGTGGAAATGGCCATCTTCCATTGCGGCAGCGGACTCAGCGGTTGGCCGGGCAAGGTGAACCACGTTTCCAGGCCGCAAAGTTCCTCTGCCCGCCCGCTGCCTTCGGTCAAGTCCAGCGCGAACTGATTCCACTCCAGATACTCCGGCGAAGTGCGAAATGCGACCACTGCTTCGCGGTCGGCAAACTTGCGGATGATACCGTATTCACGCGAGTTACTGCCGGGCGCAGGGCGAAAGATCTGAACTCCCAACTGGCCCGGCAACGGAAGTGAACGTTGCACGAAATCGTGCAGCGCCCGCTCAAAGGCTTCCTCGCAACCGGCTTTTACCGTGCGGGTGACCGCAATGTGAACTGGCTCGTTCATGATGGAGGATAGTTAAAAAAGAAAAGTCACGGTTGTGGAAACATAGTTCACATCGCTGCCGCCGGCGGCATGGACGTAACTGCCGGTAAAAAAGTGAACGTAAGATGCGCCAAACCAGAGGTGCCTTTGTATCTGCCATTGCAGGTTCACGTCCAGCGCGGTGGTAACATAGGATGGAGCGTTTTGCAGCGCCGGGATTTCGATGTGTCCTGGCACAGAGTACACCGCATCGTTTCGCGAATAGCGCCAAATCCAATTCGCGCCGCCGTCCACCGACACGGTCGGCGACAGCTTCAGCGTGAAGTTTGGATGGAGACCGATGATGTTTTGTGGACGAATCAAAGCGGCGTCGTCGAAGTAGCCAGATTTGAAAAAGAGCGCGTCGAAAGTTTCCAAACGGCCGTCTTTGGCGTCGTGGTCGCCGCTGACGACACCCACCTTCAGACCAAGCCGGGGCTGCCACGTTGTATCCCAGGTGTAACCGGAATCCATCGCGGCCGTCCAGGCGAGGATGGAATCGTTCCCAAAAGTTCCCACCTGCACCACCTGTTCCGCGTTGTAGTCCCAGCCATGCCACGCGCCAAATTCGCGGGCGCCGAACGAGTGCCGATGTTCGTCGCCGGTTCCCGCGGCGTAGACCGCGTGCTCATTGTCGATCCCGAGATAATAGAGGTCAACGCCGAGCTTGTGCGGCGCATCAAACCAATGAGTGACATACAGGCCCCATAATGTCGTGTTAGGATTACTGCCGGAAATTCCGCCAGTGTCCTTAACGGGCCGTGTAAGAAATGCAGTCGCCTCCCAAAGAGGCCGTTTATAGATCATCTCGCCTCCGTCAAATCGCAAAGGGATGTTCGGCGCCGCACGTGTGGCCACCAGCCGGCCTGAGCCAAGACTCATGGCAAAGCGCCCCCCGCGCAGGGTGAGGCTTTCATCATCCGTTAAGTAGGGTACGACTTCGGCGAAGGCGAATTGCAGGTCAATCGGGTCATTTTGCACCGGCGAGGCGGGTGGATTCTCGCCTTCGATCACGCCGGAGATGCCCTCCGCGAACACCCGGAACCGGTTCCCCAAATGCAGGTCGCTCAACAGTGTGACACGTTGCAGCCAGTAGGAGTCAGGACCTTCCCCGCCGATTCCGAAGTCACGATTGTAGTTTCCCTCAAACCGCTCACGCAATTCTCCGCCCATCGTCAGATACCAGGTCCGCTCGTTCGTTCGCAAAGGGATGTATTTGATTGGGTCAAGCCGATCCGTGCGGTTGCTCGGGTTGCTGAGACAGGAATAGTCCTCGTCGAACCGCAGTACCTTGTAAGGCGGAGGCACGAACTGGCTCTCAGGTGCCATGTCGTCAGCCAGCGCAGCGAACGGCGTCGTCATCAACACCGCGATGAGCCACTCCCCGCGCATGTTGTTATTTCACTGTCGAGACGTAGGGTGTGGAGTCACGCTTGGCCAACTCAGCGCTGACGGATTCAATGCCTTCGCCGACCTGCTTCACGGCACCGTCGAAGTAGCTGGGGCCAGCCTCAATGACCAGGGTCTCAATGCTAAACCTGGACGCGAGGGCCTGTGCCTGGAGACGCTTCTCCGTGTCGTATGCCGACAGCAGTTGTTCCGCAAAAGCGCGGTCGCCTTCGCCGACATCGATCGCTGTGTTGCCTTGGTCTCGGATGACGGGTGCCCAAGCGACGTGCTTGGCCTGGAGCCGCACTGCTTCGCGTGCCGCGATGCGCCCCACCGATCGCAGTGAATCGAGTGACAGGTCCTTTTCCTCACCTAACCCAATTATCATGAAGCGCTTCGCCGGAATGGAACCTTTGGTCGGTGTGAACAGAATCGTCTCGCCCAGTTCGCCGACGAACTCTCCACGATTGCGCAATGCGGAGAGGAGGCCGCCAAGGTGCTTGTCGGTTTCTGTCGCCGCGCCCTGGTAGGTATCGCCGGAAGCTTTGTGTTTGAACAAGCAGATGAGTTGGAGGTCGGCCGCCTCCATGTATGGCCCGACCATTTTGATGGACACGTTGATGCCTAACGGTTTCGTGGCAAATGCATGTTCCTTCGGCGCGGCGGATGGATCCGCCGCACTCGCGTTGGCGGCCAGCAGTGCCAACATGAGACCCGAAAAGAGTGATTTAGTATTCATTTGAGTGTGGCGTTGGTGCCAGTTTTAGTGTGCTTTCTTGGGCACAATCTGCGGCTTTTGAGCGGACTGTGGCGCGTGGTGAACCATCGTGTAGGCGTATTCCACGCCGATGCCGTATGCGCCAGCCTGTGGTTTGAGCAAGCTCATGAGATTGTTGTAGTGCTCTTTGTTTTTCCAATCACGCTGCCATTCAAGCAACGCCGCAATGGTGGTCACCCGCACCGCTCCCGCCTGTACCATGCGCGAAAGCGCCGCTTCTTGTGCCGCAGGCGAAGTCGCGCCGCAACAGTCTTCAACGACGTAGATGTTGTAGCCCGCGCCAAGCATTTCAATCGTCGGCCAGGTGACGCACACTTCCGTCCAGAGGCCGGTCATGATGATATTCTTCTTGCCGGTGGCTTCGATAGCCTTGCGAAAACCCGCATCGTCCCATGAATTCATGGAGCTGCGTTCGACCACTGGCTGGCCGGGAAACACGTCCAACAACTGCGGCCAGACGTAACCGCTGAAAGACTCTGTCTCAACCGCCGTCAGTACGGCGGGCACATTGAACTCCTTTGCGACTTTGGCAATAAGCGTGACATTGTTGATTAGCATTGCGCGGTCCATGCTGGCCACGCCGAAAAGCATCTGCGGCTGATGGTCAATGAAGACGATGGCGCTGTCCTGCGGGGTGTAGAGTTTGTGGTATTGATTCATAGTCTTGTTCTGTGTCTTGTCCGACGTTTATCTTTCCGAGTACAATTGATTCTTACTTATTTATGGGGACACTCTGGCCCGCGACTTCCTTGACGGCTTCGGTGTTGATTTCCAACTCCACCTCTTCCCCTACCGCCATAGCGCCCGTCTCCAGAACTTCGTGGTAATTGATTCCGTAATCCTTGCGGTTCAGCTTCGTTTTTGCTTCGAGCCCCACGCGGACTCCGCCCCACGGATCTTTGGTGGGCTTAGACATCTTGGCCGGCAACCGCAACTCCTTTGTCACTCCGCGCATCGTGAAGTCAGCGATCAAAACCGGTTCGCCGCCGCCGCCTTTATCAACGCGTTTGGTTTTGAAGGTTATGGTCGGATATTTCGCTGCGTCAAAAAAATCGGCGGTGCGCAAGTGGTCATCTCTTTTCTCGACACCAGTGTCCACACTCTTTACCTGAATCGTGCCGCTGGCTTCTTTGAGCGTGTCGCCGTTCAGCACCAACAAACCCTCGAAGTCCTTGAACTTTCCTTTCACGCTATTAATGCCCAAATGCCTTACCGCAAATGTGACGCTGGTGTGGGCCGGATCGACTTTGTAGATGTCCGCCGCGAAGGTAACCGAATGGAAAAGCAACGCCGCTACGACGAAGCCCAACGCTTTTCTGACCGGTACGTTGCCGCTGGCCAAACCATTCCATCGACCGCGCAGCAATGTCCTGCTGGTGATGGAATGCGCCGCCGGGTTCTCTACTCTTGATTTTGTTTTCATGGATAATTCCTGCCATTTCTAACTTGTATTACCGGATAGTCCGTTCGCAATGGTAATTCGCCGGTTCAGGCCATGTCGAACAGCAACGCCTCGGTCAACTTATTTGCCTTCAGTGTGAGAACGCCCGGAGCTTCGGTGCTGGCCCCGTCGCCAGTCGCCAGTTCGGCACCGTTAATCGTCAACGCTCCATCAGCAACGTGCAGCCATGCGCCACGGCCGGGCTTGATTTCATGCGAGACAGTCTCACCGTCTTTGAGGCGGACACGATAGACATCCACATCCTGATGGATCGTTGCCGAGCCGTCCCGGCCATCGGGCGAGATAACCAACACCTTGGGCGCGTTCGCGTTCTCGGGCTTAGGATGCCATTCAGTATAACTTGGTTTGAGGCCGCGCTCGCCCGGTTGAATCCATATTTGCAGGAAGTGCAACGGCTCAGTCTTCGACGGATTGAACTCGCTGTGCGTGACGCCCCGGCCCGCGCTCATGAGTTGAATGCGCCCCGGTTTCAATTGCCGTCCGTTGCCCAGGCTATCCTTGTGCTCCAGCGTCCCCTCCAGCACGTAGCTGAAAATTTCCATGTCACGGTGCGGGTGCGCGCCAAATCCCTTTCCGGCGGCAACGCGGTCGTCGTTGATAACCCGCAGCGATCGGAAGCCCGCGTGCGCCGGGTCGTAGTAGTCCGCAAAGGAAAAAGTGTGATACGAATTCAGCCAGCCGTGATCACCATGACCACGTTCATTCGCCCGCCGGATGCTCAGTTCATTCAATGTCGTTTTCATGGGAACAGCTTGCGCTCTTTCGTGATTTGCGTCCAATGTGATGTTCTTGGCCTGAGCCTGCTTTTCAGTTATACCTCGGGGGAATGGAACTCCGACAGCTGCGTTACTTCGTGGCCGTGGCTGAAGAAGCCAATATCAGCCGCGCAGCGCAGAAAATATTTCTCACGCAGCCCGCACTCAGCCGGCAGATCAAAGCGTTGGAAGAAGAGATCGGTCAGTGCCTGCTGGAACGCCAGGCCCATTCCGTTCGCCTCACTCCCGTCGGCGAAGCCTTGCTGCGCGAAGCACGCGACCTTATTGAGCGCGCCGACCAAGTGCTGGAGCGCGTCCGCTCCGCCGGACGCGACGTGCGCCTACGTGTCGGTTATGCACCGTCCCTGGCCGCCGGAATGTTGTCCGCCGCCGTAGAGAACTTCACTCAGGCGCACCCAAACGCCCGCGTTGAATTATTGGACCTGGCTACCAAGGAAATGCTCACCGGGCTGGAAAGTGGCAAACTGGATGTCGCTGTCACGGTCGGCCAACCCAGAGAAACGCGGGGTCTTCTATGGAGGACCCTCCGGCGCGCAACGTGGCAGCTTGCGGTCAACCGCAACCATCGCCTGGCACAGCGGGCGGCTATCACACCCGTTGAAGTCGCCGGTGAACGATTGCTCGTCTTCTGCCAGCGAGACTATCCGGAGTATTGGGATCTCATCATTGGCTGGCTGCGGGGTCATCAGCAGCGGCCTCAGATCGCGGGCGAATACGACGGTGTTCACAGCCTGATGGCCGCTGTGGAATCCGGGCTGGGTGTGGCCGTGGTCACAGCACGAACCGCTGATAAGGTGCCGGAGCGCGTCCGATTGAAAAGGCTGTCCAAGGCGCCAGATCCGCTGTGTATCGCTGCGGGGTACCATGCCGATAAAGTGGGGGACAAGCCTCTAGCCGTTTTTATTGAAGAGCTGCGCAAGGCGGCTCCAGCCCGCGGCTGAATATTGAGCGCTTTCATCCAGTCAGTCTTCGCAGCACATCTCGCAGCACATCCACAAACTCGGTTCATGCCATCATACAGCTCAAGCTGCTTGCAAGCTACTGGCTGATCCGAGGGTCAGATTTCACCCGAAGCTTTTCCAACGGTTTGGGCTGAAGGCACGCTTTATTCGACGGAGACACTGAAGACTGTCAACCGGCTAGTGGGAGAGTAGTCACAGTGTAGTGAGCGAGTAGTGGAGGCGGAGGTCGGAATCGAACGAGGAAGCTTTACCGTTCCGAGCCTAACACACTCTGTTTCAAGACTTATTCTAGCCTTGTTTTATAAGGGTGCAAGCTGCTTTTTCGACTGCTCGTTCAACGCTACGCAATGCCCCCTTATAGCCTCCAAACTGCCCGTCAGGTGNNATGCCAATATACGAACCAGCTGTTCGTGTATTAAACAAGTTAGGTGTCATGGCATGCATCAAATGATGTTTGATTCAAACAAGAGGTGTCTGACTCGAAGCTCAACCGCGTTCACCTTGATTGAGCTGTTGGTTGTCATCGCCATCCTTGGTGTCCTCGCCGCGTTGTTGTTGCCAGCACTTTCCCGCTCCAAGGCAAAGGCCAGACAAATTGCATGTGTCGGGAATCTGCACCAGTTGGGCATTGGATTGCAGAATTTTCTAGCAGCAAATCATGCTTATCCTTCCGTCATTGGGCCGACGAACAGCGACAATCCCGGCTGGTGGATCAGCCAACTTGCGAGCGGAGGTTTCGACAATTCCAAGACCTTGACGAATTTTATGCAAGAAGGTGTGTGGCACTGTCCCTCGGCCCCTTATGGTATAATTCCTGGGACGCCCATACGCGACCACGTGATTTTTTCAAGTTACGGTTATAATATTCGCGGTGTTAATCCGACTTCGGATCTAACAACCAAAGGGCTTGGGCTTGCTGGCAGCTTTATTTCTGGGGCTCCCTCCATTTTTCCACGTGATCGGGGTGCTTTCGCCCCACTACAAGAATCTGAAGTGAAGTCTCCTGCAGATATGATGGCCATCGGGGACAGTTTTGGTGGTGGAGTTGAATTTGGGCGCTGGAAGTATTTGGTCCTCAATGGACGTGCATCGGCACGACATCAGGGCAGGGTCAATGTTTTGTTCTGTGATGGTCATGTCGAATCGCCAACGCTGACATTTGCTTTTGAGGATACCAGCGATGAGGCATTAGTTCGCTGGAATCGCGACCACCAACCGCATCGAGACAAACTATGACACCTAACAAAAGCTAGGCTGAGCGGGCGCAGGAGTTTGACTGCGCTGGCGCTTGTGCCGCCAATATTTTGCAATCTCCTTCGTTGCCTTGTGTAACCAATCTTGATCTGCCGCGAGCCGAATCATTTCGAC
>PLJQ01000235.1 GCA_003140275.1 Limisphaerales bacterium
GACTGGTCCCAATGCTCCGGATAAGCCAACAGCGCGAATCCCTCCGCCAAGTTGCCGTGGCTCAGGTAATTCATTTTCCCGCCGGACGCAGCGTTGCCTTGTCGGGTCAGAATTCTGAAATAATAACCGTGAAACGCATGCGGCCCCTTGCCCATGTGCCGGACATAACCCTCGGCATGAGCTTCCGCCACCAAAGGCCCGAAAGGGCTGGCCGGTTCGTTCCCCGCCGAAGGCCAGTAGAGGCCATCCTTCTGTCCGGGCGTGCTCTTGAATTTCTGCGCGTACTTCGCGCCTCCGCCCGCGTCCGGGTTCATGCCGGCATACTGCCGTTGCGCTGCCACGTAAGCCCGGCAAACGCCGATGGCGTGGAGTTCGTCCTTCCCGATGTGCCGGTTGATGATCTCCTCCTTGCCCGCCGCCGTGTCGAAATGCCATTGCCCGTCCGCTTTCACCAGCGGAATCGCCATCGGCCAGTTGTTCGTGCCAACCTCAAGCGTGATTTTGTCCTCCCCGTCTTTCACAGGCTTGCAGCCCTGCGCCAGGGTGGTAGCGAACCTCTGCGCGTTGTTCGCGTCCTGCACTTCGTCGCCGGTTAAAAGTTCGTGGAACTCCGGGCCGAAAATTTCGCGCAAGCCTGCTTTGTCTTTGGCTTCTGCGGCCGCCTCCAAGGCTTTTACGGCCTCATCCGGCGACGCGAACAACCGTTGCGGGACCGCTGGTTTCTGCTCCGCCGCATGAAGGTTCGCCAACAAAATACCCCAGGCACCCGCCAACAATGCAATTGTCGAAAGGCCGGCAAAACGTGCCAATTGGTTAGAAAGTTTCATAGGTTCATCAGGTCTGTTTCCGTCCATTGAGTTGCGGGGTTCACCGCTTTCTCCCGGGTCCGCGGCTGACAGGGTGCGCCACCGCGCGACTTTCAGATCCACGACGACTATATTCATGCACGTCGCGTCCCCTTTCATAGCCGCCGCCGAAAAAATACACGTCAGGTCCCGGCACCACCACCGCGCCGCCGTAACCTCCGCCCACGTAACCCACACATCCCGTCAAAGCCGCCAACAGCGCAATGCCCAGCCCAATCTTGATTCGGTTCACCGGACCGTCCGCTTTGTTCATACGGACATTCCCTTCGCGTAAGAAATCAAAAAATGCGGCGGCTTTCGAAATACCACCAGGCGCGCGTTGAACGCCAGACGCACCATCTTCTCGGCCTGACCCGCTCCGCAGACCTGGTATGCCGCCGTGATCAAGTCACCGAACGTCAACTCCATTTTCTGTTTAATTCTCATACGCCATAAGTAATCCCGGAAGCCTTCCCGTCGCTATGGGGTGTTCACCCCAGCCCGGTGGCCAGGACCAACGCTTGCGGTTGGCGCGGGCACCAGCCGCGTCCCGACCAGGTGAGCGCCACCGATTTCCAAGCGGCTTTGTCCGGGGAAAACCATTTTAACAGTCACGCACGGACGCTTCCATTATCTCAGCCGCAGTAGTTGTCTTGCCTGTACCCGGTGGTCCTTGGATGCAAAATACGGAGTCTGACATTCCCGCTGTGGTTTCGGGCTGCCGATCGCGTCTCTCATGCCATGGCCATGGTTCGTGCTACCCGAACAATCGCTACTGATCTTGCTTGCCGAGTCATGGCGGTTTGGATTCGCGCTCCCCTCCTTGCGGCAACGCGATGGGTTCGCACCTCTTCGTCATGGCCGCGCATTTGCAGGCCGATGGCGGTGACAGGATCGACCAGAGAGCGGCGAACCCGAAATTGGAGAAATCCTCACTTCCGGAAAAACTCGACTTTCTTGTTTTCGACGGACGGCCCCCAGACCTTCACGTTGTCGATCTTGCGGGTGGCGGGAGAACCTTTTCGCGATTTTTGACGGTCGATTAAACCTTCTCAGGGACGACAAACGGCGCGCGATAATCGCGGGTCAATAAGGCGTCGGCCTTTTTGTTGTCGATGAAGCGCTCATTTTTGCCGTCCATCTTGAGCGGCATGCCCACCGTGAGTTGGGTCTTGCGCAAATCAACGCCGTTGGCCGCAAGATGTTCTTTCATCCGGCCCAACGTCTCAAGCGCGGCCTGGTCGGTTTTGATCGCTTCGTGGATTTCCTCGGGCTCGGCCTGCTTGCCGAGTTGATAGGAAATGTTGCCGGTGTGGCACAACGCGCTGGAGAGATGCCCCTGCAAGATGTCCGCGTTCAGGTCGCTGCTTTTGCGGCTGCGCATGGCCTTGATGAAGTTGGCAAAGTGATCTTCGCCGCCGCCGCCGAACTTCTTGATTTTCTTCCCGTCCTTGTCGTAAGCCGTGGCGTTGGCCAGATAGCCGTGTTCACACTCGACCACCGTTCCCACGCCTTCGCCACGGTACTTGTCCATCTCTTCGCTGCCCAAACTGGAGGCCAGCCCGCGCACTTCAAAAATCAAAAGCGAGTCACCGTAATCGTGAACGACAAGCTGCGTGTTGGCCACGGTGCCGTCGTCATCGTAGCCCAGGCGTCCGCCGACACTCAATACCCGGGGCGATAGTTCGCTCTTGCCGAGCGCCCAGCGCGCGATGTCCATTTGATGAATGCCCTGGTTGCCGAGGTCGCCGTTGCCCGTCGGCCAGACCCAGTGCCAGTCGTAATGCAAGCGGGCGCGTCGCAGCGGAGTCATCGGTGCCGGACCGGTCCACAAATCGTAATTGACCGATTGCAGGACGGGTTGGGGTCCGACGGTTTTGCCGATGCTTGGGCGACGCTTGTAACAAAGTCCCCGTGAGATGTTGATCTTGCCGAGGTTGCCCGCCTGCACCCACTCGAAGGCGGCGGCCAGGTCGGTGCGGGAGCGGCTCTGGGTTCCAGTCTGAACGATGCGGTCGTATTTGCGCGCGGCCTCCACGATCTTGCGACCCTCGGAGACGTTGTGTGAAACCGGCTTTTCCACATAGACATCCTTGCCGGCCTGGCACGCCCAGATGGAAATCAACGCATGCCAGTGATTGGGAGTGGCGGTGGAAATGGCATCGATATCTTTATTTTCCAGAATTTTTCGAACGTCCGTCGAGGTTTCGATTGGCTCGTTACGGTCACGAAACTTTTTCGCTTCCTGTTCCAACACGGCGCTGTCGGCATCACACAACGCGACGACCCGCACACCGGGAAGCTTGCGAAAGCCTTCAATGTGACTTTTCCCGCGGCCATGGAACCCTATGACGGCGACGCGGATGTCATCGTTGGCCCCGATGACCCGTGCCCAGGAATGGAGCGGCAGGAACGCGGCGGTGGTGACGGCGGAGCTTTTGAGGAAACTGCGGCGAGTGAGCGTCTTCATATCGGTTTTTGGCGCTGCCCGTTCCGAAACGGGCGGGACGCCGCTTCCAAGTTACACTTTTTCCGGCACGACAAACGGTTTGCGATAATGCCGGGTGAGCAGTTCGTTGGCTTTGGGATTCCCGATGAATGTCTCGGTCCTGGGGTCCATTTTCAAAAATGTGCCCAGGGTGAGCTTGTTGATGTTGCAATCCACTTCGTTTTTCGCGAGATGATCCGCCATGCGATTGAAGGTTTCCATGGCCTCCTTGTCGCCTTTGATTTGTTCGCGGATTTCATCGGGCGAACTGAGTTTGCCAAGGCGATGTGAATCATTGCCGGTGTGGCAAAGGGCGCTGGACAAATGACCTTGCAGGATGTCCGCGGTCAAATCGCTGATTTTACGACTGCGAACGGCCTTGATGAAGCTGACCTTGTGGTTTTCGCCGCCTTCAAATTTTTTGATTTCCTTGCCTTCCTTGTCGAAGGCGATGGCTTTTGAGTAACTGGGGACAAGGACGTGGCCGTGTTCGCACTCGACGACAATGCCGATGCCCGCGCCTTTGTAGTTGTCCATCTCCTTGGCGTCGGTTTTTTCGGGCAAGCCACGAACTTCATAGAGGAGCGGAGCTTTGGCGTAATCATGACAGATCATCAGCGTGTTGGGCGTTTCGCCGTCGTCAACGTAACCCAGCCGGCCCCCAACGCTGAAGATGCGGGGCGAAAGCTCCTGCTCGCCCAGGAACCAGCGCGCGACATCCATTTCGTGGATGCCCTGGTTGCCGAGGTCGCCGTTGCCGGTGTTCCAGACCCAATGCCAGTCGTAGTGCAGATTCTTGCGCATGAGCGGAAGTTTTTCGGCCGGACCGCACCATAAATCGTAGTCGATGTTGGGCGGAATCGGCTGCGAGCCGCTGACCTTTCCGATGCTGCCGCGCCGTTTGTAACAAAGGCCGCGCGAAAGGAGGATTTTACCGAGGTTTCCCGCCTGCACCCATTCCACGGCTTCGCGAATGCCCGAACTGGAGCGGCTTTGGGTGCCGGTCTGGACGATCTTCCCGTACTTGCGCGCGGCTTCGACGATGCGGCGGCCTTCGCTCACGTTGTGAGAGACCGGCTTCTGAACATAGACATCCTTGCCCGCCTG
>PLJQ01000183.1 GCA_003140275.1 Limisphaerales bacterium
TACTCGTCAGACCGATCAAAAGCGTGATGAGGGAACGCGTCATACTCGTAGTTGCATTGGCGAAGCGGAAATATCAACGATCAGGCTCGCGCACTTGAAACCAACCTAATGCGACTATTTCTTCGGTTTGGCAATTTCTGAGCAGCGCTCCAACACGATCAATGAAAGCCTGCTATCTCGAAAATAAAGCCGCATGGTTATGGCAGCAAGAAAAACCGCAGCGGCTGGGGCAAATGGGATCCCCAATCCGCAGTCCAAAATCCCCGCAAACATGAATGCCGGCCACAGCGCGTGTTGAACGTGATTCAGTTGCCTGAATCGCAAAGGCCGTTACACTGCGCCGGTGATTCGTAACGTCATCTTCGATTGGTCGGGAACACTGGTGGACGACTTGCCGGCCGTTTGGAAGGCGACCAATTACGTGTTGAGCCAGGCCGACCGCGAGGAGCTGACGCTGGAACAATTTCGCGCGGAATTTTGCCTGCCGTTCACAAAGTTTTACGACCGCTACGTGCCGCACATTCCGTTGCCGCAACTCGAGACGTGGTTTCATAGTCGATTCAAACAGGTCCAGGATTCCGTGGTTGAGCTGCCGCACGCGCGCGAGTTTCTGGAATTTTGCCGCGCCCGCCGACTGCGTACGTTTTTGTTGAGCACGATTCACCGCGACCATTTTGAAGTTCAGAAAGTGACGACCGGCTTTGGCGAATTCCTGGAGCGTCCCTACGTTCAGGTCTGGGACAAGCGGACCATGATTCACGAGATCCTGGCGGAAAATAGTTTGCAACCTGAAGAAACCGTTTTCATCGGCGACATGCAACATGACATCGAAACCGCCAAACACGGCGGCGTTCATTCCTGCGCCGTGCTGACCGGCTACAACGGCCTCGAACAACTCCGCGCCAGTCAGCCGGATTTGATCGTGGAACATTTGCGCGAGTTGCGGGAAATTTTGGAGCAAAACGAATTGCATTTGAAGCCACGTTCAATCCTCAAGGAATCAAACGGCGCACCTGTCGCGACCGTGGGCGCGCTGATTTTCAACGACGCGGACGAGGTCTTGATGATCCGCACGCACAAATGGTCAAACCTGTGGGGCATTCCCGGCGGAAAAATCAAAGCCGGGGAAAGTTCGGTCGCTGCTTTACGCCGCGAGATCAAAGAGGAAACTGCTTTGGACATCGAAGCCATTCAGTTCGCATTGGTCCAGGATTGTATCTACTCGAAGGAATTCTATCGGGACGCACATTTTGTTTTGCTCAATTACACCGCGCGTTGCGCAGGTGCGCGGCAAGTTGTGTTGAATGACGAAGCGCGGGAATTTCGTTGGATTGCAGCAACACAGGCGCTGGCGATGCCCATTAATGAACCGACGCGCATTTTGCTGAATGCCGTGGTGCGACAACAGCAGAAGACGAAGGGCAGGGGGCGAAAGGTGAAAGGAAAAGGCCAATGAATAAAATTACGATTTGCGATCTGGAGGTGTTTTATCGCGTTGGCGTGCCGGACCGGGAGCGGGCGCAAACGCAGCGTTTACTGGTGACGGTGGAAATGGCACGGGATGTTTCTTCCGCCGCGACCTCCGACGATCTGGCGGCAACGATTGATTACGACGCCGTAGCGCAACGGTTGCTTCATTTCGGAAAAGGGCGGAGTTGGAAGTTGATTGAGAAACTCGCAACCGATGTCGCGGAAATGATAATTGTCGAATTCAAACCTCATACCGTATTCGTGGAAGTGAAAAAATTTATCATTCCGCAAGCGCGCCATGTGTCGGTCTGTTTGAGCAGGACGCGACCGTTATGACATGAAAGCGCGTGCGAGCAACCATCGACAAACATCGGGCACTGTGAATCCAGCTATTTCTCCTTTACCCGTCTTGTAAGCGTCCGGTACAAGAATCAAAAGCTATCCAATCAAGTGAACCTGTCGCACCGCCGAGTCAGGTTAAAGAATGACGTAGTCGCTTCCGACGACATGCAGTCAATTAGTACGTTCAATGCGCGTTGCCAGCCAGGCTGGTCGATGCCGCGTGAATTTTACTATGAAGAAAAAGTTGACCGTGCCGGTTTCGAGGGAATCAACGCTGCTCAGTTCAGTCAGAACCAGAGCACCGCGACATCGTCGGCTTTGCGGAGGGAGGATTATCACGCCGATGTGCCAGAGTCCGGTTCGCCTATCAGTGATTTATTACCAGCCGCCCGGCGAACGAAGTAAAGTTTTCCAGGTCTTCCTCAGTACCTGCAGAAACCAAAGTCATCATTGTCGTTGGCGGCATGATTGGCGCCAGTGTTGTCTACCATCTCGCCAGATAGCGACCGGCCGGAGAGTGCCTGGTAAATGTTCCGCAGGACGGCTGCAGTGGCGTGGCGGGCGAGCTGCAACGTGCCCGGCAGCGGCAGTTCCGACCTCTGTTGTTCTGCGCCACGGAGAATCCCCGCGTCTGACCTCGGCCATGCGGTCAAAGTTCCACGGCGAGACAATTTGATCACAATTTGATCACGGTTTTGAGTATTCCAACTTATTTGCATCATTAATCAGAGCTAATTCGTGAAATATTTCACAATCTTTTCTTGCTGTGATGAGTGACAGCGGGTAAACATCCTCTGCGGGCGAACAAAGATTCTCATGTTGCGGGTCAGAATGCGTGGTTTGGATCACCTTTTGAAACATTGCTGTGAAAAAACGATTGACGCTTGACCGCCTTTCGCAAGAATCACGCCTTTCGTTTCAGGCAGCACCAAATTCGACTCAGAGCGCATTTTTTTGACGGACAGAACAGCTATTTAGATGTCAGACATTTTCCCAAAGTGGACCAACCGGCTACCGTTGCATATTGCAATCGGCACGCTGCTGGTTGGCACGGCGGTGACGGCGGGTGTTTGGTATTATTTTACACCCAAGTACACGCGGGTCGGGTATCAGCCGATTCAGCCGGTCGCATTCTCGCACGCCATCCATGCGGATCAACTCGGCATTGATTGCCGTTATTGCCACAACGCCGTCGAAAAATCCTGGTATTCCAATGTTCCGTCGAGCGGGACGTGCATGAATTGCCACAATCAAATTCTGAAAGATGATCCCAAACTGGCGCTGGTGCGGGACAGTTTTGCGACGGGAAAACCGATTCCCTGGGTGCAGGTGCATAAAGTGCCCGACTACGTTTATTTCAACCACTCCGTTCACGTGAATCGCGGCGTGAGTTGCGTGGAATGTCACGGCCAGATCAACCAGATGGATGAAGTCCGGCACGCCAAGCCGTTCAGCATGTCCTTCTGCCTGCAATGCCACCGTGATCCGGCCGCCCGGCTGCGTCCGCCGGACAAAATTACCGATTTGAACTGGAAATGGAGCGATGATCCCAAAGTTGCCGCTCAACTTCAGAAAGAGAAAGGGCAACAATTCGTGCATGATTGGAAGGTTCAATCCATGCAAAGCTGCTCCACCTGTCACCGATGAAAACAATTCCTCTACCTTGTCCTGAGCCGGAGAGCGGCCAAAAATACTGGCGCAGCCTCGATCAACTGGCGGACACGCCGGAGTTCCGTCAATGGGTGGAACGCGAATTTCCGGCGGGTGCGAGCGAATTCACCGACCCCGTTTCACGGCGGCATTTCGTCAAGATCATGTCCGCATCGTTCCTGCTGGCAGGGCTTGGCCTGGGGGCGACGGGCTGCCGCCGGCCAGTGCAGAAAATCCTGCCCTTCAGCAAAATGCCGGAGAATTACGTTCATGGAGTACCCCAATTTTATGCGACCGCGATGCCGAACCGCGGCAGCGCGATTCCGCTGGTGGTCAAATCCAATGACGGGC
>PLJQ01000313.1 GCA_003140275.1 Limisphaerales bacterium
TCGATGAGGAACTCGGGACGGAAGTTCGCGCGCAGGTCGGCGAGCACGTCTTCGCGCACTCGCTCCCACTCGTCCGGGCTCGCGTTGGCGGGCACCTCGGCGATGAGTTGCGACCCGATGTTGCTGGTCATGATGATGACGGTGTTTTTGAAATCAACCGTGCGCCCCTGGCCGTCGGTAAGGCGACCGTCATCGAGCACCTGGAGCAGCATGTTGAAGACGTCGTGGTGCGCTTTCTCAATCTCGTCAAATAGCACGACGCTGTAAGGTCGGCGGCGGACGGCTTCGCTGAGTTGCCCGCCCTCTTCGAATCCGACGTAGCCAGGCGGTGCCCCAATAAGTCGCGCCACCGAGTGCTTTTCCATATATTCGCTCATATCGATGCGCGTCATCGCCGCGTCGTCATCGAACATGAATTCAGCCAGCGCACGGGCCATCTCAGTCTTGCCGACGCCGGTTGGCCCCATGAAAATGAACGAGCCGATGGGGCGATTCGGGTCCTGCAAACCGCTGCGCGCACGACGAACGGCATTCGCCACCGCGGTAATGGCCTCCTTCTGGCCAACGACACGTTGCTGCAGCCGCTCTTCCATGTGCATGAGCTTTTGTCGCTCCCCTTCGATCAAGCGTGTTACCGGAATGCCGGTCCAGGACCCGACAATTTGCGCGATGCCCTCTTCGGTCACCTCCTCATTCAACAGCCGCTTGCCCACGGGCTGTTCGTGCATGGCTTTTTCAGCGGCGGCGATTTTCTTTTGCAACTCAGGGAGCGTCCCGTGTTTGATTTGCGCGGCGCGATTCAAATCGCCCATGCGCTCGGCCTTTTCCAAATCATTGCGCGCCTGCTCCATTTGCCCGTTGATGATGCTGACGGCATTAATCGCGGCCTTTTCATTTTGCCACTGCGCTTTGAACTGGGTGGATTGCTCTTTGAGGTTCGCGAGTTCCTTTTCCAATTTTTTGACCCGGTCACGCGACGCCTCATCCTTTTCCTTCTTCAACGCGGTCCGCTCGATTTCCAGTTGCATGATCTGCCGCTCCAACTGGTCGATCTCCGTCGGCAACGAATCGAGTTCCATTCGCAAACGCGAAGCGGCTTCGTCCATCAAGTCCACCGCCTTGTCGGGCAAAAACCGGTCGGCGATGTAGCGATGCGACAACGTGGCCGCCGCAATGAGCGCCGCGTCCTGAATGCGAATGCCATGATGCACTTCGTAACGCTCCTTCAAACCGCGCAGAATGGCGATGGTAGCCTCAACGCTGGGCTCGGCGACGAACACCGGTTGAAACCGCCGCTCCAACGCCGGGTCTTTCTCGATGTATTTGCGGTATTCGCCCAGCGTGGTGGCACCGATGCAGCGGAGTTCGCCGCGCGCCAGTTGCGGCTTCAGCATATTCGCCGCGTCGGCGGCGCCTTCCGCCTGGCCCGCGCCGACGAGCGTGTGCAATTCATCGATGAACAAAACAATACGGCCTTCGCTGGCGGTGATTTCCTTCAGAAAGGCTTTGAGACGATCTTCAAATTCACCGCGATATTTCGCTCCCGCAATCATTGCGCTCAGATCCATCGCGACAAGTTTTTTGTCTTTCAACGATTCCGGAACGTCGCCGCTGACAATGCGGCGGGCCAACCCTTCGGCAATGGCCGTCTTGCCGACGCCCGGTTCGCCAATGAGGACGGGATTATTTTTCGTGCGGCGCGTGAGCACCTGCATGACCCGGCGGATTTCCTCATCGCGACCAATGACCGGATCAATTTTGCCCGCGCGCGCAGCGGCGGTGAGGTCGCGACCGTATTTTTCGAGCGCTTGAAATTTGCCTTCGGGGTTTTGGTCGGTCACTCGCTGGTTGCCGCGCAGTTCGGCGAGGGCTTTCAGAACGGCATCGCGCGTCAGGCCGTTGGTTTTGAATAATTTTGCCAACGCCGGCCCGCCTTCATTCAGCAAACCGAGCAACAGATGTTCCGTGCTGACATACTCATCCTTGAGTTTAGTGGATTCGGCAGCGGCGGAATCGAGAGTTTTTTTCAGCGCCGCGCTGAGGAACAAATCGGCCGAACTCGTTCCCTGAACTTTGACGCGCCGGGCCAGTTCCCTCTCCAAATCAGCGGTGAGTTGTGGGATGGCGACACCGAGCTTTTGCAGCAGCGATGGTATCAAGCTGTCGGTCTGCTGAACGAGGGCAAGCAGGAGGTGCTCCCCATCGAGTTCCTGGTGGGATCGTTCATGGGCCAGGTTTTGGGCGGCTTGCAAAGTCTCCTGTGCCTTGGTTGTTAGTTTGTCCAGTTGCATACTCTGCGAATATCATAGCAAAAGCTTCGGCCTCAGGTAACAAATATCGATGTGGCGGTTTTCTCAATCACCGCGAAATTTCTTGCGGCGATGTTTTCTCAAAGCATAATAATGGGCGGAGAATTAGGCCAATGTAGCTCAGTGGTAGAGNNAATCCCGGCCATTGGCTCCACTTGTAAACAAAGGGTTTTGTCGCGTTTTGAACGTGTGGAATCAAGATAGTTGTTGCAGTTATGCAACACTTATGCAACAGTTCACGCATGAAAACGACACCTTCACGCAAAACGCGCAAGACCCGATCTGACTGGCCAAAGAAGGTCAAACTTGGCCGCGTCACTGTCACCGTCTATCGTCGCCCGACTTCGGGCGGGAACTTCGGCTACATGGTCGCCAACTACTCCGGCACCAAACGCCGTTTCGACTCCTACTCTACGGAAGCTGACGCGGTGGACGCCGCGAACAAGCACGCCCGGCAACTGAGTGAGCGTGATGTGGTGACGGCTTCAATGACCCGCGACCAAGGGGTTGATTACGCCAGCGCCGTGCAAGCCCTGAAACCGCTCAATCTCTCGCTCGCTCCCGCCGTGACGACGCTGGCGGAAGCGGTCAAGCTCGTTGGCGATTTGCCGGGAGTGGTTGCCGCCGCGAAGTTCTACGCCTNNCCGCCACAAGCGCACGACAGCCAAGCGCGTCGCCGACGTGGTTGCCGAGCTACTGACGAACAAGGAGGCACACGGCGCAAGCGAACGCTACATACAAAGTTTGCGACATCGCTTGAACCGATTTGCCGAGGACTTCCAACGCGACACCTGCAACATCACGACAGCGGAAATTCAGGCGTGGTTGGACGGGCAAAAAGTCGGCACGCAAACCTACACGAATTGCCGCAGCGTCATTCACTTGTTTTTCAAGTTTGCCGTCGCCCGTGACTACGCCGTCGATAATCCGGTTACAGGCGTCGAGAGGGTCAAAGTTCGCGGCGGTGAAATCGAAATCTTCACGCCGGTTGAAATCGCCCGCTTGCTGGCAGCGGCAACGCCTGAGTTTCTGCCGAGCCTTGCCATTGGCGCGTTTGCCGGTTTGCGCTCCGCTGAGATTGAACGGCTGACTTGGGACGAGATTCACCTCGCGGAGAAGTTCATCGTCATAGGTGCGAGCAAGGCCAAGACAGCGGGGCGCAGAATCGTTCCGATCACCGACAATCTTGCCGCGTGGCTTGCGCCTTACGCCGGACGGCAAGGCAACGTGTGGACGGGCGGACATGATGAGTTTTACGAAGCGCAACAGGAGACCGCCGCTGCAACTGCCGTCGAAGCCGACGCGGAGAAGGGCATCAAAGCGCAGCCGCCGGTGAAATGGAAAGCCAACGCACTTCGGCACTCCTACGCAAGTTACCGTTTCGCGCTCTGCAACGACGCCGGGCGGGTGGCGGGTGAGTGTGGCAACAGCGCCAGCGTGATTCACAAACACTACCGCGAGCTTGTAAAGCCCGCCGACGCGCAACGCTGGTTCAACGTGCGACCGGAGGCGCCGGCCAACGTCCTGACACTCGCGGCAGCACTCAACGCTTGAACACCGTGAGATCAAAAACAAAGCCAAAAGCCTCTTCCCCAAAGGAGAAGTGGCGGGCCGAACGGGCACGTTACACGTGGCACCTACGCCCGCCGTTCTTGGATAAGTTTGATAATTCGCACTGGTGGAATGAGAAGTCGCACGAGGATCCAGAACCAGCCGCAGCCCTGTACGAACTCGCTCGCCGACACCCACGGGTGGGTCGCTGATGTTTCAAGTTGCGTCATGCAACACGCTCCGCACTGACCTGCGCGGAAGTGGACCGCGCCTTCGATGACCTTGCCCAAGAGCCGGACAACATTCACTTCCTCTGCCTCATCGGACTGAGGTCATGGCCAAAGCTCCCTTGGCAGGCACAGGACTATTGGAAGGGGTATGCGGGCAAGTTGAAGGGTGTGGACTGCCGCCAGGACTTGATGCGGTGCATGCCGATCACTATGCTGGCGTTCGGCAACATCATTCTGAAGCGGGAACCTTCTTTGAAAGTTGAACTATCAGATCTTGAAGCTTGGGTCGTGGAAGAAAACAAAGGCAAACCCAATATCTTAGAGGTTGATCCGCAGGCGTCTAAAAAAGCGAGTCCCAACCGGGCGAAGTTTCTCATGAACAAGAGTTTCATTTCCCGCGACTGCATTTTATCTCAAGCAGCGAGTCGCCGCCTGGCTAAGTCTCTCCGCGAAAATCCGATCTCGCCCGCCGAAATGGAAGCGGCTGTCGCACACGCGGCAGTCGAAAAGCACAAAGAAGGCCATTTGCTGTTCTCCGTCGCACCCGACCTGAGCTTGGAGGAGGCAACGGTTTTTCTGGAGCGAGAGTACAGTCAACACCTGCAACGGAATCCGGCAATCAAACAACGAGCAGGTTTTCACAAAAATTGGTTGCCACTCATTGCCGAATTCGAGAACGACGAAACCAACAGTAACAAGGTGAAGTGCCAAGTGTTCGCTCGTTACCGCCGCGCCGTGGACGGAATCCAATTCGCCTGAGTCTCGCAGGCATCTGTGACGATAACTACGCCAGACTAGAATCATAGTTCCGCAGTAGCTTCAACCGCGCGCGACGTGCGATTCTTGGCGCATGAACAGAACTGTTCCATGCACGCCGGAAAACGGCCCCGGCACCAAGTTGGCAGCAAACGATGAGAATGCATTCGGAGACAAAGCCGCCGTTGCGAAGCTGGCCGGTGGTTTCAGCAAGCGGTGGGTTGACCTCCAAAAGGCGCTGGGGATGCCACACCTGAAACTGGGACCGCGCCGCGTGCGGTTCGACCTGGCCGAAGTCCGCGAATGGCTCCGGCAAAAGTATCACGTCCAACGCCGCTCGGCTCAGGCAAAATCCACTTGAACCTCAGAGGAAACTCCCATCGCCCATGAGCACTGCGACATTCAATCGGCTTGCCACGATCAAGAGTTGAACAAGGAGGCGCATCTTGAACGCCGCCGAATTTGTTTCACATCTTGGGGCCAAGGCCAAACCAAAAATGACCCGCGATGGCTGGCTTGTGTGCTGTCCGGCGCATGAGGACACAAAGCCGAGTTTGAGCGTGACCGACACGGCAAACGGCAGAGTCCTGATTCATTGCCATGCCGGATGCACGCCGGAGGCCGTCGTCAAGGCGGCAGGATTGAAGATGTCAGACCTCATGCCAGAGAAGCGCAACGGCCAACACCAGCCCACCGGGAAAATCGTCGCGACCTACGACTATCCTGACGCCGACGGAAAGTTGCTTTTCCAAGTGGTACGGTTTGAGCCAAAAGACTTTCGCCAGCGCAAACCAGACGCAACGGCGGTTGACGGATGGAGGTGGAACGCTGCCATTAACTTGTCGAGCGGCAGCCGCTTGCGGGCCTCAATCAATGCACCCCCCGCCCCCCCCGGGAAATCGGCACCCTGATGAGGTTCACCAGTGTTCTTGAATTCGTGCAGTTTGTTCATAAAACTTGCACGAAGGTGCTCGAATTAAATATTCGCTGCTATCGCCGCGTAAAGGGGTGGTTTTCGGAAAATGGACCCACTCTTAGAAAAGTATTTTCCGCTCAAACTCTGCAGGGTTGGATTCTAAATCATTGAGAAGCCGCACTGCGTCACTCTTTGCCTTTGACCATGCGCCTGGACTCGCATAAATCGGCAGCGTCGGAGCACAGTTCGACCCGCCCCGGTCTTCTTCACGCAACATAGCTTGAACCGCATCAAAACTGACCCTAGCTTGTCTCCTGGCCTTTTCCAGCCGGTAAGCCGCCAGCCATTTGAGGTAATCGTAAGGTGGCAGGACTGCTCTTCCTCTTGCCCGGTCTGGAAACTTTTTCGCTTCCTTGCGCGCCCAAGATTCCAACTCGGCTGCTATCTTCTGTGTACCGCAGTAGTCAAAATTCGCCGACAAAACATAATCAATATCATTAAGATGTTGGTCGAGAACTTTTGCGACATCACCTGCTGAACCTATCTCATCCTTGATTTTCCGCTTAATCTCGGCCATGGAGCGAATTTGAGTCGCAGGCCCGTACCAAAGGTCGAAAATCTTCCATCTCAGAGGTTGCAAGCTGCGATTGCTCGAAATCTCCAGCGGATACGCATCCTCTAACAGCATCCTGTTGAGTCGAATCAAGTCGTCACCTTGTGGCTTTTGGCCGAGCAGATGGCGAGTCTGATCCTCCAGTTTCACTCCGGCAAAGCGTCGCTTTTCGTAGATGCAGCTTTGGCGCAATATGTTGTTAAGTTCCTCCACTAACTTCGCCTGGGCTGCCTGATTTTTGTCGGCAGCCGGGCCGCAAGTCTTCAATTTTTGACGGGTAGCTTTCGACAAATTACGCCATAGGAATGAGGAAAGAGGAATTGCACGCCGTTCAATTGCGCGACGAATCAGGCCGGGTTCTTGAGGTCGCGTACCGAGATCAACTTATAAACGGTATTGTTGAACGTCACCCACGGCATTGAAATATCTCCTCCTCGCATGAGGTGATATGCGAGTATGGTGTTTGCACCTTTGCCCTTTTTTCCATACTTTCCATGGATCCATCCCGCAGGATCCGAGACTATCGTCTCAACACTCCTTGCGTACTCCCAGAGGCAGGCAAGACGGCATTTCTCGGGTGTAATAGAACGGAAATCCCATTCATCTCGCGGCGGCAACCATTTTGCAGTCAGGTTGCCTCCACCAATTTGGCGCGGTTTAATCGGCGGCTTCGTGGTGACAATACGAGGCATCATATATTTAACACTGCCAACGCAAAATGTGCAAAGAAAGCTTTAACGTAAGATCCGAGTCTTCCAGTTGGACAAGGAGTGTTAGATTCGTAAGCCATTGAAATGCAATTGCTAAATAGGATTCCTGACGATTCTAACAGTCTGACAGCCAAAAATCGCCATCCCTCCCAAGCAAACTAGGTGTCTGCGAGAAAATCCTGCAACTCCCGTGCGCGTGCGAGCGGCGGGTTATTCGTGTCAGAATTGTTAGAACTGTTAGACTCTCTCTTCTTTTTTAATTTTATTTGATATAAGTAAGTAAGTAAGCAGAGTTGCACCCACGCCCTTCCTGATCTAACACTGCGCCGTTAGCCTGAATATTTCATAGGT
>PLJQ01000090.1 GCA_003140275.1 Limisphaerales bacterium
GAATGTCGTTGCGCGAGAGTCGCCCCCCGAGGGCGATCGAATGTGAAATGAAACTGCAGCGCCGACCCAGGTGCGAATGGTGCGCCGCCAGATGAAACGCAGCGAGGCTTTCATCTTGAAATTTCAGATGCTCCACAACGGCATGGTCGCCGATGACAAATTCGGTGACGGCGTTGGTGAAGTAAGGCGCATCCACAGTACTAACGTAGCTTTCGATAACCGTCAACTGACTCTGTTTCTCCGCGATGATCAAATTGCGCGGATGCGTCGTTGCACCGGGTTCATTCGCGGTGGAGATGAAAACCAATTGAACAGGTTCGGTCACACTCTTGCCGGCCGGAACGTGAACGAACGCGCCGTCCTGGAAGAACGCAGTGTTGAGCGCCGCGAAGGCGTTCTCGTCGCTTCGGGCGTAACGGGCCAGGTGTTTTTCAAGCAGGCTGGAATCGCCGGCCAGGGCAGCGGTAAGGCTGCTGACTCTTACGCCTTCGGGCAACACACCCACCGTGGAAAGCTCTTTTGAGAAATGGCCGTTGACGAAGACGAGCCGGCTGCCGGTCAGACCGGAGAAGGTCAATTGGCCCAAAGTTTCGGCGGTCACGCTGTTGCTGCCAGCTTCAAAAACCGGGTTGAAAGGGAGTTTGGCGAGGGGAGCAACATTGGTGAAACGCCAGTCCTCATGCCGGGTCGTGGGAAAACCGAGTTCAGAAAAGCGAGCGATGCCGGCCTTTCGAATCGGGAACAACCATGAAGGATGCTTCGCTTCCTTCTCGAATCGTTTGAACTTATCCAAGAATGGATCGGTCGCTTTCATGTCCTGTAACTCAGTCGCTTGAACCATATTTTTGCGCGTCTCAAAACTGTTCCGCAAGTCGGGTAACTTGCAGGATTCATGTTCCCATGCGCCGACGGACAACGCAAGCATAGAGCAGGAAAGTTCATTCAAAGACCGGAACCCTGCAACGCTCCTGCCTGATTTTGCCAGGATTTGACAAGCTTTGCCTGGAGGGAACGAACCCAACAAGTTTTGTTTACAACCGTTTCGCCAGCCGTGCAGCCAGTCGCTCCAACGCAGGCGAGCGGTCGAGTGGTGCGAGGCGCACTTCCAAAAGGCAATAGCTTTTGGTGTGGACTTCCGCTTCGTTCAACGCCTGATCCAGTTGTTCTTCAGTTTCAACAATGAAACCGCGACCGGCCTCCAATATTTCTGGCAGGCGACTGTAATTCCACGGCCAGACATCGTTGTAAGGGCCGTCCTGCATGTGGCGTTCAGTGCCGTAACCGCGATTGTTCAACACGATCACAATCGGGTTCAGCCCATAGCGCGCGGCGGTGGCCAGTTCCATGCCGGTCATTTGAAACGCGCCATCACCNNATTTCGGATTCGCCAGTTGCGCGCCGATGCTCGCCGGCACGGCAAATCCCATCGAAGCATAATAAGCCGGCCCCAGAAATTCGGTGCGATGGCGTATGAACAAATCGGCGGCACCAAACAACGCATCGCCAACATCGGCTACCACGACAGTGTTGTCGGACAAAAACGAGTTGAGCCTTTGAAAGAGTCGTTGGACGGTGAGCTTGGTTTCGTTGCGCTTCAGTTGAAATTCATCGGTCGGCGTTGGACGCGGAATCTTTTTCAAAGACCGACGGCGCAAACCAACGTGCAGGAGACCGCGCATGAAATCCTTGAAGCGCACATTTTCGTAAGTGTGATAGCGCAGGGAAAGTTTTTCGCTGGTGGCGTAAATCGAACGGGCGGGATCGAGTCGCGCTGTGAAAACGCCAAGATTGATGTCGGTCATGAACGCGCCCAGCATAATCACGCAATCGCTGCTTTCCACGTAACGACGCACGTCGTCGCGCCCCATCGCGCCCTCATAAACGCCCAGGTAAAACGGATTCTGTTCGCCGATGACGGATTTGCCGAGCAATGTGGCGGCGACGGGAATGTTGGTTTTTTTAGCCAGTTTGAGCAACGCATCTTGGAGGCCAAACCGATGCACTTCCACATCGGCGAGAATGACGGGCTTGCGGGCGGCGTTAATCATCGACCTCGCTTCGATGAGCGCAGCGCGCAAGGTTTTCGAATCGCTGGCCTCATGGATTTCGCGCGGCTGGTGGTGCGAAATGCCCGGCACATGGACGAGGTCACGCGGCAATTCGATATAGACGGGCCGCTTGTAACGCAGCGCCGTATGCAGCACGCGGTCAATCTCTTGGAAAGCGGTTTGCGGATCGCTCAAGACCGTGGAGGCCGCGGTGAGTTGTTCAAAAACTATTTTTTGTGTGTCGAACTCGCGCACCTTGTGGTGCAGCAACGGATTTTTTTCACGCTCTTTCATCCCTGGCGCGCCGCTGATGATGACGACGGGCGACTTTTCCGCAAACGCTTCCGCCGTGGTGTTGGCCACTTTCAAGCCGCCGACGCAGTAGGTAACGCATACGACACCCAAACCTTTGACGCGCGCGTAAGCGTCAGCGGCGAACCCCGCGCCCTGTTCATCGCAAGTGTTGATGATTCGCAATTTGCTCCGCGACAACAGATCGTAGAAGCCAAGCACGTAGTCGCCGGGAATGCCGAACACGTGACGCACACCGTGGGAGTACAGTTGCTGAATGAGATATTCGCCAATGGAGATGGAGTTTTTGGAGTTTTTCATCGGGCCTTTGCGGAAAGATTAACATGGCAAGGCAAAGAGGTCAAAACGCGCGACGTGAATCATTTTTTGCCCGCACTCTTGCCTTTGTGCCCGCAATCCGCAATCGTAAATCCGGAATTGAATCATGCTTACTGAAGAGGACATCAAGAACGCGCTCAAGGCCGTGAAGTATCCCGGTTATAGCCGCGACATCAATTCTTTTGGGCTGGTCAAACAGATCGCCGTGAACCGCGGCGCCGTCAGCGTGATGATGCAATTGACCACGGCTGATCCAGCGGTCGCCCAGCAAATCAAAGCCGATAGCGAGCGCGTTTTGAAAGCTTTGCCGGGGGTCAATCAGGTGATTGTCGAGGTCATGCGTCCTGCTGGGCCGCAAGCGGCCGCTTCTGCACAAAGCCCGTGGTCTAACCAGAACAAGGTGCCGGGCATTCAGAAGATTGTCGCCGTGGCCAGCGGCAAAGGTGGCGTTGGCAAATCGACCGTTTCCGTCAACCTCGCCTGCGCCCTCAAACACCTCGGGGCACAAGTCGGTTTGCTTGATTGCGATATCTACGGCCCCAGCATCCCGTTGATGATGGGCATTCGCGAGCGTCCGACCATCAGCGCCGCCGAAAAAATGGTGCCGCCCGTCAACCACGGCGTGAAACTGATGAGCATGGGTTTTTTGCTGGACGGCGACGCGCCGGTCATCTGGCGCGGGCCGATGATTGCAAAAACGATTGACCAGTTTTTGACGGCNNTCGATCTTCCGCCCGGCACCGGCGATGCGCAACTCACACTTTGCCAGACCGTGCCATTGGACGGCGGCGTCATCGTAACCACACCCCAGGAGGCTTCGTTGGGCGTGGTGCGGAAAGGCATCGCGATGTTTGAAAAAGTAAACGTGCCCATCCTGGGCATCGTGGAGAACATGAGCTATTTCACCACACCTTCCGGCGAGCGCGTGGAAATTTTCGGCCACGGCGGCGGACGGGCGGAAGCCGAGCGCAAGAAAGTTTCCTTCCTCGGCGAGGTTCCCCTGTTCACCGAAATTCGCATCGCAGGAGACAAAGGGGTCCCGCTGGTTGTGTCAGATCGCAATGAGCCGCCCGCCAAGGCCTTCATCCAGGTCGCCGAAGCGCTACAACAAAAGCTGGCCCAAGTTGCTCCAGAACAGACACCGGCGATTGGCGGCCTTCGATAATAATATGGCTGCGTCCAAACCGCCGCTTGGTCTTTGTGATTCTTGAAAGCAAAAAATGATCGGGTAATACGCTCTCCATCAGTACTCTGACCCACTTCCATGAAATCCCGGACTGGCTGTCGGCTCGCCGGCATGTCAGGCTGCTGGAGGGTTTCGGCAACAGGCAAGAAGCGGTGCAAAGTTCCAGCCCGGTTGCTGCTGTGGCCGTTATTGATTTATTTTGTGTTGCGCTGGTTCGAACATTCTCAAGTATATCAGCCCTTCGCCAAGTTGGAGGCGAGCGGAGATGCGCTGGGGCGTGCTTTTGAAGACGTTCATTTCTCAGCGAGCGACGGCATCAAACTTAACGGCTGGTTTTTTCCGGCGAACACGAATTCCCGTCGAGCGAACCTGGCCGTGCAGATTTGTCATGGCAATGGCGGGAATATCAGCCATCGACTCGGGTTTTGCGAAGCCATGTTGGAAACCGGCGTGAATGTGTTCATCTTTGACTATCGCGGTTACGGACGGAGTTCGGGCAGACCAACCGAGGAAGGAACCTATCGCGACGCGATGGCGGCGTACCACTGGTTGCGACAAAAAGGCTTCACCCACATCGTCGCTTACGGTGAGTCACTGGGCGGCGGCGTTGCCGGCGAACTGGCGCTGCGGGAATCGTTGGCGGGGCTGGTTCTGCAAAGCACTTTCACCAGCGTTCCCGACATAGGGGCGGAATTATTTCCCTGGCTGCTGGTGCGCTGGATCAACACCATCAAATACGATACGCACAGCAAACTTCCCCGCCTGAAAATTCCCGTTTTGGTGATGCACAGCCGGAGTGACACTATGATTCCATTCGCCCACGGCGAAAAACTTTTTGCCGCGGCAAATGAGCCGAAAACATTTTGGGAACTCAAAGGCGACCATAACGATTTCCTTCAAGCCGATCGTGATCGCTTTCTCAAAGGGATGGAAAACTTTCTATCGTTGATGGAACACGCTTCGGTAGAAAGCCGATTGCCATAACCGGCTTTGTGATCATGATCCATAAAGATAAGGATCATGCGTTACGCCGTGATGCAAAGGAGTCTGGAGACGGGGTCGATTGAGCGCATCAGAAAACATTCCAATCGGTAAACCGGCTTTGAGGAAATTATCTGGCTACTGTGTCAGTTCGCAGAATCACGGCCTACATGGATTAGTCTATTGGTGACGTTAGCCCGGCGGCCAGGTCATGGCTCGTCCGCCCAGGATGTGGCAGTGCAAGTGCGGCACGGCTTCACCGCTGTCCGGACCGTTGTTGAACACCAGACGATAACCTGTGTCCTTCAGCCCCAGTCTGGCCGCGACCTCCGCCGCCTTGAGGAGCAAATGACCAAGCACCGGGTGATCTTCCGGTTTGGCATCGGCAATTCGCGGGATCGGCTTCTTCGGAACAATCAAAACGTGCGTGGGCGCTTGCGGTTTGAGGTCACAAAAGGCGAGCACCAGGTCGTCTTCATACACAATCGCAGCCGGGATTTCGTGGGCGATGATTTTTTCAAAAAGCGTTTTGCTCATGTTCTTACCTGACCACCAGCGCGCATTTCGCGCCAGGATTCTCGACGCACAGACAGGTGCGCAGAAATTCCACTATCTGGTCCTGCATGATCTGACAGCGTGCGCTCCAACGCCGGGCGCCCATGAGTTGCTTGACGCATCCCCGAAGCCCACGAAAGCGTAGAATCTGGGGCGATTGGCGAAGTTGGTTTTGAAATTCCTCCCGTAGTCGGGGAAAGAAAACCAGTTCGAAACCTTTGCCTGAATCGAACTCCAGCCGATTCAAATCGGCTTCCGCCATACCGGGAATGATGGCGGCCGAGCCCGACATGCTGACGGAAAGTCCAAAGCCGCGCAGTACACGCTCCAAGGCCAGGGAGAATTCGCCGACCGTGACGGAGTCCCGCCCCAACTCCTGTTTGAAGTAATGCAAGACGGCCGTGGCCGCGTGTTGCACGAATTCCCGGTCGAACAACGCAGCACTTTCGCCCATTAACTCGATCGAAACCATTTCGGCCGAACACGGAATGCTTTCGCCATTGTTCAGTTGGAACACCAGATAGTCGTCAGCAAGTTGAATCATAGGTCTTTCTCCAGTTTTTTCACTTCCTGCACAAAGTCGGTGGCTTCTTGAAACCGTCGATACACGCTGGCAAACCGCACGTAAGCCACATCGTCGATCTCCCGCAAGCCCGCCATTACCAGTTTACCGATTTCCTCGCCCGGAACTTCCCGTTCATGTTTGTCGGTAATTTTATCAACAATCGACTCGACCAGATCTTCGATGACCTTGGGGCTGATCGGGCGTTTCTGGCACGCTTTCTTCAAACCCGACAATAATTTATCCTTGGAAAACTCCTCACGCCGGCCATCGCGCTTAATGATCATGAGTCCCTGGTGCTCAATTTCCTCATACGTGGTGAAGCGATGCTCGCACTTCAGGCACTGGCGACGCCGACGGATGGTCGCACCCTCGCGCGAGGCGCGAGAATCAATCACCTTGTCATCCTGGCAACTGCATTTAGGGCAACGCATAACAAGAACATGCTACCGGATACTGTGGCAGGGGCTTGTTAGCACACTAAATGTTGGGGTGTCAATAGGGTGATTGCTGAAAATTTGGACTCAACATGAACCGGATTTGTGGCCATCGTGGACGTGGGCCGACCCCCACTGCCATTGAAATAAGGATGTCATGGTTAGAACACGATTTTTCGGACCCGCCGTTGGTGGTGATAGGAGCGTGAGGGCGACGGTGCCCGGCGTGGCACCGTACGACCGGGACGTACACTCACCGGATTGGCTTGAAACCACTCGGTCACTTCCGCCAAGACATGCTCCACCGGCACCCGGCTCGTCAGCAATTCAATCAACCGGTACTTGATCGCCTGCAAACTGACTGCGCGATTCACCTGCACCGGTTGCTGCCGCCGGGCCGTGCGCCCGGCCAACTGCGCCTGCGCCACGCCCACCACCACGCTCTCCACGTTGCTCAACAACACGGTCGCGTGAAAATCCTGCTCCACCGCCTCCACCGTTTGGCCGCTGCAATGCTCCAAATCCAAACGCCCTTTCAAGCGCCCGTAATACGTCTCCTGGCCCCAGCGCTGCCAATACACCGGACCGAACGTGGCGGTCGGATACGCCACCTCGTCCAGCAGCGAGGTGGCCAGTACTTCCAACTCCCCGCTCTTCAGCCGCACCGTGACCCGCCGCACCGTCAACGTCAGCAGCCAGCCCCGCTCCCGGCACTCGGCCCGCACCTCTGGGGGTGCCGCCAGCGTGACGACCACACTCACGTCCGCCTCGTCGCGGGTGAACCACTGCTGCACCGCCGCGAAACTCCGGCGCGAACACCGGCTCACAAAATGCGCCTGGGCCGCACGTACCGCCACCCGCCAGCGATAACCGGTGTACCCCCGATCATTGAGCAAGACATCCTCCGGCTGCACCGCCGCCAAATGCTGGTGCGCCAGTTCGGTCTCGGCCACCGTCGAGGCGGTCAGCCGTCCCTCCAGCCCCACTTGATTGAGCCCATCGTAGAGCACCGACACGCGGGCCTGCGGATAGCGCTCCAGCGGCCCGTGATGATTGGCGCACTGCACCCAACCGAAGACTTCGCCGAGGGCCGCCCGGCGGGGCAGCCGCACCAGCGAACTGTCCACGCCCAGCAGCCGATGGCCCTGCCAGCGTTGCACCAGCGCCGCGTGCTCCGGCCCGTACACCGTGGACAGCACGGCCAAGGCATTGAGTTCGACGAACGCGCGGGCGCGCAGTTTGGCCCGCGCATGAGTCAGCGCGCCGCCACTGAGCTTGGGCCGGGCGGTGCCGTCGGCCAGTGGGTACAGAAACTCATGCACATGGGTCTGGAGGGATTTGAGACTTTTTTGCAGCAGCAAGAGCATGAGTACGGGAAAGGTCAGCACACACTGCCGGAAGAAGTCGCGGGCGCGACGGCGATGGCGCGACCAGAAGGCCGGATCGATGAGCGGCTGACGCAGTCGTTCAATGAGAGTGAGGGCACGGTTTTTGAGGAGGATGTCGTTTCGCATCCCCAGTGTAAAAGTAGAATGTATTTACTTTCTACATTCAAAAACATCACAAAGTATGCTTGATTCAATGGCAGTGGGGCCGGAGTGAGGGCGGACGTACAGGCTGGCGTCATGTTCGACACGCGTTATGAGAATGACACTTCCTAGAGTTATGATTGCTGCAATCGTGTTGCTGCAGTTGGTTTGGCTTGTTGCGCCGCGCAGTGGCTCACGGCCTCTCAGTCCGCGCGCACTTGAAGCAGCCCGCGAGTCGGTGGAGCATCCATCACAAAACGCAACGACGTCTCTTGAACAGCAGTTGAGCCGAGATGTTGATCATCGTGATAAGCGAAACGCTGGACTATTTGTTTTACTTTTGGTGTTGGATGGCATCGGCATTTACTACTTTTGGAATTCTGGAGTCAGAAGGCCGATTGCTCCCTAGCTCCGACAACATGAGCTTGCACGTCAGGAACGAGTTAATGGTATTCCTCTCCAGAATCGGACTGGCAGCTTTGTTGGCTTTACTTTTGCCGGTGGCGGCAGCGTTTGCCGGTGATTGGCCTGCATTCCGCGGCGCTGCCGGGAACGGTGTCGCCCAAGAGGACAAAGCGCCTCTCCATTGGGGGCCGGAGAAAAACGTCCGCTGGAAGGCGACCCTTCCGGGTCCCGGCAACAGCAGCCCCATCGTTTCGCGCGGGCGAGCCTTCGTCACCTGTGCGGAAGACAAGGGAATGAAGCGCAACCTGTACTGCTTCGACCGCCGGACCGGCAAAGAACTTTGGGTGCGGACAGTCGAGTTTCCCAAGGTTGAGTCCACGCACAAATCGAATCCTTACTGTGCGTCCACTCCCGTCGCCGACGGCGCGCGCGTGGTCGTCTGGCACGGCTCGGCTGGTGTCTTTTGCTACGATTTCGACGGCAAGCAGCTCTGGAAAAAAGTTCTTGGAGAGATTCATCACGACTGGGGTTACGCCTCATCGCCGATCCTCCATCGCGGGAAAGTGATATTGAACTTCGGTCCAGGGGCGAAGACCTTTCTGACCGCGCTTGATTTAAAGACCGGGAAACTTCTCTGGCAGCGCGAGGAGCCGGGTGGTTTGGACGCGACGGATAAACGGATGGTCGGCTCGTGGAGTACGCCGATCGTCATCAACGTCCACGGCAGGGAGCAGATCCTCTGCAGTATGACCACCCGGGTGATCGCCTGCGATCCCAAGACCGGCTCGCTCTTGTGGAGTTGCGGTGGACTTTCGAGCGAGAAGGTTGACCTGGTCTATGCCTCGCCCGTCGTCGCCGGCGGCATCGGCGTCGCCTTCACCGGATGGGTAAACGGACCGACCATCGGCTTCAAGCTGGGCGGGTCGGGCGACGTGACGGCTTCGAACAGGTTGTGGCTGGAGAAGCAGCCCCAGCGGATTGGCTCGGGCGTGGTCGTCGATGGGCGCGTGTACATTGTCAACGCCGGACCGGGGACTGCGGAATGTATTGAATGTCAGACCGGGAAAGTGCTGTGGAGTGAGAGGCTCGTCGGAGGAGAAAGCTGGGGTTCGGTCGTGCTGGCCGCCGGGCGCCTTTATGTCACGAGCCGAAGAGGCGTTACCAGCGTCTTTCGGCCCGACCCGAAGAAGTTCGAGCTTTTGGCGATGAATGATCTGGGAGAACCCAGCAACGCGACGCCGGCCATCTCCGACGGCCAGATCTTCCTCCGCACCGACGGGCACCTCTACTGCATTGCGGAGGACTGATTACCCGGACAACGCGCCATTGCCAACGTGAGTGTGACGGGGTAATCTCCCGGCGAGATGTCCGCCACAACACAATGCGGTTCTTGTTTCCCGCTTTGCCATCGTCTGAAAACCAGAAACTTCACCGCGGTGGTGGGGTTAGCAAGTGCATGACGAGAAAAACCATAATTCGTGGCTACGCTCATTGTTACGCGCAGTTGCCACACGCGTGCGAAAAAACGGTTCGTCCAAGGCCGGACGCATATCCAGTACTCAGAGGGAATCATCATGCATAAATACAATATCGTTCTCGTGGTGGTGGTTGGCTGTTGGTTTCTGCCGGTCACCTCCCGTGCGCAAAACACCAACATCTATCCACCGGCACCAGCGACGAAACTGGAAGCTTTGGAGACCAATACCAGCACGATCATAATCAAAGGATTCACACTGATCGGTTCACTGTCCATCAACTCCGAGACTGTGTCGGTGACCTGCAAAGAGGACACCGATACCACCACGGGCCGCAAGGAGCACGGGATTGCTGTGGGCGTCAAAGTGAACGATCAGCCAGAGGACAGGATGATTATTGATTATGACGAGATGGATTCGCTGCTTAATGCGATTGATTACCTCAGCAAGATCAGTTGGTCGGTGACCTCATTGACCGGTTTCGATGCCTTTTATGCGACCAAGGGCGGGTTTCGAGTTGCTGCTTTTGGCAGTAAGCGCGGAGGCACTATCGAGTTCAGCTTGCGAAGCAGTCACATGGGCAAAGGGATTTTAATTACACCAAGCGAGTTGGCTCAGTTTCGTGGATTGATCGATCAGGCCAGGCGCAATCTGGATGCAATTCGACCAAAATGAGCAATCCCAAAACGCTCTGTAAGTTTGTTTCAGAGCGAACACCGCTCACACTGCCAACTTCTGGCTACTTCAAAAACTTTGGCACGACAGGCTTGCCGCATTGTGCCCGGCAAGCGAAGATGGACGTCGTCCACCTCTGTCGAAATAGAAAGGAAATAAACATGAATGTCACCAGATTAATGGTTCGATCAGGCTTGATGCTCGGCGTTACATAGATTTGCGCATGGTCACCGGTTCAGACCGTTGCGGCTGAGCCAAACACGTCTATTCCTCCCATCCTACAAACGGGTTTATCGCTTTGGGCTAAAGTTGGGGCTGGTATTACCCTCGATTCTTGGTCGAAAGGAGGGCTTATGGAGGGCGACTCCAAAGTGACGAGCCAGTCCAACTATTTCCGACGGCTGTATCGAACCGCCGGTAACTATAAATCATATGAAGTGATTGAAACCAAACGAATCAGCCAGACTTCCGAAATAATTTACCTTTCGGTGAATCTCGAGCGGGCCGCAATTTATGCGCGGTTCGTACTTTATCGAACGGACAAGGATTGGGTGGTCCAGAATATGGATTTCAGTTCCAAGCCAGAAGCCATCATGCCGTGGTTTGCCTTCCAATCGGTGAGCTACGAATAGCCACGTTCGCGTGTCCTGTGAAAGGCGATGACTACACGCGTGGACATCACTTCTGGACACACTTCTGGTGTGGTTTCGTTGTCGGCGGCGTCTCGGGCGCGCGACTCAGTTGGGGACTTTTCGACAATCGTTGGGCATTCTGCGCAGCTACAGGTGTGATTGCTTTGGTTTTTGCCTGTGCGGTTGGTTACTGGGGTGATCCACTTTGGCGCTGGTTTATCGAGTGGAGGTGGTAGTTTATTTGAGATGAGACAGTTCACAAAGACGCCGACCTCCCATGAGAGTTTATGAGTCAAGCGTTATGTAAACGGTTTCATTGTTTTTCTTAAGAGTTTCCGTCTTTGTTCCTGGGCAGCGTTTCCGTCCGCATGCACGTTCCCGTCCAAAAGAATACTCTTCCGCCTGGCTTAACACTGACCCGGAGATCATTTTCGTGATGCGGCACCATGACCGCGAAATCTGCGCTCAACCATACGGATTAAACGGCCGCAGATTCCATTCGTCGATCAACGCCTTGGGAATTTCACCGAGGAAACGGGAGGGTTGTTGCATCACATCACCGCTGTTGCCCTGTATCGCGCGAATCAACGGATAACTCAGATAAAGTTCATTGCGCGCCCGCGTAATGGCCACGTAAAAAAGCCGGCGTTCCTCCTCCTCTCCTTCCAGGTTCTCCATTGAACGCGCCGACGGAAACAGCCCCTCGCACAACATGATGATGAAAACAACCTCGAACTCCAGTCCCTTGGCTTGATGAATGGTGGAGAGGCGGATTTTTTCATGGTCGTTGTCGGCGGGTTGATTGTCCCCGGCTTCCACGTTGGTCAACAAGGCGAGTTGGGTGAGAAAATCCTCCAGCGACTCAAACTGCCGGGCGAAATTGCCCAGTTGCTCCAGGTCCTCCAAACGATTGCGATAGTTGGCGTAGGTTTCCTTCAAATAGTCCTCGTAGCCGGCTTCGAGCACGAGTTGAATCATCGCCGAGGTTTTACCACAGACGGGTTTGGCTTCCAGTTGCGCGATCGTGGCAACGAACTGCGCCCAGGCCACCGCGGCTTTCTTCGGCACACTGGCAGCGCACGCTTGCAGCGCACGGGCCACGAAGCTTTTGACTTCCGCACTCCGCACTCCGCGCTCCGCATTAAAAACCTGCCACAGCTTGTCCGCTCCTTTCCGGCCAATGCCGGGCAGCAACTGGACCAGTCGTTTGAAACTCAGTTCGTCACGCGGATTGGAAACCAGTTTAAGATACGCCGCCACGTCTTTGACGTGCGCCTGCTCAAAGAACCGGATGCCGCTGGCGATGCTGAACGGCAGGTTGCGCCGCGTCAGCTCGAGTTGCAGTTCCAGCGCGTGAAAGTGGGAGCGGTAGAGGATGGCCATCTGATTGGGGGCCACGCCTTCCTCGCGCAGTTCCAAGACCCGCTGGGCGACGAAGGCCGCCTGTTCCGCCGCGTCGCCGCAGGCGGCAAGCACCGGTTTTGCGCCCGACTTGCGGGCGGGGGCAAGTTGCTTGTCAAATTGATTCAAGTTGGCGGCGATGGCGGCGTTGGCAACGTCGAGGATTTCCGGTGTGCTGCGGTAGTTGGTTTCAATTTTGTAGGTCTGGGTTTCGGGGTGGCGTTCGGGAAATTTCAGGATGTTTTTGAAATTCGCGCCGCGCCAGGCGTAGATGCTTTGCGCGTCGTCGCCCACCACCATGACGTTGTGATGCCGGCCGGCGAGCAGGTCGATGAGGTCGCCTTGAAGCTGATTTGTGTCCTGATATTCGTCCACAAGGACGAATTGAAAGCGACGCTGGTAATGTTCGCGAACCTCGGCGTGTTCTTGCAAAAGCTTCAGCCAGAGCGAAAGCAAATCGTCAAAGTCCATCGCGTTGGTGGCGCGTTTGCGCGCGGCGTAGCGGCGTTGCACGTCCGCAATCCGCGGCGCGAGCGAAGCGAAGTAATCGTATTGTGCGCTCAAGATGTCCGGAATGGACTTGTGAGTGTTGAGCGCCATCGAAAAAATATCGCCCAGCACTTCGCCCTTTGGAAAATGCGTGGCCTTTACATCAATTTCCGCCTCACCCACGCAGGCATCGATCAAATCTTTAGCATCTTCGCGGTCCATGATTGTGAAATCGCGCTGGTAGCCGATCAATCCCGCGTGTTGCCGGAGAACGCGATTGCCGATGGAATGGAATGTCCCACCCCAGAGCGACGGCAATTCCTGTCCCAACAAGTCTGTCACGCGCCGCATCATTTCACGGGCGGCCTTGTTGGTGAAGGTGAGCAGTAGAATGCGGTCGGCGGGGATGCCCTGTTCGAGCAGGAAAGCGACGCGATAGGTGAGCGTGCGCGTTTTACCGGAGCCGGCACCTGCGATCACCAGCGCCGGACCGGGCGGCGCCGTGACGGCGGCGAGTTGTTGCGGATTCAATTCGCGCGCATAATCAATCTGCAAATGGACCGGCGAACGAAAGGGTTGCAACACATACTCACGCGACATGACCTGATGCTATTGGCAGGAACTTCGCCTGTCGAATGTCGAAACCAAGCAATGGTCTTTGCGCAAACCGTCAGTCTAAGCCGCAACTATGCAGCAGAAAATGGGTTCGCCCTCACCCTAACCCTCTCCCCCAGTAGAGGGAACTCACATTTCCCGAGCTGGAAAAAGTCGCTTACCGGTGAGCGTTCCAAGGCGCTCGCAAAGTTCTCTCTCCCCGGGGGAGAGGGCGAGCATTCTGTTTAACTGAATGGTTCCGGCTAAGCTGGCGCCTCAGCAAACTGGCTGCGCAACCGGGCCATGTGAGATTCAATTCGCTGGAGGTAAAAATTCGGTCCATCCGGATACGGAACATTCAGAAACCGGTAAAGACCCTCAAATTCCACCTCGATTTTATTCCGGACGTAATTCGCCCAGAATCCCGGCGTCTTCTGCATCATGTCTTCGGCGTTGGCAAACATCCCCACCGAGCCGGAATTCCGGCCGGAATAGCGCGCCGCCTCGGCAAATTCAGAATACAAGACCGGCAACTTGGCCACGTAATCTTCCGCCGCCATTTGCCCAAGCAAATCCGCGGTGCCGAGGGCAAAGCCCACCAGCTTCTCCACTTCGTTCTGAAACGGGATACCGTTGAGATCGGTGTTCACGCCGGTGCAGCGGATCATGTTTTGGACCGACTTGATTTCATCCGGGCGGAATCCTTTCTCGCCGAGCAACTCCGCGGCGAAGTCGGCGCTCCGCGCCACATGGGTGACGGTGTACTTCGCACCGGTGACTTCCGTATCGGCCCGTTTTTTCAGATAACCGGTGTCATGAAGCAGAATGGCCAGCATGCCCAATTCAAACGTCCGCCGGGTCAACCCTGGTTGGGCAAGCGCCTCGTGGCGGCCATGCAACAAGCGCGCCATGCAAAGAGTGCCCTGCAAGGTATGTTCAAAATCGTGGTAACGCGCGTCGATGGCCTGATAATCGCGATGGTTTCCCGCGAAGGAATTGACCGCCCAACCAAACACGCGCGGCACGAAATAACGATCCCCGCGCGGAAACATCACCCGATACCTGGATTGAACTTCGAGTTCCACCATTGCGGGATCTTTCGTGTCAACCTGAGAAAACATGCGCAAAAAATTTAGCCCACCATCGCTAAAATGCACGTTTTTTGTATTGTCCTGATTGGGCGGGAGGGTTGCGTTGGGGCAACGTGCGCTGAAGATGCGCCATTGACACCGTTGGCTGAATTGAAGGGGCTACACTACCGGAAATTGGGTATGGTACTTGGGACAGGGAACATCAAATGAACTGCCACAGTGCCCGAAAAAGGGGGCAATTACACCCTTGGCAAACTCAACGTGCCGCCAAAATGCTCAATTGGTACCCACATACTTCAACGTCACCTTGCCAGACGGTCTTGCCCTTAAACACTTCATGGACCGGCACCGACTTAACCCAAGTCGGCTTGGCCTTGTGCAAGTGAAATATGACTTGCTGTAATCATGTGGATGCGGCGAGCCTCGGACTCGCAATCTGCGATTGTAAGGAACGCCCAGTTTGCCAATTAACTTACGCACCCAAAGTGATTGAAAAGTTGCACGCATCTTTTGAAATGCAAATGGATAATTACTTTTTTGTGGGTTGACTCGCGCAGGTGATTTTCCAAAAGAAACAAACCCCTGTGAGAATCAAAATTCCAAAGACGATTTGGGCGATTTTAGCGACAATCTCGATTTCGGTTGTCGGTTTCTTTGTGCTTCCCTCCTTTTGGTTTTGGGTTTGTTGGGAAATATTGAGTCTTGGATTGGTCGCAATCGGTTGCGCGGGCGAATGGTATCTGTTCCTAAAACCAGCAAAAGAGTCCCACGAATCGCACCACCGACGAAGAGAGTTGCAATTCATCACCGCTGTTGCAGTCGGTGTGTGGATGGAATTTTTGGCACTTGCACATGCCATACCAGAAACGATGCGACTCGAAAAAGACGTTGCATTGGCAAATGAACGTGCTTCAACAAATGAATTAGCCGCAAAGCAGCTTGAAATGCAATTCACCGAAACCAAAACCAAGCTGGCAAATGCAGAAGCACGTCTTAATGAAAGCGTGATGGAACTGAAAAATGAGAATTTACCAATGGATATTGGCGAGCAGAGTTCTTTTATAAATGCGCTAAAGCCTCTGGCGGGAATACAAGTTGAGTTGCGAAGTATGGCTGACGCCAAAACGAAACGAACTGAGGAAATGTTGTTCTCAACACTTATTATGGCTGGCTGGCAGGTTATCAACCGCTCTTTTATAGGAGATATAGGAGAGGATGGAGTCGTTATTGGATACAACGGCGATGCTCCTTCTGAGAGAGCGGCGCATTTTCTCTTGAAACTACTGACTGAAAGGAATGTTCCATCTAAAATAATTGAAGACCCCAGGGGACATCGCGTCCGTGGAGTCCCAACGAATGCCATTATCATAGCAGTTTGCCAGCGCCCAGGCCGATTGCAGGCAAATCTAATGGCTGTACAGGCAAAAAGAAATGGATTGCGCGCCGAACTCTCTGAAATTCGTGCAGGCATTAATGAACTTTTGCTGAAAAAATATGTTCCAGCGTCAAAAGAATTAGCCGAAGCGCAGGCAAAATTTAACAGTCTAAATGCACAATCTTTGCAATCAGATAACGAAGAGAAAGCCCTCTTTGAACAGGAGCTAAAGTTGTCTAGTCAGTATGGCTTTGGA
>PLJQ01000459.1 GCA_003140275.1 Limisphaerales bacterium
GCAGTGGTTTTATTACTACGACCTCCCGAAGAACCCGGACAATAGTACCGGACGCACTAATCAGGTAATCGTTAACCATGGTTCGGTTCGCTTTGGCACTGAGAACCAGGCTCGCACCTTGCGGCTGATGCAGAATGGCCTGCCGGTAGCAGCTCTCTTATTTGTGGTGGCTTTGTTTGTAGGGCTAAAGCTCGGCGTGCTTCATGTGCGAGGTAAAGGAACTACGGGCAACGGCTCACCTGACCACCCTGCGCATGAGGCGTAACATCGGTAGCTTTCGTCGGGTGAGATCGTGCCGAACGTCGCACCGCCAAGGCTTCCACCCTGAAGGTGGAGGCAGCATGAAACAGTGGGACATCTGGACCTGCGATTTTGCCGAAGCCAGGCCGCATCCAGCGATCATCGTCAGCCACCCCGATCGCGTCGCCCGCGCGCCGCTGGTNNTCGTGTTGAACGGCGCGGACGGCCTCGATTGGGAGACGCTGGTGAAGTGCGACCTGATGTATCTGGTGGAGAAGGAGCGGTTGTACCGACGCCGGGGCAGCGTCGGCACGGCGCGGCGACGCGCGTTGGTCCAACGCCTCAATGCCTGTTTCGGATTCACGCTGGTCTGATCGAGCAGACTTATCACGCTCGGGAGGAAAAGCGGTAGAGGACTACCGNNGCGCTTTGGCGACGGGCGTGGAACGGACGATGAGCGAAGATTTGTTCTCAGCTTCAGCACACTCGGGAGGGAAAGCGGCAGAGGACTGCCGCACTCCAAAACGCTTCGCGACGGATGGCACGAGACCACAGGTTCACCATTCCGGTGCGGGATCGAAGTCGTCGGGGAGTTCGAGCTTGTCGGTCTTGAACCGGTAGATGATCTTCACTTGTGCGGGCGAGGCGGTTCGTTCGAACCACGCGGCGGAACACCACGGATATTGATTGGCCACCTGCACCAGACCGTGCTTCACCGGGTTCTGATGTGTATAGTTCAGCCGCGCAAAATACGACCGCGGATAACTCAAGCGCGTCTCGCGGAAATTGAACCACACCTGCCGCGCAGGTGTACGGTCCAGGCGATTGATCCAGCCCGAGGTTTTCACATGCAAGGTTTTCAACATCGGGCCGAGACCCTTGGCGGTGGGTTTGTCCGGCGGGGAGTGCGCGATGAAGTGGTAGTGGTTGGAGAAAACCGCCCAAGCTTCGAGTTCCCATCCGTGGTCCCGCGCGACGGTGAGCAGGCCGCAATGCAACACGCGGAGGCGGTCGTCGCCGCGAAAGTGATGGGCCTTGAGATAGGTGCTGGCGGTGACAAAGTAGGTGCCGCTGGTCGCCAACTGATGCGTCGGCGCGTGGGGCCACGGAGTCTTCGGCTCGGGCATGGAGGGACGGTATCTGCCGACACGGGTGGTTCGCAATCCTGGAAAAGCGGTAGAGGGCTACCGCAGTCCAAGACGCTTCGCGAGGGACGGGGCGGCGGGGGAGTCCGCCAGGTTTTGGACTGCGCCAGTCCTCTGGCGCTTTGGCGACGGGCGTGGAATGGACGGCGCTTCGCCTTCGTGGTGAGTTGATCGGCGCCGAGTGTCGCGAGTCGCGTGCTCGGTCGAAGTGGTTCCTTCTCGCGGATCGTCTTGCGCATCGCGTCGATGCCGGAGGCCATGAGTTCCTTCGCGTCGAACGGCGTGCTGCCGGCCAGCAGTTCGTAGAGCAACACCCCGAGGCTGTAGATGTCGCTGCGCGTGCGATGTCCAGCCCGCTCATCTCCGCCTGCTCCGGACTCATGTAGGCCGGCGTCCCGATGAACTGGTGCAACTGCGTGTAAACCGTGTTGTCCGTCAGCCGGCCTTCCGTGGCCTTGGCGATGCCGAAGTCGATCACCTTCGGCACCGGCACGCCGTCGTGCAGCGTCACGAGGATGTTCGAGGGCTTGATGTCGCGGTGGATGATCCCCTTCTGGTGCGCGTGCTGGATGGCCTGGCAAACCTTGATGAACAGATCGAGCCGTTCCTTCGTGGTGAGATTGGCTTGATCGCAGTAGTCGGTGATCTTGATCCCCCGGACCAGTTCCATCACGAAATAGGGCCGGCCCACGTCGGTGGTGCCCGCATCCAACACCTTGCAATGTTGGGATGGTCCATCATCGCCAGCGCCTGCCGCTCGGCCTCGAACCGCGCGACCACCTGCTTGGTGTCCATGCCCAGCTTGATGANNACCACGCCGCAGCCGCCTTCGCCGACCCGCTCCAGCAGCTTGTAGCGACCGAGCGTTTGGCCGACCGATTCGTCGGGCGGTTCAGGAGCGAGATCGAGCTTGATCGTGACCTTTGCGGCGGAAGCGTTCGGAGTCCCGGCTTTAGCCGGTCAGGCCGCCGGGCCGCCTGAAGGCGGGACTCCAAACGGAGCCGGCCCATCGGCCAGGATGCCAGCCGGCTGCTCATGGGCAGCGAGCAAGGATTCAAGGCGCTGGCGCAACTCGGGATCGCCGTGGCAGGCGCCGTTGAGAAAGGCGGCGCGCTCGGCCTCGCTCAGTTGAACAGCGGCCTGAAACAGGGCTTCCTCGCGTTGCGGTGTCGGCTTCATGTCAGGATCATGGCATTCATCTACCAGATTAAGCGCAATCGGGAGACAAAAAGTATGTGGAAAAATTTCGATATACTTTTCCCCCGGCTTTTGCGCTTATGAAGGTAGAACCTATGAACACACCAGAATTCAAGTTTTACTGCTCGCACTGCGACCAGCCGCTGAAGTGCGAAGTCCATTTCGCCGGCCGGCAGATTCAATGCCCGGCCTGTCAACATCTCATCCGCATCCCAAATCCGCCGGCGGGGACCGGTTTCACCCACGTCTCGCCCGAGTCGGGGCACACGTGGGACACCCATGTGTCGAAGGGGAAGAAGGAATAGCGCGGCGGCGCGGCAGCCAAAACATTCAACATTCAACTCTGAACCCGCGGTGCGCGAGTCGTTTCGTGTTCGATTTTGAATGTTCCTCCTCCAAAAAATCTTCGCAGACTGTGACGATGTTGACGGCAGTCAGTGGGGCGCTGCCCCAGCAATCTCCACCCGCAACCAGGCGCGGGCATAAGCCCACCACTGCTTCGCCGTCGGCACCGCAATGCCCATCACCTCGGCCGCCTCCTTGAACGTAAGTCCGACAAAGTAACGCAACTTCACCAACTCCGCTTTGCGGGCGTCAACCGGCGCGAATTTTGCCAGCGCCTCGTTCACGGCGAGCAACTGGTCGTCGTCCGCGGGTGCGGGGATGTCCAGTTCGTCAGCGTCCAGGAATTCCGCGCCGGCACCGCGCTTGGCGGCCTGACGCCTACGGGCGCGATCGACAAGGATACGGCGCATCGCCTCAGCGGCGGCGGCAAAGAAGTGCTGTCGCCCGTTCTAGCTGCGCTCGTCGTCGCCGGAGATCCGGAGCCAGGCCTCATGTATGAGAGCGGTGGGCTGGAGGGTGTACGAGTTCCGCTCGCCCGCGAGCCGGTGCGCGGCGAGGCGTCGGAGTTCGTCATACACCAATGGCAACAGTTCCGCCGCAGCGCGCGGGTCGCCCGCGTAGGCATCTTGCAGCAGCCGGGTCACGTCGCTCATGCGGCGGGCAGAATAACTGACCTCCGTCGCCGGAACAAGGGCCGAACGAAGGAAGCTGTCTCAAAACTCCGGAGGGACGAGTTACACGAGTCCCAAAACTTCCAAGAGGTTCGAAAAGTCAGGGACTCGTGTAACTCGTCCTTCCGAATCGAAGGTTTTGAGACAATCTCGAATGCCCTTGTCGGTCACGACCCGAAGCCGGAAGTATCACTCCTTCTTGGAAATTTCGCCGAAGCCGCACAGTTTGTAAGCGTTCAAAAGGCTCATGGAGGTTGACGCGAATTGCACGAATTTACACGAATTCACCATGGCCGGATCCCATTCGCGGCAATTCGCGAAATTCGTGTCACGTCTTTTTTGGCGTTCCCCCCAAACAGCAATCGCAGGCTATTCATCACAACGATGACCGTGCTGCCTTCGTGACCTACCACACCCACCGTCAGCGGAATCGCACCAAACAAAGCAAAACCAACCAGCACCGCCACGGTGCCCAGCGAAACAACGAGGTTTTGCCGGATGATAGCGCGGGCGCGTTGACTGAGACGAAAAGCCGCCAGAAAATTTTCCAACCGGTCGTGCATCAACACCACCTCCGCCTGTTCGAGCGCCGCATCCGAACCCCGGGCGCCCATCGCTACGCCGACGTGCGCGGCGGCCAGGCTCGGCGCATCGTTCACGCCGTCACCGATCATCGCCACTTTGTTTCCTTGTTGCGTGAAGGAATTAATGGCTTCCACTTTTTGTTCCGGTTTCAACTCGGCGCGCACGTCATCCAGACCCAGTTGTTTTTTCAAATGTTCGCCGGTGGCCTGACGGTCGCCGGTCAACACCACGGTGCGCAGGCCGAGTTGCCGCAATTTTTCTACAACGTCGCGGGCTTGCGGGCGAATGTCGTCTCGCAATAAAACCCGGCCCACCAGCCCAGCTCGCGTCAGCCACACTTCGGAAAAGCCGGCTTCGGTCGGCGGTACCTGTGCGATTACTTTTGCCTGCGATCCTTGGGCGAGCCACTCGCGGCGTCCGAGCAGAACGCTTTCTGCCCCGTGTTGCGCTTTCAAGCCCAGGCCGGTGACCGATTCAAACTGACCCAATTCAACAAGGGCGAGCTGCTGCTGCTTTCCGTAGCGGGTGATGGCGCGAGCCAGTGGATGAGACGAGAGCCGTTCCAACGTATAAGCCAGTTGCGCGATCTCCGGTTCCCGGCCAGGCGGAAAACTCTCGACCCGTTCCACCTTCAACTCGCCGGTGGTCAACGTGCCGGTCTTATCGAGCGCGACGACATTGACTTCCGCAAGTTTCTCCACCGCGGCGCCGCCGCGAAATAGAATTCCGCGACGCGCACCCCATGCGATGGCGGCCAGAACGGCGGACGGAATCGAGAGCACCAACGCGCACGGCGATGCCACCACCAACAGCGTCATGGTGTGATAAAAGGCGCTTTGCGTCTTCGCCGTCGCCGCGAACGGACTCAAGCCAAGTCCCAGCCACCAGACAAAGAACATCACCAGCGACAGCGCCAGGACCAGGTAGGTGTAAACCGTCCCAAACTTGTCGGTGAACCGCTGCGCCGGGGCTTTTTGGTGCTGCGCTTCCTGGATGAGCCGGATGATTTTTTGCAATGAACTTTCGGCGGCGGGCCGCAGCACCGACACTTCGACCGCGCCCCAGAGGTTGAGCGTTCCGGCCAGTACGTTGTCGCCGATGTTTTTTTCCACCGGCGTCGCTTCGCCCGTGAGGTTCGATTCGTCGGCCGCAGTCTGGCCTTTGACGATTTCCGCATCGACGGGAAATTGCGCGCCGGGTTTGAGGAGCAGACGCATGCCTGCTTGCAACCGTTCCACCGGCACCTCCCGTTCGCGACCCTGTTCATCCACGACGGTGGCGACCTTGGGCGCATCTTTGAAGAGCGAGCGGATTTCGCGTTGCGTCCGGCCAAGTGTATAGTGCTCCAGCGCGCCGGAAAGCGAGAACAAGAACAAGAGCATCGCGCCTTCGCCCCACGCTCCGATACTGGCGCTCCCGACCGCCACGGCCAGCATGAGAAAATGAACATCAATGGTTCGTTTCCGCAGGCGCTCCCAGACTTCTTCGACTGTGAACCAGGCGCCCGCAACATAGGCGAACGCATAGAGGAATTTGGCGATCCAGCCTTCACCCACGAAGTAAGCGCTCAGTCCGAACACGCCGCACAGAATTGCCGCGGCCAGTTGTGCCTTCCATTCATTGGCATGGTCGTGCTCGTCCGCATGTTCTAGAAACTCAACATCGCGTTGCACTACCTTGGGCCAGGGAATATCGCGCCAGCGCCAAAACGTCGGCGCCGTGGGACAGGTCACTCGCGCAATCGTCGTTTTGTCACCTTCCCGTCGGATGGTAATCCTCGCTTGCTCCGGTGGTGAAAGCGGTGTGTCGCACGTCTGACAATCCCCCTCGCCCGCGAGCAGGTTACAATGGCGATTGGTATCGGCCGCCTGGGCTTTTCGAACGGTGGCGGCAATGCTTTCGGTGAGTTTGGGAACGTCAACCTTTCCCAAGGTGGCAACCGAGATGGTCTGGCGGCCGCGATTGATCGTCACGGCTTCCAAAGTCGGCTCGTGGGCCAAGGCGTCCGCAACGGAGCGCGCCAGGCACTTCGAGGTTTCCGCACCGCGCTCAACTTCAGTTTCGGATCGCAAGCTCATAAATCACTTTCAGAATGCTAACACTTTCCGGCGCCGCCCGGCGATTACAAACTGCCGTCAGCCGGAGAGCGTGTATGGAAATGCGATGGCGAGCGGCTTATACCGTTTGGTGTCCACGCTTTAGCGTGCGTTGGTCGTGCTTGCCGGCTAAAGCCGGGACACCAAACGGTTTTTCCGTACAGGCTCCGAGAGAATTTGAGGTCTTGCTGCCGTTTTCGCAAACACTGACTGTTTATTGGCTGTTCGGCACGACTGCCTTGGGCCGGAGTAATTCGCGCGCGCGCTCCAGTGAAGAGTCAACGTCCGCGCAAACATTTTCCCGCCCGAGCCGGTCCATGAAACCGGCGCGCTCCAAGGCGAACAACGGCTGTGCGGGCGGGCCGCACAGAATGAGATCCTTCTTTTTCTTCTGCAATTTTTCCATCAAATCCTCGAGCGCATCGAGGCCGGTAGCACACAGTCGCGCCACGTTTACGTCACTTAAGCAGACAGTGGCAGCGGCGACACCCGCCCCATCGCCAGCAGAATGCCGTGCAGGAGGGCGTGGGGATTGGGCGGGCAGCCGGGGATGTAAACGTTCACGGGAAGGACTGCATCCACACCGCCGACTGTGGCGTAGTTCCGGCCGAAGATGCCACCGCTGCAACCGCAGGCACCGACGGCGACTACCAGTCGAGGAGCAGGCATCGCGTCGTAAGTTTTCCGCAGGGCGAGTTCCATGTTGCGGGTGACGGGGCCGGTCACGAGCAGCATGTCGGCATGACGTGGCGACGCGACGAAGTGGACGCCAAAGCGCTCAAGGTCGTAAACCGGACTGTTCAAGCCAACGATTTCAATCTCGCAGCCGTTGCAGGAGCCGGCGTCNNTCCACTTCGCGGATGTGCAGCGAGCGCCCGAAAATTCTATCGGCGCGCTCTTTGATTTGCCGACCGACGGCTTCGAGCGACTCACGTTGCGAAGGCAGTTGATCGCTGTGTCGAGGCCTGGCAGGGAACGGCGGTGAAACCAGATGGCCATGTGTGCCGTCGGGTTTGAGACTGTAGGCGGCGCTCGTCACCAAATCGTCACGGCTTCTAGCGGCACATTCACAGACGTTGGTCATGCGAATGGCTTTATCGATGTCCGCGCAGAGTCCGCAGAAAATGCATTTGGCCATGTCGAGTTTCGCCGAACGCTGACCGTTGATGTCTTGATGTGAAATCGCGCCGGTCGGGCAAATCGCTGCGGCGGGGCGCGCGTCTGTCCAGTTCGGCCAGTCAATCTCCGGGCGTCCGCGCGCGTAGCTTGAAATCTCCGGCGGCGTGGCCGGGTAGCTGGTGGTGACAACGCCTGTGCTAAAACTTTTGTGAAGAATTTCAAACATAAATCAGCGGTCGGTGCCGGAGTACGAAAGATTGAAGCTTTTGTTCACGACGGGAAAATCCGGGATGATGTTGCC
>PLJQ01000047.1 GCA_003140275.1 Limisphaerales bacterium
TTCGGAACACCCTCTTTTAGGTTAAGGCCACGCCCGACGAACTTTTTTTTGGCCGCATTGCCGTCACTGTGTTTTTCGGGGTGCGGGTTGCGCCCCGGCGACAACACGATAATCCCATCCCACTCACCCGCGTCCGTCCAGTAGCGTCGCCGCCGTGAATAAAAAAACCACTCCGTCGCCAGCCAGACGCCGGAACGGACAACTTGAAAACCAAAGCTCATGCGAAATCCCACTCCCTATCTGAAAATGCGCGTGCTCGGCACCATTGACATGGCCCAGGGCAACTCCATTCAAGCCCGCATCCCGACCGTCAGCCAGATGACCTTCACCGATGAGGACGGCCACCCACGCCAGTTCACCTGGCGCACCCTCCAGACCTGGTTCTCCCGCTACCAGAAACACGGCGTCACCGTTATGGAAAACCAGCCCCGCTCCGACAAGGGCAAGGTTCGCAAGGTGACACTCGAAGACGTGCTGGAAGCCCTCCGCAAGGTGCAGCCCAAAGTGCATGGCAAAACCCCGACGCTGGCCTTGCTCTACCGGCTCTGCATCGAAGCCGGGCTGCTCACCCGGGCGCAAATCGCGCCCAACACGTTCCGGCGGGTCGTCAAGCAATACGAACTGCTCAAGCCGGATGACGACTGCGTCAATAAACACCGGCTGGCCTTCGCCAAAGCCCACGCCAATGAAATGTGGCAGGCGGACACGCTCTATGGGCCGCACGTCCAAATCAATGGTTCACCGGTGCAAACGCGGCTCATTGCCTTTATTGATGATGCTTCGCGTGTCTGTTGTCACGGCCAGTTCTTCCCGGCTGAGAACGTGGACACGCTCATCGAATCGCTCCGCGCCGCCTTTTACAAACGCGGCGTGCCGCACGCGCTCTATGTGGACAACGGTTCCATTTACTCCTCCAAGGAAATCCCTCAAATCTGCGCCCGCGTCGGCTGTTTGCTCCACCACACGCCGGTGCGTGATGGCGCGGCCAAGGGCAAGATTGAACGCTTCTTCCGCACCGTGCGCGACCAGTTCCTAGCCCGCGATCTGGATTTGAGTTCGCTGGACGCGCTTAACCGCCAGTTCACTCAATGGGTCGAGGAACATTACAATGCCCAGGTTCATTCCATCCTCGGCATGAGTCCGCTCGACCGTTTCGCGCTGGATCGCAAGGGGTTCGTTTCCTCCCGCCCAACGAGGCCAACGACGAGCTATTCTTCGTCGAGGAAGAACGCCTGGGTGAAGCCCGCCTGCTCGACGCCGTCGCCAATGACAGAAAACCGCTCCATCCACCAACAACCGAACTTTAATTTATGATCCGTTCCCATTTTGGCCTCCAACGCAACCCCTTCGACCCGGAAGCCCTCACGCTGCTGGCCCACCAGCAGGAAATCTTCGACATCCTCCGCGTCCACGCCCAGCAGGGCGGCCTCTGTCTGGTGCTCGGCGAACCCGGCACCGGCAAAAGCGTCTTGAAACAAGCCCTGTTGAATCACAATCCCAAACGGCTGATCACACCGGTCGTCAACCGCTCGCTCCACACCTACCACAACACCCTGCGCATCCTCTGCGAAGCCTTCCAAATCGAATTTGAAGGCCGTGACTATCATTGCGAACGACGCTGGTCCAACAAGCCTTCCGCGTCCATCGCGCCGGCCAGATGCTGGTGCCCATCATTGACGACGCCCACCTCATGCCCGCCGATTGCCTGCGCAAACTGCGCCTGCTGTGCGAAGACTTTCTCCGCTCGCACAACCTTGTCCTCATTGGTCAGCCGCCTTTGCTCCAATCGCTGTCCCTGTCCATCAACGAAGAAATCCGCTCCCGCGTCACTTACTCCGCGTTGCTTCAACGCCTGGCTCCCGAAACGGTCGAACAGTTTGTTTTGGATCAACTGGATCGCGCTGGACTGGGTCCCAACACCTTCACCCCGGAAGCCTTGGCCCTCATCGTCCGTTCCGGGGAGGGATTACTTCGTCGCACCCGCAATCTGTGCCTGAGTTCGCTCATCGAAGCCGTCCGCGACCAGACCCGCATCGTGGATCTCAAACAAGTCAACCGCGTCCTCCTCCAACCTCACTGGAGAAAAGACTGTGACAACCCACTCTAATCTCGATGGCCGACAAGCACCGCGCTGGTCGCGCGAACAAATCCGTGCCGCACGGCTGGCCCCGCTGGCGTCATTGCTCCAAAAGCGCGGACTCCAGCTCGTCGTACGCGAGGCGGACAATTTTAGTTTGCCCGCCTATCCCGGTCTCCTCCTCAAAGACAGCTACTGGCGCTGGCCGGAGCGCAACCTCGCCGGCAATGCCATTGACTTCCACGTCCAAGTCCTCGGCCTGTCCTTCCACGACGCCATGCGCCGCCTCACCGGAATATAAAAAAAGACCGCTCGGTCAAAAGTACGATGTCAAAAAAGTTCGTAACAACTACTTTGGTGAGGCGGCGCGACAGCGCCGCCAGTTCAGCCGGATATCACAGGTAATTGGCATTACAAGAGTGATCTGCAAGGATCGCAAGGGAATGATCGACTCAATTCCGGTGCATCCTCACGCCCGGCTCCGCTCCTCAAGGCAGCACCCGAATACGATAGAAACGGTTGGTCGTGCCACTGAGGGTCGTATCCACTTTTATGGCGTTGGTGCCGCCGGCGGTTACATCGCCTGCCAGATCGTTCCAACTGGGCACCATCAAAATCGGATTGTACTGCACCCGGTAACTCGTTCCCGCAATCGCGCTCCAGGTTAACGTCGCGTTCCCGCCCACAACGGTTATCGACCGGATAATTGGTCGCGAGACGACGATCACGTTGAAGCTGTTCGTGTCGCTCAGCGGCGGCACCCCGCTGTCGGTCACGCTGACCGTTACTACGTTCGTGGTATTTGCCAATGCATCGGCGGGCGTCCAGGTGATCAATCCGGCGGGACTGACAGTCAAGCCGCTGGGTCCCGAAACCAAACCAAAGGTCAGTGTCTGGGCGGGTAGATCAGAATCGGTGGCGGTGGCGGTGGTCGCAAGCAAGGTGGTCGCATGGATGGTTTGATCCAGCGGCACCGTCAACACCGGCGCAGTGTTGCTGTTAGCGACACTGACGATCAAGGTGTAAGTGTTGGTGTCGCTCAAATTGGGCGACCCATCGTCCGTCACTCGGATCGTGACCGTGTTGGTGCTCGGGACTTGGTCTCCGGTCGGCGTCCACGCGATCGCGCCATTGGTGGACACCGTCAAGCCAGTGGGACCGCTCACCAGCGCAAAGGTCAGGTTGTTGGCCGGGATATCGGCATCGGTTGCCGTGGCCGCGGAACTGTAGGGCGTTTGTCCGTTGATCGTGGCATCAGCCGGCAGCGTCAGCACAGGGGCGACATTCACTTCGTTGACGATGAGGGTAAAGCTGTTGGTGTTGCTCAGGTTGGGTGAGCCGTTGTCCGTCACCTGCACGGTGACCACATTGGTGCTCGGCCCCTGGGCTTCGGTCGGGGTCCACGAGATTGCGCCATTGGGGGCCACCGTCAGCCCGACGGGACCGGATACCAGGGCGAAGGTCAGCGTGTTGGTGGGAAGATCGGAATCGGTCGCCGTGGCCGTCGCTGTGTAGAGCGTCTGCTCGTTGATCGTCGCATCGGGCGGCAGTGTCAATACCGGCGCCACATTCACTTCGTTGACGATCACCGTGTAACTGTTGGTCGTGCTCAACGGCGGTGAGCCGTCATCGGTCACCTGCACGGTGACCACATTNNGCCGGCAGCGTCAGCACCGGCGCGGTGTTTACTTCGTTGACGATGAGGGTAAAGCTGTTGGTGTTGCTCAGGTTGGGTGAGCCATTGTCCGTCACCTGCACGGTCACTACATTGGTGCTCGGCCCCTGAACTTCGGTCGGCGTCCACGAGATCGCGCCACCGCTGGACACGGTCAGACCGGCGGGACCGCTCACCAGCGCAAAGGTCAG
>PLJQ01000423.1 GCA_003140275.1 Limisphaerales bacterium
GCCGGGACACCAAACAGTTTTTTCCGTGAATGCTCTAACAAATTTGCAGGGTGCAGGCTGTATGCACAAGCGAACCTATTAACTGCCACATTACTCCGGCAACCTGCCATGACCTGACCGCCATGTATCGTAAAAAACATCTCCGTCGGACCGCTGCCTTGTTCGTGTGCGGTATGCTGGCCGCTCACGCCTTTGCCGCAACGAAGCCTAATATCCTCTTTATCCTTACGGACGACCAACGCTGGGACACGATCCACGCGCTCGGCAATCGAGACATTCGGACGCCAAACCTCGACCGGCTGGTGGAGCGCGGCTTCCGGTTCAACAACGCCTACTGCATGGGCTCGATGATCGCTGCGGTTTGCACGCCGGGCCGCACGATGCTCATCACCGGCCGCTCCCTCTGGCGCATCCCCGGGAATCCGCGCGCCCAAGCCGCGCCTCCGGGTGTGCCGCTGCTGCCCGCGCTGCTGAACGACGCTGGTTACCTTACGTTCCATTGCGGCAAAGCGGGCAACACTTGCACGTTTGGCAACGCGGCGTTCACCATCAACCTTCCCACGCAAGGCCGCACCGCGCGCTCCGCCACCGAGCACGCGGACAAGGCCATTGAGTTCCTGCAACATCACGACGGGAAAAAACCGTTCTTCATTTATCTTGCGCCGCCCGTGCCGCACGACCCGCGCGTCGCGCCCACGGAATTCGTCAAGCTCTACGAGCCGGCAACACTCACGCTGTCGAAAAACTTCATGCCGCGGCATCCGTTCGACAATGGCGAGTTGCACGTTCGTGATGAAGAACTCGCGCCGCATCCGCGCACGCCGGAGGCAATGCGCCAGCATCTGGCGGACTATTACGCGACGATTTCGCATCTCGACCACGAAACCGGCTGCATTCTCGACGCGCTGAAGGAGCGCGGCTTTGCCGATAACACCCTGATTATCTATTCCAGCGACCAGGGCCTCGCGGTCGGCGGTCGGCACGGCTTGATGGGCAAGCAGAACTTTTACGAACACGTGAAGCCGCCGCTCATTTTTGCGGGTCCGAACATCCCGCACGGCCAGTCCGACGCGCTCGTTTACCTCCATGACCTTTTTCCGACCCTCTGCGATTTCGCCGGCGCGAAGACACCCGACATGGTCGAGGGCAAGAGCCTGCTGCCGATCATCAAAGGTAAAAAGTCAAACGTGCGTGACTGGCTTTTCGGCGCCTACATGGATTGTCAGCGCATGATTCGTGATCAGCGTTGGAAGCTCATCAAATATAACGCCGGCGGGGTGAAGAACGCACAACTCTTTGACTTGAAGCATGACCCGGATGAATTGAACAATCTCGTTGCGGATCCGAAGCACGCCAGACAATTCGCGCGCCTTGAAAAAGCGCTGGCCGACGCGCGAAAAGAATTTGGCGACCCGGTGGATTTTGAAAAAGCCGCCCCGGACCAACCATTTAAAACCGATCAAGGACCATGAGATTCCCCACGCTCGGCATACTGGCCTTGCTGCCAGGTCTTGCGGTTTCGAATCTGGCAGCCGAAACCACCTTGCCGCCGCGCCCGAACATCGTTTACATCCTCTGCGATGACCTCGGCTATGGAGATGTGAAATGTTTGAATCCGAAGGGCAAAATCTCCACGCCGAACATCGACAAGCTGGCGTCGCAGGGAATGATTTTTACCGACGCGCATTCCAGTTCGGCCGTCTGCTCACCCGCCCGCTATGGCATCATGACCGGCCGTTACAATTGGCGTTCGCGACTCAAAAGCGGCGTGCTCGGCGGGATGAGTCCGCGCTTGATCGAACCGGGCAGACTCACCGTGCCGGCATTCCTCAAACAGCATGGCTATCATTCGGCGGCGATTGGAAAATGGCATCTCGGCATGGATTGGCCGCTGAAAGCGGGCGCGCAACCATTCGATGACACCATCGAAAAAGGCGAAGAGGGCTGGCGCGTTGATTTTACAAAACCGATTCGCAACGGCCCGAACAGCGTCGGGTTCGACTATTATTTTGGCATTAGTGGTTCGCTCGACATGGTGCCGTACACGTTCATTGAGAACAATCGCGTCGTGAAACTGCCGACCGGGGATAAGTCCTTTCCACTTATGCTGGGTCGCACCCGCGGCACCTCGCGCCCAGGCCCTGCCGCCGCGGATTTTGAAGCGCGGGATGTCTTGCCGGCACTCACGCGCACCGCGGTTAAATATATCGGGCAAAGAGCGGCCGCCGCAAAACGCGGCCAACCGTTCTTTCTTTATTTGCCGTTGAACGCGCCCCACACGCCGATTGCGCCGACGCGTGAGTGGCAGAATAAAAGCGGCATGAATCCCTACGCCGACTTTGTGATGGAGGTCGATGCGGAGGTCGGAAAAGTCATCAGCGCTTTGCAGAAAAATGGCCTGGCGCGAAACACGCTCTTGATCTTCACCAGCGACAATGGCTGTTCGCCGCAGGCGGATATTCCCGAACTGCTGGCCAAGGGACATAATCCCAGTTACGAATTTCGCGGCGCCAAGGCGGACATTTTTGACGGCGGCCACCACATCCCTTTCATCGCGCGCTGGCCGGAACAAATCGAAGCCGGCTCGGCAAGCGATCAACTGATCTGCCTCAATGACTTGCTGGCAACGTGCGCGGATATGCTGGGTCAAAAATTGCCGGAAGATGCCGCTGAAGACAGCGTGAGCATTCTGCCCGCGCTGCGTGGCAGGGCGAAACACCCCTTGCGCGAAGCGGTCGTGCATCATTCGGTAAACGGCTCGTTTTCGATCCGCCAAAAAAACTGGAAGCTCGAGTTGTGTTCCGATTCCGGGGGTTGGAGCGCGCCGCAGCCCGGCAGCGCCGAAGCAAAACGACTTCCGCCCATTCAACTTTACGATTTGAGCAGCGACATCGGCGAAACGACCAATGTACAGGAAAAACACCCGGAAATCGTCGCGCGATTGACAAAGCTTTTGGAAAAATATGTGGCTGATGGCCGCAGCACCCCCGGCACCCCGCAGTCGAATACCGGTGAAGTCAATATCTGGCGGGGTCGCCTCGGCGCATCACAACCGAAAAAGCAAAACGACCCATGAAACTTTGCCTAAAACTTTCCGGCAGCTTCAGCGCAACCTTTCTTCTTGCCGCGCTGACCCTGATGTGGACCAGCGCTTTCGCCGCCGATTTTCCAAAACCTCCGAACATCGTGCTCGTGATGACCGATGACCAGGGCTACGGAGATTTGGGGTTCACTGGCAACCCCATCCTCAAGACGCCGCGCATCGACGCGTTTGCCAAAGAGAGCGTGCGGTTCACCGATTTCCATGTCAGCCCGAACTGTGCCCCCTCCCGTTGCGCGCTGATGACGGGACGACACGAGTTCCGATCCGGCGTCACCCACACAATCTTCGAACGCGAACGAATGAGCCTCAAAGCCGTGACCCTCGCGCAGGTCCTGAAGTCCGCCGGCTACAGGACTGGCATTTTCGGCAAGTGGCATCTTGGCGACGAAGCGGCATATCAACCGGGCCGGCGCGGCTTCGATGAAGTGTTCATTCACGGCGCGGGCGGTATTGGACAGACCTACGCGGGTAGTTGCGGCGACGCGCCCGGCAACACCTACTTTGATCCTGCCATCCTCCACAATGGCCGATTTGAAAAGACCAAAGGTTACTGCACTGACGTTTTTTTCCTCCAAGCGTTGAACTGGATGGACACAAAGCGCAAGGACAAGCCGCCCTTCTTCGCCTGCATCACTCCGAACGCGCCGCACGCGCCGCTCCAATGTCCGGAAGAATACGCGCAGCGTTACGCCGGCAAAGTGGACACCAACGTCGCGAAGTTCTACGGCATGATCGAGAACATCGACGACAATTTCGGGCGGCTGCTTGCGAAGCTGGACGAATGGGGCCTCGCGCGCGACACGCTGGTCATCTTCATGACGGACAATGGCGGCACGGCGGGCGTGAAGGTTTTCAACGCCGGCATGCATGGGCAGAAAGCGACGCCCTATGAAGGCGGCACGCGCGTGCCCTCGTTCTGGCGCTGGCCGGCAGCGTTCAAGGACGGAGGCGACTGCCACGCTCTCACCGCGCATATCGATATTTTTCCCACGTTGGCCCAAATCGCCGGCGCCAAAGTGCCGGAGCGCGTAAACCTCGACGGACGCAGTCTCGTGCCGTTGCTGAAAGACCCGAAAGCCGGTTGGCCGGACCGCTTCCTTTTTACGCACGTCGGTCGGTGGGAGAAAGGCAAAGCTGAGGCATCAAAGTTTGCCAACTGCGCCGTTCGCAGCGCCCGTTTCCAACTGGTGAACGATACCGAACTTTACGACCTCAAAACCGACCCCGGTGAAATGAAGAACGTGATTGCGGAGCACTCCGGGGTCGTGACCAAAATGCGCGCGGCCTACGATCAGTGGTGGAGCGAAATCCTCCCCGCGCTGGAAAATGAAAATGTCGTCGGCCCCAAGGTGAACCCGTTCAAGGAAATTTACTGGCAGCAATTCGGCGGCGGGCCTGCCGCGGCGGTGACGAAGTAAGCGAATACCGTCGCCGACAGAGACAGTGGCGCGCAACGGGCGCGTCCGAACTGCCCTTTGGCGTTTGGTGGTTAGGCGGACGGCTAATTATTCACGCTCGTTCCCGGTACTACCCATTATTTCTTTTCGGTTTGTCGCCTGGCTTCCCATTCGCGCGATTCGGTTTGGGCGCCGCTCCCGGATTCGGTTTTGCCTTTGATGGTTTCAGCGCTGACCTTGCCCGAGTAATGGAAGGTGTACGTCTTCCCGCCTAGTTCACGCATCGCTTTGAACGAAATCTCATCCCCCGTGAGCTTGCCGTCTTCAATTGTCGAATCGGCGGTTTGACCGCCTTTGCCGGGGAAGAAAACTGTTCAGGTCACTTTTTCACCTTCAAGCTTCAGCTTGGCCGTAATCGTCCGTCCCCTTCCCGCCGCGGCCCATGACCAGGTGCCGGTCGGATCGGCCACTTTTTGGAGGAACTTTCGTTACAGGATTCGATTGCCATATTTCAAGCGGCGACTGGAAAACGCCCAACGTTCCGAATCAGCGACCCAGCGCCAGTGGCGTCTGCAATACAACTGCAACGTGGTCGCGGGTTCGCTGCGTTCACTTTTGTAAGGCCGCATTTGTTTCCGGTCGCTTTGTGGCAAAGACAATCACATTTCCGTCGGGATCACGAATCCCTGTCTCACGAGTTCCCCACGTCTGATTGGTCGGTGGTAGCTGGACTGCCGCGCCTCGCGCGGAAAACTCGTCATGCAACAGATCCACGTCGCTAACCCAAAGAAATGCGTCTGTCATTCCCGCCCGCTCCCGCTTGAATGACTGGAGATGAAGCCACACCCCATCCCGAGCGACCCCGAGATAGCATGGGTCACCCTTGCTCGGATCGGGTCGATAGGCGAACATCTTCTGAAATCCCAAGATTCTGCAATAATAGTCTTCGGATCTCGCGGAATCTGAAACTGCGATCACGGGGACGGCGCTGGTAATCATGATGTTAGAAGCGAAGGTCGTTTCACGTGTGGCCATATCGTGAGAGGTCAGCCATGCCGGGCCGATGACATAAACCGCGAAAGCGGAACTGCGACGGCCATCGGGCATTGTCTGCACCGACCTTGATACTCCCCTCAAAGCCCTGTTTGGTTTTTGTTAGCATCGGGGCAACGGGCGGGGAGTGTTACAAGCACTCCCCGCGTTAAACCATTCAACTCAATCCGGGGTCTTGCGACCCCGCTCGAATGATCAGTTATGAAATACTACACCTCCACCACCCAGTTCAACTGCGGAAT
>PLJQ01000267.1 GCA_003140275.1 Limisphaerales bacterium
AATCGACCTATGAAATATTCAGGCTAGGCCCATAACCCTTTACTCAAAACGACCCTTTTCTCCATTTCGGAGTTCGGGTAAAGTTAAATTCATGTACGACGACACCATAGCCGCCATCGCAACGCCACTCGGTGAAGGCGGACTGGCCGTCATTCGTCTTTCCGGCCTGCAAGCGTTCGCCGTGGCTGACAAAAGCTTTGTTCCCGTCGGCAAATCCTCGCTGAGGCCATCCGTCGCGCCAACCCACACAATTCAATATGGCAAGATCGTTCGTCATGGTCAGACTGTCGATGAAGTATTGGTCGCGGTCATGCGTGCGCCGCGCACGTTCACACGCGAGGACGTGGTGGAGATTTTCTGCCATGGCGGACTGTTACCCGCGAAAATGGTTTTGGACACAGTTCTGGAGAATGGTGTGCGGTTGGCCGAGCCGGGTGAGTTCACGCGGCGCGCATTTCTCAACGGTCGCATTGATTTGACGCAGGCGGAAGCCGTCGCCGATTTGATTCATTCCCGCACCGAACTCGCGCTCGCTGCGGCCACTGAACAGCTCGCCGGAAAACTTTCTCAGAGGATCAATCAACTTCGCGACGACATGATCAAGATTCTGGCGCACGTGGAGGCGCATATCGATTTTCCCGACGAGGACATATCGCCTGACACAAAAGAGCAACTGCTCAATCGGCTGGAACGTGGCGTCGCCTTCATGGACGAACTATTGCGCACTGCCAACGAGGGACAAATCCTGCGGCGCGGCATCCGTGCGGCGATTGTCGGGCGGCCCAACGCCGGAAAATCGAGTTTGCTCAACCAACTGCTTGGCCGCGACCGCGCAATTGTCTCGCCGATTCCCGGAACGACGCGGGACACGATCGAAGAAACCGCGAATATTCGCGGGGTGCCCGTGGTGTTTGTGGATACGGCCGGTCTGCGCGAGGTAGGGGATGAAATCGAGCTTGAAGGGATTCGTCGCAGTCGCGAATCGCTGGCCAAAGCCGAAGTCATTTTGCATGTTTTGGACGTTTCCGCGCCATTGACACCAGCGGATGAAAAATATTTGGCGGAATTTGCAACAAAGAAAAGAATTCTAGTCCGTAACAAAACCGATTTGCCGATCAAACTGCGCATCGAAGATTTGGGAACTTGTTTCGGGGCGCGGACAGTCGTGTCCGCGAGTTGTCTCGGTGGCGCGAAGGACCACGCGGACATGGCTGTCCGCGCTCCAAACTTTCCGGATTCGCCGGTGGTTGAAGTGTCTTGTGCGACGGGGCAGGGGATTGAGGCTCTGAAGGACGTCATCAAAGATTTGGTTTGGGCCGGCGAAATCCGGATGGAGATGTTGGAAGTCATGATCAACTCACGCCATCAGGACGCGCTGAACCGCGCACGATCGGCGATCCGTCAAACCATCGCCGCACTCCGCGCCAACCTCACGCTTGAACTGGCGGCAATGGATTTGCGAATCGCAGTGAATGCCGTGGGCGAAATCGTCGGCAAGACCACGACGGAAGATTTGCTCGACTCGATCTTCAGCCAGTTTTGTTTGGGGAAATAGTCGCCGGTCTATAGGTTGTAAAATCGCCGAATTGCGTCGCTATTCAATGCCTCGTAGGAGGAGTTTTCCAGAAGACAAAAAACAACCTGTTGCATTTGTGCGCTAACTGGCTGTAAAAGCCTCTCGCTATATGGGCAAAGCGTTGATTATTGCCGAGAAACCGTCCGTTGCGGGCGACATTGCCAAGGTGCTGGGCGGGTTCAAAAAGATGGACGATTACTATGAGAGCGATCAGTTCGTGCTCTCGTCAGCCGTCGGTCACCTGCTGGAATTGTGCGCGCCCGAAGGCGTCGAAGCGGCACGCGGCAAGTGGACGTTCAAATGTCTGCCCGTCATCCCGTCGCATTTTGATCTGCGGCCCATTGAGAAAAACGAATCGCGACTCAAGGTGCTCGCAAGGCTCATCAAACGGAAAGACGTGGACGCGCTGGTCAACGCTTGTGACGCGGGCCGCGAGGGCGAACTCATATTCCGCAACATCGTCAAGTTCACGAAAGCCAGGCAGCCGATCAAGCGGCTCTGGTTGCAATCCATGACCCCCGGTGCCATCCGCGAAGGCTTTGCCAGACTGCGCGAGGATGAAGACTTGCTGCCGTTGGCGGATGCGGCGTTCAGCCGTTCCGAATCCGACTGGCTCGTTGGCATCAACGGCACACGGGCGATGACGGCCTTTAACTCGAAGACCGGCGGCTTTCACCTCACGACGGTGGGTCGCGTGCAGACGCCGACGCTCGCGATTTTGGTCGAGCGCGAGGAACGCATCAAAAAATTCATCCCGCGCGACTATTGGGAAATTCACGGCACGTTTGTGGCGCAAGCGGGAGAATACGCCGGGCGCTGGTTCGACGAAAAGTTTTCCAAGAAAGACGGGGATGACCAGCTCAGACCCGAGCGTGTTTGGGACATTAAGTTCGCCGAAGAGATTCGCACCAAATGCCTCGGCAAGCCCGGCATCGTCACCGAGGAAAGCAAGCCGACCACGTCACTTTCGCCGCAGCTTTATGATTTGACAAGTTTGCAGCGCGAGGCGAATGGCCGGTTTGGTTTTTCCGCCAAGAATACCCTGGGCTTGGCGCAAGTGCTTTACGAACGACATAAGGTGCTGACCTATCCCCGTACGGACTCGCGCGCGTTGCCGGAGGATTACCTCGAAACGGTGAAGACAACGCTCGTCGTGTTGGCGGGCACGACTTACAGCGGATTCGCCGAGCAGATTTTAAAAGGCGGCTGGGTGCGTCCAAACAAGCGCATCTTCAATAACGCGAAAGTTTCCGATCACTTCGCGATCATTCCAACTTCGCTCGCGCCGAAGCATTTGAGCGAGCCGGAACAGAAACTCTACGACCTGGTGACGAAACGCTTCCTTGCGGTTTTTTATCCGGCGGCGGAATTTCTGGTAACCACGCGCATCACGCGTGTCCAGAGCGAGCCGTTCAAGAGCGAAGGCAAGGTGATGGTGAACGCCGGCTGGCTGGCAGTCTATGGCAAGGAGGCACAAACGGATGACACCCCGACGCTTGTGCCCGTGCAGCCGAACGAAACGGTGACGGCGGAGAAAATCGACGTGGAGGCAAACCAAACGAAGCCGCCACCGCGCTACTCGGAAGCGACGTTGCTCGGCGCAATGGAAAGCGCGGGCAAATTGATTGAGGACGAGGAACTGCGCGAGGCGATGATCGAGAAGGGGCTCGGTACGCCTGCGACCCGCGCGCAAATCATCGAGGGTTTGATCTGGGAAAAATATGTGCATCGAAATGGGCGCGAGTTGCAACCAACGGCCAAAGCGTTTTCGCTCATCACGCTGTTGCGCGGGCTCGATATCCCGGAGCTTGTCTCGCCGGAATTGACAGGGGACTGGGAATTCAAGTTGCGCCTCATGTCGCGCGGTAAATTGAAGCGCAAAGACTTCATGAAGGAAATTGCCGACGCGACGCGAGAAATTGTGGCCAAAGCCAAGCGACACGACAGCGACACCGTTCCGGGCGATTATGGCAAACTCAATGTGCCGTGTCCGAAATGCGGCGGCGAGATTCACGAGAACTACAAAAAGTTTCAGTGCCAGAAATGCGATTTTGCGCTCTGGAAGATCGTGGCGAGCCGGCAGCTTGAGATTTCCGAAGTCGAGGAACTCATCAGCAAAAAAGTGGTTGGGCCGCTGCAAGGTTTTCGCAGCAAGATGGGGAGACCGTTCGCCGCGGTCATCAAGATGTCAACGGATTTCAACCCGGAGTTTGATTTTGGCCAGGAGCAGGCGGGCGTGGATGGCGTGGTTGCGGAAGTGGATTTTACCGGACAGGAGCCGTTGGGAAAATGCCCCCAGTGCGGCCATCGCGTATTTGAAACACCCATGGCCTATCTGTGCGAGAAGGCCACCGGCCCGGCTAAATCCTGCACGTTCCGCTCCGGCAAAATTATTTTGCAGCGACCGATTGACCGCGCGCAGATGTTGAAGTTGCTGGCGAACGGTAAAACCGATTTGCTCGACAAGTTCATTTCGAAGAAAGGCCGTCCGTTCAAGGCATATCTCGTAACCAAAGATGGGAAGGTGAGTTTTGAGTTCGAGCCGCGTGCGCCCAAGGCTGGCAAGGGCGTGGCAAAAGATGTTCCGCCGCGCGCGCCGGCAATCAAAATGAATTTCACCGGCCAGCAACCCGTCGGCAAATGTCCAAAGTGTGGCGGCCAGGTTTTTGAGAGCGAACAGGATTACGTGTGCGAGAAATCGCAGGCGGACAAAAAGCCTTGCAAGTTCAAGACCGGGAAGGTGATCTTGCAACAGCCGATTGACCGTGCGCAGGTCGCAAAGTTGCTGGCAGATCACAAGACTGATTTGATGAAGGAATTTATTTCCAAAGCTGGCCGGCCTTTCCCGGCGTATCTCGTGATGGATGAAAATGGGAAAGTGACCTTCGACTTCCCGCACCGGGACGAGGAATCACCTTCGGGCGATGCCAAATAGCCTGCGCTCGAAATACGCGCTGGCAGCAGTCGTTTGACACCATGTCTGAATCCACTCCAACCGATGCCGTCCCAGTGGATGAATGGGCCAAAAAATTTCTTATCCACCTGGCGACGGATCGCGGTGCGTCAATTTACACCCAGCGGAATTATCGCCAGGCGCTAATTGAATTTCACCGCTGGCATCAACGGGAACGCCAGCAACTGCCGCATTGGGCGACCTTGCAGCGGGATGATTTTCGCGGTTATCTCCGTTTTCTAGGCCGGAGCAATTTGGGCCGTGCGGCCATTCAACTCCGTTTCTCCGCGTTACGTTCGTTCTACAAATTTCTCGTTCGGCACGGCGTGCTCACAAGTTTACCCATCAAGAATCTTTCATTGCCTAAGATTGGCAAGCGGTTGCCGCAGTTCCTGACCGCGCAGCAGATGGTCGATTTGTTGAAATCCCCGTTGAAAGAATTAGCGGCCCGGCGAAAGGCGTCGGAGGACGACTTGGACGCCAGTATTTATCACCGGGACGTTGCGGTTCTGGAAGTAATTTATTCGTGCGGGTTGCGGATCAGCGAGCTTTGCGGCTTGCAGGCGCAGGACATAGATTGGCACAATCAAAGTGTCCGAGTGCGGGGCAAAGGGAAGAAGGAGCGATTGGTACCCGTCGGAGCGCCGGCCTTGACAGCGATTCAGCATTACTTCAGTCAGCTTACGCGCCCGCCGACCGGTGCGATGCCGGTGTTTGTTGTTGATCAGAAAAAGCGTTCGCCGCTATATCCGCGCCTGGTACAACTGCGGTTGAAGCGGTATCTGGAAATTGCGGGGTTGGACCCCAAGTTAACGCCTCACAAATTACGTCACAGCTACGCAACACACCTGCTGGATGCGGGCGCGGATTTGCGTAGCGTGCAGGAATTGCTCGGCCACGCCCATCTGGTCACCACTCAGGTTTATACGCACCTGACCACTGAACGATTGAAACGCGCTTATGATGAAGCACACCCAAGGGCGTGATTAATTACTTGAGATCCATGCAGAATGGATACTGAAGATTAACCAAGGGCTTTGTTGAAGGTTTCGAAGTCGCGGTAGCACTTCTTGGCTTGCTATGGGACGTAAATTTTCCGAGCCTCTCGTAGAACTGACGATGGCAAAGCGAGCATTAATAACTGGCATCACCGGGCAGGATGGCTCCTATTTGGCAGAGCTTTTGTTGTCCAAGGATTACGAGGTTCATGGCATCATTCGCCGTGCCAGCACCTTTAATACTGGACGGCTGGATCCGATTTACGCCGACCCGCACCTGGGAAAGAGCCGGTTGTTTTTGCATTATGGAGATTTGAGTGATGCGAGTGCGCTGGCCCGTTTGATTGGGAAGATACAACCGGATGAGATTTACAATCTCGCGGCGCAGAGCCATGTGCGCGTCAGTTTCGACAGCCCGGAATATACCACCGACATTGCTGCTACCGGCACCGTGCGACTACTGGAAGCGATTCGGGAGACGGGAATTAAGCCGAGGTTTTACCAGGCCTCTTCCAGCGAGATGTATGGGAAGGTTCAGGAAATCCCACAAACGGAACAGACGCCATTTTATCCTCGCAGTCCTTATGGTTGCGCCAAGGTTTATTCCTATTGGATAACTGTAAACTACCGCGAGTCTTACGGCTTGCACGCAAGCAATGGGATATTGTTCAACCACGAATCTCCCCGGCGTGGTGAAACTTTTGTCACGCGCAAAATCACCCGTGCCGTGGCGCATATCAAGGCCGGGCTTCAGGACAAGCTTTTCCTCGGCAACCTGGATGCGAAGCGGGATTGGGGGTATGCCAAGGAATACGTCGAGGCCATGTGGTTGATGTTACAATTGGAGAAGCCGGATGATTACGTGATTGCCACCAACGAAACCCATTCCATTCGAGAGTTTTTGGATGTGGCTTTTGAGCACGTGGAGTTGGACTGGAAAAAATGTGTGGAGATTGATCCGCGATATTTCCGTCCGGCCGAGGTGGATTTGTTGATCGGCGACTATGGCAAGGCCAAAAAGCAATTGGGCTGGGAGCCAAAAACCAGGTTTGTGGCTTTGGCGAAATTGATGGTGGACGCGGATGTCGAATTATTGCGGAAACATCGGCAGGGCGAAATCGAGGTTCATAACTGAACGTGCGACCGTCTGTTCCGGGGTCTGTGTGCGCCGACTCACAGTGATTTTGCGGTCGTCGTGAATTTGCTCTGAAAATCCTCGTAAGCCAGGCGAATACCGGCCTCCAAGGCGATACGCGGTTTCCAACCCAAGGCAAAGAGGCGCGAACTATCCATCAACTTGCGGGGCGTTCCGTCCGGCTTGGATTTGTCCCAGACAGTTTCGCCTTTGAAACCGACAATTGCTTTTACGGTCTCAGCCAGTTCGCGCACGGTCACATCACTGCCGTACCCCACGTTGATGATTTGTTCATCACTGTAATTCTGCATCAGGAAAAGACAGGCTTGCGCCAGATCATCGGCGTAAAGAAATTCCCGAAAGGGAGCACCCGTTCCCCAGCAGGTGATGGTTGGTGCGTTGGTTACTTTCGCTTCATGGAATTTTCGAATCAAGGCTGGCAATACATGTGAAGTTTGCAGGTCATAATTGTCGTTTGGCCCATACATATTGGTGGGCATGGCGCAAATAAAATCACAGCCGTATTGGCGGCGGTAAGCTTGGCACAGTTTGATGCCGGCGATCTTGGCGACAGCGTACCATTGATTGGTCGGTTCGAGCGGTCCGGACAACAGATAATCTTCCTTAAGCGGTTGCGGCGCCAGTTTTGGATAAATGCAGGAGCTGCCCAGGAACAGGAGCTTTTGTACTCCGGCCCGGTAAGCGCCGTGGATCAAGTGGTTTTGAATTTGAAGGTTTTCGTAAAGAAACGCTGCAGGCTGTCGGTTGTTCGCGACGATGCCGCCAACTTTGGCAGCCGCGATGAAGACGTATTCCGGCTTTTCTCGAGCGTAAAATTGCTCGACCGCTTTCTCGTCCAACAAATTCAATTCCGCACGCGATCTTCCGACCATCTGCGTAAATCCAAGCCTTTGCAATTCCCGCCAAATGGCGCTCCCGACCAAACCTCGATGGCCAGCGATATAAATATGTGCATTACGGGCGATTTCCATGGTGCAAATAGTATTGGAATCAAACGGTCGCCGACAAGCCGACAGATTTGCGATCGAGTTCGTGTCTAGGAATGGGCCACGCGCGATCCGATTCAGACAGTGCCATGAGAAACACTTTAACAATGTAGTAAAAAACTATTTGAATTTATTGGATTTGCGGCGAAAGTGCCGTGGGGTTGGTATTTGCTTGGTGCTGAGTTTCTTATTCTGGTGTAAGGTTACCTCTGGCACTAGGGCTGCTATCTCATCGTTCGCGGTTGCAACAGGCAATGAGTGAACAACCGAAGTACTAATAAAATAATCCGCCTGTTGCGTTGTTCACGCCGCGAAACAGAAAGGTAAGAGTTAATTATGAAAATCAACAAGTCCCGCAAATTGGGGTTCACGCTGGTGGAAATTATGATCGTGGTGGCCATTATAGGTCTTTTGGCCGCGATCGCCATTCCCAACTTCGTAAGAGCCCGCACCACGGCGCAGATGAATGCGTGCATTAACAACCTGCGTCAGATCGACGGCGCCATACAGCAATTTGCCCTCGAAAATCACGCTGCCGCAGCCACAGCGGTGACCTTGGCGAACATCCAGCCATACTTGGGGCGCGGGGCTGGTGGCTCAGTTGGCAACCTCTATTGCCCATCGGACACCAAAGCGGCATTTGCCAGCAGCTACACTATTGTTGACGTGCAGACACAGCCAGTGTGCCAGATTGGTGGTAACTTCGCTGTTGGACTTGCCCACAAGTTGCAGTAATCACGAAGATAAATTCGTTTAGAACAAGGCTTAGGAATCAATTCCTAAGTCTTGTCCCATTTTATGGGAGTGGACTCTCCGATTTGGTGGACAGTGACGCACCGTTGGCGGAGGTGCTGGCCTGAGTTTGGCAGAATTGGTCCTGCACACACCTACACCCGGGCCGCGCGCTCGGAAAGTGCCGCGGCGGGGGTTTTCGCCCTCAAGTTCCTATCACGACCATCGGCGCGCGCGCAAAATCGTAATCTGATCATGTACGCCTTGATTCAATGCCAGTAAACTACAGAGGATTGGTAGGCGAGGGCGCTGTGGGCGGTTTTCCAATCCCGCATATTCCAGGCGCTGATCCATAGTTCGACCGCAATCTGTTTGACCAGTTTCCGCGCTCAAGAAAAATTCGGCGGCGTACCGGTTGAGAGCTTCATCACAACCTTTGCGGTGATCCCGAGCGAGTTGATCCATAGGTGTTTCTCTTTCGAACCCATTCGTTATGTCCACTAAGCCCGAACTCCGAAATGGAGAAAAGGGTCGTTTTGAGTAAAGGGTTATGGGCCTAGCCTGAATACGTCATA
>PLJQ01000108.1 GCA_003140275.1 Limisphaerales bacterium
ATCGTAGCTTGCGGATGTCGCGCGGCAAGTTCCGCCAGTTCCATCGGCGTGGATTCGCCGGGCAGGTTGCCGGTGATCTTAAGCCAGGTGTGTTGAAACACGATGGCCTTCAATTCCGTGGCGCGTTTGATAATCGGGTCAAGCTCCGCTACGTTGCAATGCTGCGCGACCCAGAGTTTCACGCCGACCATCGGGCCGTCGCGGACGCAGCGGTTGAGTTCATCGAGGCTGGCTTGCGTATGTTTGGGGTTGAGATAGGCGAAGCCAAACGCGCGATCGGGAAAGTCGCGCAGTGCCCGCAGCACTTCGTCGTTCTCCTGCCTCATTTTCTCGGGCGACGGATCGTAACTCCACTCCATACCCATGAAGACGCACAGCCGCGCGATGCTCATTCGGTCGGCGTATTCGAGCAGCTTGCCAAAGCGCGCTTCGGGAGTGTTCCCCGGCACGCCGGACAGGTGGCAATGCAAATCCCAAATATCGAACCGGCTTTCCATGCAATCAATTGTCGAGGATAAGTCCGGAATCCGATGAGCGAAATCCGAATGAGAACTGAAGCTCGAAATCCGAATGTGCCGTGCGTAAATGGAGTGTTTCGGATTTTGGCATTCGGTGGTCTTTCAATCTTCGGATATCGACCTCCGGATTGTTCATTCCCCCGGCCAGACCGGCCGGTGCCGCGGGTTCTCACCCTTGAAATCACCCAGGCTCGACCAATAAAGCCGCTTGCCCAAGTCCACCTCCGCCACTACCACGTTGCCCCATTCCTTCGCTTGGGCCAGGACTTGTCCCTCGCGGTCGTAAATCGCGGAGATCATCCAATTGCTCTTGAGATCGGTGAAGGTGCTGCTGACGAGGAACACGTGGTTCTCACACGCGCGCGCCGCGACGAGCATCGGGTTGCAACCGGCGACCGGAAACGCAATCACCTCCGCGCCGCGAATGCTCAATTGGCGCGCTGGCTCCGGGAAGAATCCGTCGTAGCAGATCATGATGCCAACCTTGCCGAAGCGCGTGTCGAATACCGGGTATTCGTTGCCCGGCGTGACGCCTGCCTCGATCTCCGTGCGCGGCAGCGTGACCTTGCGATACTTGCCGATGAGTTTGCCATCCGGCCCGATGAGCACGCCCGTGTTGTAGATGAGATGTTTCTCGCGTTCGACGAGACCAACGACCAGATGAACACCGTGCTTCCGCGCCAGTTCACCAAAGTACTCCGTCGATGGGCCGGGGATCGATTCCGCCGCGTCAACGTAGGAAAGGCCGTTGCCAGTTTGCGTGAGTGTCTCGGGCAACACGACCAAGTCGGCCTTTTGTCGCGCTGCGTCCTCGATGAATTGCGCGAACTGCCGGCAACTGTCCATCGCTGTCTTGCCGCCTTTGGGAAGGTAATGCACCGTTGCCAAGCGGACTTTTCGTGACGGCGGCGCGGCGGTTTCGGTCAACGCAACTTCGCTCCATTCCACCTGCGCGCGCGGTGCCCAGCGGAAATACAACTCGACAATGGCCTGCGCCGCTTTCGACGGTGCTTGATAAACATCGGAGACTTCCGTCCAGCCCTTGGAGTCAGTGCCGCGATCCGACGGATACTCCGGTTCGGCAACTGGTGCCACGCCCGGGGCGTAACTCTTGGCACCCGGCTCGTCGTGATGCACAGGGCGACCTTGATCATCACGCCACAGGATGCGCACCAGCGCGCTGCGCCGCGGCGACGCTACATTCTTGAGACGCCGCAGCGCACGGAAGCTGTAGTATTGACCGCCCCCGACCGGAAACGGCTTGGCCCAGTGGCCATCCAAACCCTCGCGGTTATCGGCTCNNGTCTGGTCCGCCATTTTTCTTGAACACGAAAGCAGGCTGGATTTCGTCGCGCTGCGCGACGCTTTTCCAGCCGTCTGCTTCAAGTTGTGACCCGCTGCCGTCTGCGATCAGCAGCGAATTGCTTACGACCAGAAAGGCAGCGACCAAAAAGCGAATTCCCAGTTTCATAATTCAACTCCACTTATTCGGATTTGCGTGCTGTTTTGGTGACGACAGAAGCCGGCAGCGAATAGCGCCACAATTCGGCTTTCGATCCAAAATAAACGGCATCATCCACCAGCGCAGTCCCGCAGTTCACCTTGACTGGCGCCTCGCCGGTATGAACAAGTTCACCCTTCTCAGGGTCAAGGACGTAAACACCTTTCGACGTCAATCCGACCAGTTTTCCGTTCCGATGCCGCCCCAGTGAAATATCCAGTTGCCCTGTGGGCAGCGTGATCGTTCTCACAATCTTCATTGCACGAGGATCAAACTCGAAGAGTTTGTCGCCGACCGTCGTGAATACCTTGCCTTGCGTCGCAAAGGTGGCCGGATATTTCGTTGCGCCCGGCACCAGCGCCATTTCGAACACTTTGTGTTTTTGTTTCGGATCAAATGCAAAAAACTTCGCTTCCTGCTCGCTCGGGCGCGTGCCGCCACCGCCGTAATTGCCGCTGCCACCAAAGATAAGACCGCTCCGGGGCTCCCAAGCGAGCGAGGCGATGCTCTGGTTGGTCACGAGGTTGCGGTAGTTCTCGATGGTCTGGTTTTTTTGTGGATCCCAAACAGCAAGCGCGCCGCCAAGTTCGCCGTAGGGCGGTTCGCTGCCGATGTAAATCAGGTCTTCTGGACCACGAATCATCGCCCGTGGACGCAGGTGGCCATCGCCAACACCGCCGAAGGAAACCGGGTTGCAATCGGCTCCGGTGCCGAACTTCCAGAACGGTTTGGCGGGATCGTAAAGATTCATCACCGAGCCGCCGTAGTAGCAAAAGTAGAGTTTGTGCCGGTCCTCCAACATCGAGTAAACCTCGCCACCCGGCATGGCACCGAGCGGTTCGCTGCGGTTCGCACCGGGGTCGTAGCGGAAAACTTCCAATGGCATTGCCGTGCTGCCGTAAACGCAATTGCTCGGCCCGACGCCGACCGTAAAAATATGATCTCCCGCGCCGGCGTATTTGAAGGTGCGCGCGGTCACTTCGCCGCTTTGCGGATCTTTTAAAGAAAATGTACCGCGTCCGAACTCGACGACTTCGCGTCCATCACGGAGTTTCATCGGTGACTTGTCCGGAGCATTTTCGACCAGCACAACATCTTCGTCGTTGAGGCGCGCCTGCTTGCCGCCGATCTGCGCGTAAGCCTGGCCATCGCTACCGCGCCACACGGAAACGCCGGTCGCACCGCTCGGCGCGCGGAGTTTGTCGGGCAGGAGGCTGTGATGCTTGCCCGTCGCCGGATCAAACGCGACGAGGTCGCCCTTCTCCGTGCCGATGGCAACATAGACCTTGCCGCTCGGTCCCACCGCGAGACTGCGCGCATACATTTCGGTGGGGTGCATCCGACCGAGATCTTCCATCACGTCGGTTTTTGGATCGAAGCTCACCAGTTTCGCCTGCGGATAGGTGCAGGCGTAAAGTTTGCCGTCCTTGCCGAGGTCATATTGCCAGAGGTAATCCTCGGTGGGCGACGGTTTGCCAACGACGACGAGTCCTTTCTCCGGTTGCTTTGGATCGAACCGCAGGACCAGCGCGCCATCCCAGGTACCGAGATAGATTTTTTCGTCCGGCCCTTTGATCAACGCCCAAGCGCCCGGACCTTCGGGCGCGTTGAACTGCCGCGCTTCACCGGTGTCGGGATTCACCTGGACGAGAAACAACAGCCCGCTGAGTTGGTTGAAATTGAAATAGAGTGCCTCGCCGCCTTTGCCGTCCGGTCCAAGGATGCAACCCATCAAGCCACCTTTGCGCACCGGGATGCCGACCGACTCGAATTTTCCGCCGTCAGTTTGCGCGGTGACGAGAGAGGTGACGAAGCACAGAAAGGTAAACCAGCAAAACCTAATGGCGCTCATGAGTTGGAGCATCCTGCCCAGCGGTCAAGACGCGGGCAAGCGTGAAATCCCAAGTCTTGCGTCCAGGAGCGCGGGGATCCACCCGCAAGTCTTCCTGTGCAAAGGTTCTTATTGTCCGAACCGCTGCGGTACATTTTCGCTTTGACCGCGTTCTCAAAAAGGTTACAAGCTCGCTCGAAAGCTATCGTGCGTCTCCTTGAAAAACTGTCTTGGCAGAGAAAAATTCGTTAGCGCGGTCATCGTGCAATTAATGCCAGCGATGCCGTGCTTGGTAATCGTTGCTGCGTTGACCACAGGTTGCACCTGCACCGCGATTTCCAACCATCAATGGGTGGGCCGTAAGGTCCCAGAAATCAGCCGCCCCGAAGATATTGCAAAACACCTGAGGCAAAGCGTGAATGGCAAAGTTGGCGGGTTTGCCCGCACTACCAGCTTCCTCTTCGCTCCATTCAAGCGCATGGGCTTCGTTGGCTGGAGCGATTTGGGCTACGACAGTGAAATCACCGGCGTGGTGAAACAAGCGGCAAAATCCACCGATCAGTTTTACACGGTGGATGTGAAATTGGAGACGCTGCAAATCGATGGCAGAAACATCCCGCTCACCGATGAATGTTATCTGCGGGCGGAGATTTGTCTCTGTGAGGTGAAGCTGTCTGAAAAGGATCGGCCCAGGGAGGGCGAAATTGTTTGGATGCGCGGAAGAATGGTTTGGGACGGCGATGGCTTCGTAGAAATTCATCCTCGCAGCGAAGCGGAAGTCAGGAAACGGTCTCCGTGAGGTTTAAATCTTGTGAAAGGGAAGGCTGACGGTCGCGGCTCATCTGTTTTCAAGGCGAATCTGCCAATACGCACGATTTTCTCAGTACGCCGCCGGCCTGCCGCGGCTGTCCGTGCGGAAAGTGAATTTGAAAATCTGGATCTCTTTCTTCTGATCGCGAATCCGCCCGGAAATCCGGTACGATGATTGCGGCTTCAAACTCAGATCGGGAGGAAGCGCATAGACTCTATCGTAAGAGCACCGGTCCGGAAAAGAAAGTGGAAGCTTGAGCGTAAGGTACCGTTCGGACGAATCAAATGGTTTGGGATCTCCCCGACGAACTTGTGCAGGCAGGAAGTTTTGCGCGTTCTCAACCATTACCTCGACTGGTGACTCGAGACCGAGATGAGCAAAGCTCGGTGTCCAAATCCGCAAGAAAAGCTCGCCACTCGGAAGCACGCTGTGACACCAATCGAGCGGTTCTCGCACGATAGTGGTCATGGCCTGGGCTTTTCGCGAGACCCATTCGGCGCCATTTTCCTCCGCGCGATAATCACGCAGCCCCTCAAACCCGTCAAAAAGCGCGGCGACCCGGCTGGTCGAAGTGTCCTTGGTGGGTACAAAACTGCTCAGCAATATTCCGTTCGAGTTGAGGTCATCGAGCGCTCCATGAGTGCCCCCGAATGTCGCCAGCGCGCTGCCTCTTCGGATCAGCCATCCGGCGTGAACATAATCGTTGTTCAGACTGATGAGAATGGTCGCCGGATTGAGTGTGACCCGTGTGTGGCCCCGCACAATTCGTTCCAGCGCGAGCGGATAGCGATGGGCCATCGTCTGAGTCATCCAAGCATTGGCTGTGGCGAAGCCGTCGGCGTCGAGCTGGCTTTTTTTGGCGAGTGCTTCGACAACCGGACGATAGTTAATGGGGTCGCCCGTTTCGGTTGAATATCGAAAAGAGTTTTTTGCGGAACTCCACTCGATGATCGCCCGTTCGCCAGCCGAATTTACGACGATGAAGCGATTGGCCTGACCCGGAACCTGGGCGGTCACTACGTCCACGCCTTTCAGATGCGAGAGTAGTTGCACGAGTCTCTCTGTTTCGCCGGGCGCATTATGAAGTTCCACCCAGGACTCAATCCCCGCCGTGGGAAGGACAATGTCCTTTGAATTGCGAATGGATTTGGTGATCCGGTAACCGGCGTTTTTTAGAAAACTCCGAACCGCGACGCGCTTGCCGGCGCCAGCGTGATTGTTCCCATGATCCGAGAGAATCAGGATTTCGAGATCGCGGCCCTCACGTGTTTTGCAGCGGGCGCGCAGTTCCTGGAGTTTTTCATCAAGTGTACCAAGCATGTCGAAGATATCACCCGACAAATGCTGGGCACTGTCCGTCGAACGAATCATGGCGTAGTAGTTATCGTCCTCACTCCTGCTGTTGAGAAAGTTTTTGATCATCTCGTCTAGCTCGTATTTATACGCCCGGAGCGGCGAGACATAACTCATCACCCGACGGAAACCGCCCTCCACCTGCCAGGTCATCTGTTTCTCGTACTCCATCGACGTGGTGACGCCGTTCCTGAAAATCTCTGAATCCTCGGCCGCGCTGAAATACGTGCGCTGATAACCGGGCACCGGGCGATCGCCGAGAATCTCGGTCCACGCGACGTCGCTGGCCGATGGAAACGTCGAGACAAGCCGGCTGACCGGAAAGTACCCCTGATGAAAGCCCTGGCGCTGGTATTGCCGCCCTTTGATGTCTTTGTAGGTAATCCCTTCCTGTAACGCTTTCATGTCACGGTAGGAAACTCCATCAACCAACAGAATCAGTCGCTTGGGGAGTGCGGAAGCGCTTGTTGAGAGGAGGACCTGGATGGCCAATGAGAGAAGAAAGACAAGCCGGCTCACGCTTCTGCTCATGCGGCCTGAACTTCCGAAGCTCAGAACAAAAATCATGAAGCCAATCAACAACTGATCCGGTCAGGCATGTCCAGATGGAATTTCTTCGCTGACTCAAAAGCTGGCGTTCGCTTCAACCAGTCGCCCCGGTCGCTCATGGCTTGGCCGCCAGCGAGGCGCAGATCAATTCGTGAATGTTTCGAGCAAAGACATGCCGGTTGGCGAACGCGAGCGGGGCAAAGACCACCTTTCTGACACCAAATTGGTAATCCGGCTCGATCAGGTGGACGCGGCTCAGTTCATGATAACCCGCCCCATCCAGCCGGGCGCGAATCAGGTTTCCCTGGTCGGTGAAGATCAGGACAGAATCACCGTTGGGTGTCAGATGAATCGTCCCGCCATTTCCCAGAGGGGTCACTTTGTCGGTTTCCCAAACTTGTTTGCCGGTGCGCGCTTCGAGGCAAACAAAGCGGCCGCCCATTTTGCCGGCGAACACATAATCACCCAAGATCATCGGCATGCACGTGTGGCTTAGGACCCGGAGCGACAATGCCTTCGTCTCCGGCCAGAGCACGGATGCGGCCGGTTTGTGGCGATCGAGGTGAAACATCAGCCCGCTGATCAACAGCCGGTCGCCGAGGCGCACCGGAGTCGCCACCGCGTAGTCTTCGCGAGTCACGAGTTCCTCCCGCCACCAGGTCTGGCCCGTGGCGGGATTCAAGGAAGTCACCGCCTTCGGTGTCCACACGATCAATTGTCGTTTCCCGCCGGCGTTGATGACGATGGGTGTGCTAAAAGCGTGTGAGGGATCATTAAGCGCGCGCCAGACTTCCTTGCCTGTGTGTTTGTCGAAAGCGACAACGCACGCGCCAGGTTTGCCACAGATAAGGACGATCAGGAGGCCGCCTTCGATTAACGGGCAGGCCGTGAGTTCCGGGAACTGCTCCAAATCGTAGTCCTGGCCGAGATTCCTTTTCCAGACCACCCTGCCCTTGCGCGCATCGAGACACAACAGATGGCCCGTCGCTCCCAGAGTGAACACGCGACTGCCTTCGGCAATGGGTGTCGGACACGGGCCGGATGGATTCTTTGGGTCGAAAGACGGGTGGCAATCCACTTCATCGGAGTACGTCCAGAGCGCTTTCCCGGTTTTCTCATCAAAACAGTAAACGCGCTCCCAAGCCTTGGGCTTCTCCGCTACAGTGTCGGTGACGAAAACGCGGCCCTCGGCCACGACGGGACTGGAGTTTCCCGCGCCCACCGGCGCGCGCCAGTGAACCTTTAATCCCTCGGCCGGGAAAGTTTGCAGAATGCCGGTTTCGTTCCAAACACTATCGCGGTACGGCCCACGGAACTGCGGCCAATCCCCTGCCCTCACGGTCAGAGGCAACAGCAAGGCAATCGCAACAGCCGTCTGAAAAGTTATTCGACGATTCATGTTCAAGGCGAGGCGCCCGATTTTGACAGATTCGCCCCGCGATTGCGAGGCTAAGCGAGTTCATCTGTCGCTTCTGGCAGGTGCGTATTCCACGCGCCAGTCCTCTGAGGATAGTCCGCTGACTTCCGCGGCTTGAAGACAGAACCTATGAATTGCCTCAGCCGACAGATTTGTTTCCATGAAAACGGCAATAGGCATGCGAGGACACTACCTTGATCCTGCTCGGGCAAACAAGGCGAAGTTGTCGCCGCTGTCAGGCGGCACTAATTCATTTCTTCGCCGGTCGCAACTTGTCCGGGCTGCAAAAAGGTTTTGATGAGTTTGCCCTCGCCGCAAACCGTCAGGCCGGAAAATTTCTTGAACCATTCGCCGTCCGGCACTTCGGGTTTTGTGTCGAGCCACTCAGCCAGCAAGCCAAGTTGCTCGGCGGAAATGTTCCGGGTTTTGATTCGGTCAAGCAAATGCGCAAACAGAGGCCGGGGAAGATGGCTGCGCTGAATGCGAGGCATGGCTCAATTGCCGTAAAAGCCGTGCGTCAGGGCGGATTTCAGTTTTTCAACTTCGGCAGGGTCGTCGGATTCAACCATTCGCTGCGCAAGAGTTGCAAGTTCGTCTCCGGCCAGCCGGCGAGTGCGCGCCAGTTCCATGGCAAATTGGATGACTCGCGATTGCTCGGCGGGAGGCAAGTGTTTGATTTCTTCAATGACTGCGGTCGCTGTCATGCTGAAACCATACTGAAAACTCCGCTTTATTCAAACGAAAAGACATTTTTCCTCAATCCTGAACCGACCCAATCCCTTACCCATCCTGCGGCCATGATTTGCAAGATTCCGTTTTCTTTGGAACCCTTCGGTCATGTCAACCGAGCCTTCTTTCATTATGCGCCGCAGTTTTCTGGCCACTTCAACCAAGGCCGCCTCCGCAATTGCGGCGGCAAATCTTCTGTTGCGACCGGGCCGCGCGTCCGGTGCGCCCCGGCGTTTGTCAGCAAACGAAAAACTGAACATCGCCTTCATCGGCGTCGCCGGTCGCGGTGGCGACAATATGCACGAAATCACCGGCATCGAAGATGTGAACGTCGTCGCGCTCTGCGACGTGGATGAGAACAACCTGAACCGTGCGGGCACAAAATTCCCCGCGGCGAAACGTTACCGGGATTATCGCAAGTTGCTTGAGACCGAGAAATCTCTGGACGCAGTCGCAGTGGGCATACCGGACCACAACCATGCTCCGGCGAGCATGATGGCGATCAAGCTCGGACGACACGTTTATTGTGAGAAGCCGTTCACCCGCACCGTGAAGGAGGCGCGCGCGCTGACGCTCGCGGCGCGGGAGGCAAAAGTGGCCACGCAGATGGGCAACCAAGGAATGGCTTTCGAGGGCAACCGGTTCATCAACGAATGGCTCGCCGACGGCGCCATCGGGCCGGTGCGCGAGGTGCATGTGTGGTCCGACCGGCCGACTCACATTGGCAAGCTGCCATTCTGGTGGCCGCAGGGTATTGAGCGACCAAGCAACACGCCGCCTGTGCCGGCCACGTTGGATTGGGATTTATGGTTGGGGCCGGCACCGATGCGCCCGTATCATCCCGCCTACGTGCCCTTCAAATGGCGCGGCTGGTGGGATTTCGGTTCGGGCGGGCTGGGTGACATGGGCATCCACAATCTCGCACCGGTATTTTCGGCATCGAAGCTGGGCGCGCCCACAAGTGTTCAAGCCAGTTCCACACCGTTGTTTCCGGAGACTGTACCGCTGGCGAACGTCGTCCATTATGAGTTCTCCGCGCGCGGTGACCTACCGCCTGTGAAGTTGCACTGGTATGACGGTGGCGTGATGCCGCCACGCCCCGAGGAACTCGAAGACGGTCGTGAGTTGAATCGCGAGGACGGCATCATCTTCTTCGTCGGCGAGAAAGGCAAAATGCTCGTCGGCGGCTGGGGCGGAGAAAGCCCGCGCCTGATCCCGGAATCGCACAACAAGAATTACCAGCGACCGCCGAAAACGCTGCTCCGTTCCGTGGGCCATCACAAGGAGTGGTTGCTGGCCTGCCGCACCGGATCGCCGACCCGTTCGAATTTCGACTTCGCCGGTCCGTTGACGGAAGCGGTGCTGCTCGGAGTGGTTTGCGTGCGCAACGGCGGGGACACGCTTCACTGGGACAGTGGGAAACTCACCGTGACGAATGACCCGGACGCGAATCGCTTTCTCCACTATGAATATCGCAAGGGTTGGGAATTGTGAGCGGAACTGCCGCGAGAGTCCGCGCCAGAAGGATGGGCACTGCCCATACGGATGGCGAAATTCACTCGTCATAAGTTATCGGTGAAGGCTTTTCCTCAGCTCACTGCCGGACCAGCCGAACTGAAAGCGAGCGTCGATGGTTTGCGGAAAGGAAACGTGTTCCAGGGCCGGACTGAACTTGGAGCTTCATTCGTTTGTGAGTAACAAGTGCAGGTGCCATGGGGGGTACACCTTATAGAAAACGGCCAGCCCAGCGTGTAGCTTAAACGCGGTCAAGAAACCATAAAATGCCTAACAACACCAGTGCCAGCAAGCAAAACACCGGAACAAGCGCGCAAGGGTAAGCGTCGGAAGAATTCTCCTCCGACGTAAAGGAAGCCGCTGCAAACAAACAACCATCAAAAACAAGAGGCGCTTTTACCCTTTCAGCGGGTTGGCAATAATCGTGCCCCGCAATACTGCATGATGCTTCAAGGCATGAAATCAAAACTGGTGAGCGGGTTCGCGCAGTTGTCCGGATTTGTACTAATAGGAGGGACATTCGTCGTGGTCATCGGCTGTCCTTACTCTGAGCAGGTCCGCAAGGCAGGCTCCTGGTTGGGTGTCGCACTGGTGACGGGCCTGACAGTGTACGCCGTCTATCAAATCATCATTTGTTACAAAACAATTTTCAACACAGTGCTGTCACAGATTTATCGGCTGGCAAAGACTCCGGGAGACGTCATTCAAAAAGCGACTACCTGTCGGCCGCGCATCCGGTCGCCCGAAATAAGCAAAGCTTGCCAACTGCGTCTGCCACCGGACATTTTTTTCGCCAAGGAGATGTTGGAATAGGTTGAGCGGTTTGTTTTGGATGGCGGCGATACATTTCACCGGGACAGTGGGAGAGTCACCGTGACCAATGACCCGGACGGGAATCGCTTTCTCCACTATGAATATCGCCAGGGTTGGGAATTGTGAGAGGAATTGTTGCAAGAGTCCTCGCTGGAAAGATGGCCGTTGCCCGAACGGCTGCCGCGAATCACGCGCGTTAGGTTGTCGTGCATGATGCCCCGAAGATCGCTTGGGGACCAGCCGAGCTGAAAGAGGGCGTCAATGGTTTGCGGAAAGGAGACGTGCTCCAGGGCGGGGCTGAAGTCGGAGCCCCAATACAGACGTTTGGGTCCAAAATCATCGTAGAGTTGCAAAAGAAAGGGATGGGAGCTGCGGTGCGGGTAATCGTGCGACGGCTGGCTGATGGCATACAGGCCGGAAAGTTTTACGCCGACGTGCGGCAGCTTCGCCAGGGACCGGAGTGGCTGCAAAATCTTCCTCGCCTCACGCATGGACGGCGCCGCCGCATAGCGACCGGGCAATCCCAAATGGCTGATCAGGATCGCACATCGATCCAGCTTCGCCAGGAAGGGCGCGAGCTGTACCAGCGCTTCCGGTCGCGCATTGAGGCTGATAATCTGCCGATGTCGATTGAGCAATTGAAACGAAGACATCAGCCAGCGGTTCAGATTTTCCGCCTCTCGGGCCGTCATGACATAAAGCGCAAGGCCGGCAAAGCCCTGCCGAAACCGTGCCTCCAAAAGCTTAAGGGACGGTGGAGTGGTGACAGGCAAATACGACAGCGGAGTAATCCAGGAATATTTTTTCGACCAGGCAGCGAGGTCGCGATTGTTGCCGCGAAATCTGGGCAGCCCCTCGTATCCGATCACCAACCCGCATTCGATGTTGTGCAACCGGCGAAACGTATCGTAGAGCTTTAGTTCGTGGGGATTCGCCCACGCCGGGCCGTTGCGTTCGGCGTAGCCTTGTCGAAAAAGATGCAAATGAGCATCGGCGAGTTTCATCACGAGCGGAGTATCTTGCGCAGCGCCTCGAGAAACTGAGCCACGTCTTGAGCCGTGTTGTAGCCATGAAGCGACATGCGGAGCCGACCCGCGCTGTGCATGACGTGGATGTTGGCGCGCTCCAACCCGGCATGGATCGCGGCATTCTGCGGATGAACAACTGCCACAATGCCGGAACCAGAGCGTTGCGGCGGTGCCATCGGTGTCACGCCCAGATCAAGCAAGCCTTGCTGAAGTGTCTGCACCAGCGGGTCGGCGTGCCGGGCGATGTTTTCAACGCCGACCGCGTTCACGTAACGAAGCGCGGCGTTCAAAGCGTAAATCGCCGCGAAGTTCGGCATGCCGACCGAAAAGCTGAGCGCGCCTTGCTTGGGTGCGACCCGCTCGAAGCGATCCGCTTCGAACGCATTTAACAAATGAAACCAGCCTCCAGCCCGCGTGGTGAGTTGGTCGGCGCGGGTTTGCGGAATGCCGACGATGCAACCGCCGTGGATGCCGAGCACCCACTTGTGCGTGCTCGAAATAAGGCAATCCGCGTCGTAACAATCCAGAACCACGCGCCCCAACGCCTGGGTAACATCGACAGAAATCACCGCGCGCGGCGCGCCACTTCGCACCGCGTCGCGGAACACGGCCCAGTCGAGGCGATGTCCGTTGACAAAGCTCACCAGGGAAGTTTGCGCGAGGCGGGTGCGTTCATTCAGCAACGGCAGCAAGTCTTCGGCGACGAGCGCGCCGTTGCGCGACTGCCAGACTTTTACCGGGCAACCTTTCGATAGCCACGGCGTCGCGCCAGAGGGAAAATCCAGGTCATTTACAATCACTTCGTCCTGAGGCTGCAAATTCAGAGCCGTGGCCAGCAGATTGTAGGCTTCGGCGCTGCTGGAGCAGAAGGAAACTTCGGAGGGAAGGCGATGGATCAGGTGCGCGGCAATCTCGCGACATTCCTCCAATCGCGCGAAGTGTGCGTCACGCCCTTTCATGCCCTGGAGTTTGTCGAGCCAATAGCTCTGCAAGGCTTCGCGGACGCAGGTCGGCGGAATGCCTTCGGCGGCGGTGTTCAAGTAAGTCAGCTTTTCCAGCCCGGGAAAATCCCGCGCGCGAGTTTCAGCAGTCAACATAGAATCGGTTCACAAACATCACTTGTAGGAGACGAGGTAACGAGGCTAAAACGGAAACGGGACTATCACGTCGTCTCCTACGACAGCGGAATCATTTTTTCCCAAATTCGCGGATGGCGGCGAGCATAGCGTCGGCGTTGGGCGCCTTTTCGAGGACTTCTCGGAATTCGGCCTTGTGCAGGAGCTTGGCGATATTCGCGAGCGTGTGGAGATGCTTCTGGAATTGTCCCTGCGGGACGAGGAAAAGCATGACGAGCTTCACCGGCTGATTGTCGAGCGCGTCGAAGTTGACGCCCTTGGCGGAGCGGCCCAGCGCGCCGACGACCTCGTAAATCAAATCCGTCGAGGCATGCGGGATGCCGATGCCGAACCCGATGCCGGTGGACATGGAAGTCTCGCGTTTCTTGACGGCGGCGGTGATGGCGTCGCTGTCGGCGGCCTGGATCTTGCCGGTGGCGACGAGGTTGGCAATCAGTTCGTCAATCGCTTCCCAGCG
>PLJQ01000452.1 GCA_003140275.1 Limisphaerales bacterium
TAAGTCCGACAGGCTGCTAGTCAGAGTTGGCAGCTTGGTTGCAAATATTCGCAGCACCTCTTCCTTGACCCTGGTTACGTCTTCAGTTTTTTCGACGACACGAACAAAGCTGGTCTGTTCGGAACGGACTTTGTGCGCAAGCGCCGTATAGAAGACGACTGGAACAAAGCGGGTCTTTTTCAACTCCTCAAAAATCGCCAGTCCGGCTGGGTTTGAGTCTCCTTCCAATGTGGTATCGCTATCGTCCTTCAGGTCGAGAATCAGAAGGTCAAAGCGTTCCGTTCTCAAACGCGCTGTGGCCTTGTTAAATGTGGAGCAGACTTCTACCTCAACCTCGTCGGGGGCCACTACGCAGGCCGGCGCAATTTCCTGAAGCTGACGAACTTTGTCTTCCTTATCCTCAACGATGAGAAATCTCCATTTTATGCCAGCTTGTCCGTTGCTCATACCCGCTTCGTCAGGGTAATCAGAAAGTTCGCACCTTTAAGTGGACCGTTCTTAAGCAGTTCAAGCGAACCTTCGTAGTAGTCGCTAATTATTTCCCCAACGATGGAAAGCCCCAAGCCGACGCCTTCAGGCTTGGTTGAGAAATATGGTTCAAAAATCAGTTCGCGATTTTCCGGGGACACTCCGGGACCACTATCTGAAAAGAGAATATCAACATGATCCGGCCCCTTGCGCTCAACGCTCACCTCTACTTCTCGCTTGGACTCATTCACTTGCTCTAGCCAGTAAAGGCTATTCTGCAACAGGTTGATGATGACCTCTTGCATCTCAGCAGGATCGACGCGCACGAGTGTTTGAGTGCGTGGCAACCTCGTTTTTACGTTGAGGCGCGCAATGTCATCAGCGAAAATACCAAAGGCGTCCCGAATGATTTCTTCAAGATAAAGTTGCGATGGACGACCACGGCGCCTGCCGCCGAATGGCTCCATTCTTCTGAAGGCAATGGACAATACATCGCCTTGCTTCCGGATGACCGTGAATCGTCCCGCTGCTTTCGCTACAAAGTCACCTCCGAGTCTTTCTGCGCGCTGAACATCTTCCAAGCCGAGTGCCGCTTCACTGTTGATCGAAGCGATTGGTTGTCGGCCTTCGTGAAGAACGTGGTCGATAAGCTGACCGAGCGTCGCCAGTCGTTGATACCTGCCAAGAACTGTTTGAATTTCCTTTAGTTGACCGCCAAAAATCTGCTCGGTCTTCTCGACGAGTTCCTTGGCTTGTTTGTCCTGCGGAAGCTGCTTCGCGACATAATCCGCGAGCGGTTTCAAATCGAAGCCAGCAAACAATCCGCCGACCGGTTTTCCGCTCTTGCTTGTCGCTCTTGGCCGCGCGGCGTATCGCAACGTTTCAAGCCGACTCAAAACTTCCGTCATCACGTCGCGCAAGTCTTGAACGGCTTGATTTTCATCCAATCCTTCGCGATTCGATTGGTCTCGCAGTTTCGGGTTGGCATCGGCGGAAATGTGAACGACTCCGTAAATCTGGTTGTTCGACAGGCGGAGCGTGGGATTTTGCACACGGCGCAAATCCAACCGCAGCCAATCATCTTGAGGCTCACCGTAGGGAAGCACCCGAAAGCCGTCGCGGTAGATGTTGATACCTGCCACGGCATCGAGGTCACGGCGAATATCTTGGATCGTCGAGTGGGTCTTTTGCACGACATTGCCGAGTTCGTCTCGATCCCATACGCGCAATTCCAGATCGAGCGGGCCACATTCGGTTGGTCTCGTCTCTGTTGGCTCGTCTTCCTTCTTGGATCCCGTGGCTTTGATGTCGCGAAGCTCAAATCTTCCTTTTGCATCCTTTACCCGGACAAACTGGCCTTTCAACGGCTTGTCGATCCCTTCAGCCAAAATCTCGTAGCTGATATTGAAGGAGCCATCCGTATTGACAGAGCCTCTGACGACGTAGTGAGGATGTTTCAGGATCGGTGGTTGTTCAACTTTACTGCTGAATTCCGGAAAACTCGTCGGCAAAGCCAATTCCACTTCAAATCCGGGGTCTTTGTCCTCTTCCTTTTTCTTCGTGAACTTTGGTGAGACGAGACGAGCAAGAGCGCGCCGCAGGTCATCAAAATGTTGAGCTTCCCACTTTTGCTTGAGGCTTGTCATGCGGAGAAGCGTTCCGCTCTCTCTCGCACGTGCAGTTGGTAGCTCGTCATTGTTCCCCCACAAGAGATCGAGCGCACCTCCCGGCTTGATCTCGACTGGCGCGCGTTCCTCCCAAAGAATTAGAATCTCGTCGAGATACTTTTTTTCGTCGTCAAATTGCCGCCAGTCGAAAATTCCATACACCTCTTTTGCCGCGCCTTTCTTGCGGGAAATCACTTCCAATTCATTTGCCAATCGGGATGAAGCGAACCGGCCAATTCCTTTCTCGCCGAGAAAGCGCCGTTTGAATTTATCTGTGCGCCGCACCTTGCCTCGCTTCGATGCGGTTGCAGGCTCCATCCAAACGGTTTGAACAGTTTTTAACTCCATCCCGTGACCGTTATCTATCACCTCAATGCAGCCTTTGCCCGGCACCAACGGACCAGTGAATCGAATGAGCACATGAGTCGCGTCAGCATCATACGCATTCTTTACGAGTTCGATGACAGCCACGACTTCGTTGCTAATCAGTTCCTCTCCCAAGGTGCGGATCAGTCGGGCGCGCGGACGAAGCGCCGTGCCTAAATCTGCCGGTGGGGTAGCCATACCTATTTTAATGGACTGTGGATTAAGCCTTCGACCACGCGCCGCATCACTGGTGGGCAAACCGCGTTGCCAATCATTTTGATTCGGTCACGGCGCGTACCTGCTTCGAATTTCATCTTGAGCGGCATTCCCATCGCGGCCTGGAGTTCGGGCACCTGTAGCATCCGCATCACATGGCCGTTTTGCTCATCGGGTTTCACAAGGGCGAACCGATCCACAGTCGTGACTGTTCGTAGCGGACGGTTCAATCGTTGCCAACCACCGGCGCCGTCCGAGCCGTAGTAAACGAGGAGAAAGGGTTTGTTCGCACCCATCGCTGCAATGCCGCGATCTGCTCTTTGGAGTGTAGCCGTCGCGCGTTTTGGTGCGCGCAGAGGTGTCCAGCGATATGCTCCGTTCAAATCCACGATGTCTGCCACCTTCTTCACGATGCGTTTGCTCAGAACTATTGTCGTGGGCTGTCTTTTTCGGTCGGCCAGCAGGAATAATCGGCGACGAGATTGGGGCACGCCAAAGTCTGCGGCGTTGAGCACCTGTTCACGCAGTTTGTAACCGAGCGTTTCCAGCGCGGTCTTGAATTCTGCGTAGCGGCTCCATCGCCTCATGCTGACAACGTTCTCGATGACGATCCAACGCGACTTGAATGTCTTCGCAAAGCGCACGACTTGGAACGCGGTGTTCTTGCTTACCTCGCAGCGCGGTTTGTTGCCTTTCGCCGGACTGTGGTTCGTGCATTCCGGGGAGGCGAGGATGAGATGAATCTTGCCAAACTTCTTTTTCAAATCCTCAACCTTGAAATCCTCAAGTCGGCTGTTGATGAACTCAGCTTTTGGGAAATTGACTTTATGGGTTTCGCCAGCCAGCGGCCACAGATCAAAAGCAGCAACGATTTCAACTCCGGCTGCGCGTGCTCCCCAACTGCTGCCGCCGGCACCGCTGAACAAATCCAATGCCCGGATTTTCCGCCGGACGGAACGCGCTGGCTTCACGCGTCCACTCCTTTGCAAAGTTCCGCCGTGCTGAGGCCGAGGGCTTTGGCGATGCGGGCAACGTTTTTGATACCGGGGTTACGCAACCCACGCTCAATCCCACTGATGTAAGTGGGATCAAGGTTGGCGCGCTCGGCCAGTTTCTCCTGAGTCAACCCACGGGCTTCCCGGCGTTTGCGGACGTTCAGCCCAAGAGCAGCGAGGATTGAATCGCGTTTCGGCATGACTGATAGTCCAAGCCGAAACGGACAAAAGAACAATGGACGATGAGTCTAGTTCTCTAAGGTCAATGGACTATCAGCCAGGTTGAGAGGGGCGTGGGTTCAGCGGTCTTCCCAGTCGCGTTCGGCGCGTCGTTCATCCAGCAGTTCCTGCACGACGGTTTTTTCGCCGGGCTTCTGCTTGAAGATGCCGCGAAAGCTGCTGATGTATTCGCGGGTGACGGGCTGGAAGATGATACGGTGGCCCTCTTCCACAAAATTGACGCGCGTGCCGGGCTTGATGCCGAACTTGCGGCGGATGCGCAAGAGGACAACCAACCGCCCTCTGGAGGTGACGTAAGCTGAATCCACATTGTTCTCTTTGGTTCGGATAAAGTCTGTCATACGCACAAAGGTAAGGCAGGAACAATTTTGTAGAACTTATTCACAGTGTCTTTTATGTGTGTGAATCAGCCTTCATTGGCGGTTCATTTCGGTCTCACGCCTTTCTGCTGCACTGAGTAAAGATGGGGCATCGTGCCGACGGAATGGGTTGGCGAATGCCCGCCGGTCACCCGGGACATTGGCCGACTAAAATGGCCGTGCCTTTTACGATTTGCTGCGGAGAAATTTTTTGATGACCAGGAGATAGCCCAGGAACGGCAACATGAGAAACGCCATCAGCCACGTCATGCGGTTCCCAACCAGCAAGCCGGACTTTTTTATCTGTTCGATTTGCGCCTCGGGATAGCCCATCAGTTGATACATTTCGATCATATCATGCCGCGCATACGTCAGGAGGGCAGACGCCATAAACACACACAAAGCGATCAAGATCAGCCACCAACCCAGCTGCTCGAGTTTATACAATGACCAGGCGGTATAACTCCAGATGGCGGCGATGGCCAGACAGAACAACGTGCCCGGCGCACCCGTGAGAAACATTCCAAAAAAGGGCATCACGCCATGACCCGCAATGGGAATGATCACCATCATCGGCACTGTAAACAACAGCCACAAACAAAAGGCCAGCACTGGTAACGGACAGGCATCGGTCCAACGTGTAATGGGGTCGCGCCTTTCACACGTGGCCTTCACATGCCGGCTGTTATAGAAAAACGTCCAAGCCGCCGGCAAAATCACAAACATGACGCCGAAGACCAGGAACATGCCGATCATCATCCCGGTGATCGCTGCCGGAGGCAGCGCCGGCTGGCTGGCCGTTCCGCTGGAGGACAAGTTCGCCAGCATTTTCGGCATTAAGAAAGCCATGAAACCTAAAACGAACAGTCCCATGACAAGCCAGCTCCAGGAAAAGATGAGCAACAGCGCCCTTGCCCAGCGCCGGGCCATGATGGAGCCAATTCCCAGCCACACCAACGCCACCGCCAAAACGCCATAGATCAACACGGCAGGCAGGATGGCCGAAACGGGGACTGGCGCACCTGTGGCTTTGGCAGACGCCGCCTGCCCGATTAACATCAAGGGGACGAACAGCCCGGCCAGACATCCGAGCAATATCGTCAGAATGCCGAAGATGAGCAGCCCCGCCGAACGGTCCTTGCGAGGCATGGGCAACGGAGTTGATTCAACCGGCGCGGTTTCTGGATTTTGTTCGTTCATAGGTATAAGGGCGATTGCGTTGGATGCTCCCCGACGGCCCCGGGCTTGTCCATAACGGAAGTTGAAAGCCAAAACGGGGACAGATGAAATTTCTCGTCGGCCCAAAAATCTGCCACCAGCTCTTTAACCCTTGCAAAGGCCGCATCAAACCCGGCTCGCATGCTGCGGCGAGTGGGCGCGGGAAAATAATCAGCGTCAATCTGCGTTCATCAGCGGTTAGAAATGGTTGAGCGTTGTTGGTTGAGGGTTGAGAGAGAAAAGTGTTCGGCGAGTCGCCGCCGAATACAGGCGAGACGCCCGCGCTGCCAGGAATTTCTGAGCATAGGTGCTTTCCGTAATTCATTTCAATCCCGCGCCTTTCTGGATCGCGTAGAGGTGGGTCATCGTTGCGACATAGAGGACGCCGTTGGCGGCGGTGGCCGTGGCGCTGATGGGGTCGCCAAGCTCGGTTGTGCTGAGAATTTTCTTTTCCTTGCTCGCGGCAAACACCCAGAATTCACCGCTCCGCGTGCCGAGGTAAACCTTGCCATCCGCCACGAGCGGCGAGGCCCACACTTCACCTTTGATCTCGTGCGTCCAATGAGGCTTGCCGGTGTCCGCCTCCACACAATGCACCATGCGTCCGCAGTCGGCGATGAACACCAGGCCGTCGTGCACCGCCGGCGTGGACATGACGTGTTTTTGCAGCGGATACGACCAGACCAAACCGTTGGTCGTGATGTCGCCGCTTTTGGCCGGGTCGATGCACTTCAGCCACGCTTCGGTCTTGCCCCAAAAAAGATCGCCGCCACCGGCCACGTAAAGGCGGTTGCGCTGAAAGACGGGCAGGCCGTAAATGTTGCTCGGACCTTCGCGGCGGTTGCTGAGAAATGGGTGAACGTCTCCCGTGGGCGACGTCGGATCAAATTTGAATTGCCAGACTTTTTTTAAGGTTGAAATGCTCCCCTCTCCGTGCCCTCTCCCCGTCCGACGGGGAGAGGAGTTTTCAAAAATCTCAAACGCGTAAACAACGCCGTTGCCGCCGCAGAAGAAAATCAGCGGGCGACCGTTCACTTCCCCGAGCGATGGCGAGGACCAGGTGCAGTGAAAAATATCGGGCGCAATGTGTTCGTCGTCACGCGCGACCAGCCGGCCGGTACGTTTGTCGATCACGACCAGGCTCGGCGCATCGGGCGCGCGGATGCGCTTGTGGGTGTTATCGACCCCGGTGCCGGTGTTGACGTAGAGATAGTCGCCGTGGATGAGAATCGAACTGTGCGCGCTGTCGTGCGGCCAGATGCCGGCGCCGGATACCAGATCAAAAATCCAGAGGATGTCGGCGTCGAGTGGACCTGGACTGAGCAGTTTTCCATCGGCTGGAGGCAACAGCGGTTGGGGATTTATCTCCGCGCCAGCCACCGGTTTGGGGGGCGCACCGGAATTTGCGGGCGGCGTCATGTGCGCGGCTTCGTCGCGGAACGGGCCGTCGTTGCCGCTGGCCAGGCCGCGCGCAGTGAGACACATCACCTCGCCACGATTGCTGACGAGATAGACGCGATCGCCCTCGACCGTGACCGGCGAGGAAATGCCGCTCTTGGGCCAGTCGAAGTAGGGGTCTTCCTCGCGCTTCGGCACGACGAGTTGCCAGAGAAATCTCCCCGTCTTTTCGTCAAAGCACATCAACACCCCGCGGTCGCCCTGATGCTTCGGGTCGCGCGGCTCACCGTTGTTCGTACCGATGAACACGCGTCCACCCGCGACGACCGGCGTGGAATGTGTCTCGGTGCCGAGTCGAGCAGACCACTTGATGTTCCCGCCGGTTTTTGTGTCAAACGAATCCGGCAGACCTCTCTCCCGCGACACCATGTTGCGCGACCAGGCCTGGCCCCACTGCGCCTGATCCGCAGCGGCAGCGCGGAAGCTCCCAATTCCAGCAAACAGACCCCCTAAGAGCGCCAAACCCAAAATCGCGCACTGAACATGACGACGTTGGCAATGGCGAATAACGCCCGGCGCAATGAACCACGAACGAATCAGACATTTTTTCATGGGTGACAACACCAGAGGAAACCTGAACCGCGGCTGCGCAACAAGGATTCTTTGCCCGCCGGGGTCATCGTCCTCGAAATCGGGGCAAATCCAGCACGAGGACGAGGAAGATTCGTCAACTGATGATTTTCGGCCCCAACCAGTCCCCGGCCGGCGCCCGCGCCAATGATTCTTTTGACAGGCGCGAAATCGCCGCCAGAATCCCATCCGATGTCGCAACTGGACGGCAAAATACTTCGCGCCGCGATGCATGCACAATTGGACGCCGGCACAGTGGCGAAAGGCCGCGCGTATCAAATGCAGCGGCGGGTGTTGGGCTGCACGGTCGCCGGCGCGCCCGGCCAGGGGTGGTTGATCACGGCGGACGTGCGCGGTTCGCGCCCGACGCCGTATCAGGCGGAGGTCAAAATCGCGGAGAACGAGGGCGACTGGGAAATCGACGGGTCTTGTTCCTGTCCGATGGAACTGAATTGCAAACACGTCGCCGCCGTGCTGCTGCATGTGTTGGAAGGGCCGGAGCAGTGGTTCGCGCCGGTCTATCAGGCCGATTTCCTCGGCGGCCAGTTCCCGCCCGCGCTGCCTTCGGCCATCGCGCCCGCACCCCGGCTTGATCACCGATGGGACTCGTGGCTGCTCCGTCTGGATCAGGTCGCCGCCGCAGCCGGCGCCGGTGACGCGGACCGGCTGGCATCCAGGAGTGATGTTCCAGAGCGGATCGTTTACGTGTTGAAGCCGCATCAAGGCCGGTTGAAAGTTGAACTGGCCGTGGCACGCCGGCTCAAGACCGGGGGTTGGGGGCAACCGCAGAGTTATCAGTTCAGCAATGTGCTCTACACCCAGCCGCCCGCGCGCTTCGTGCAACCCCTGGATGTTGAACTGGTGCGCAGACTGATGCTCGCCCAGGGCACATTCAATACGTACGAACTCTTCCTCGAAGGCGCGCAGGGCGCCGGGGTGCTGAAAGAGATTCTTGCCACGGGCCGTTGTCATTGGCGGGGCAGCGGCAAACAACATCCGCCTTTGACGCTCGGCGCGGCGCGACCGGCCACACCGGCCTGGGTCGCCGACCCGCGCGGCCGCCAGTCTCCCGCATTCAAGGCCGCACCGCCGGCCACGGACATTCTACCGATGTCGCCGCCCTGGTACGTGGATGAAACCGCCGCCACCTGCGGCCCGCTGGACATTCCGGTGGCGCCGGCGGTGGCGCAAGTGTGGTTGTCCTCGCCGGTCATTGAACCGGGCGAAGCGTGGCTTGTCGCGACCGAACTGGCGCCGCGTTTTGGCGGCCTCGGCCTGCCCCTGCCGGTCAAGGTCGAAATTGAAGAGGCTGCCGGAATCAAACCCGTGCCGTGTCTGCGGCTCTACTCCGCCCGGCTCAAGCGATCTTACTACGGCTACGGCTGGTCGCAGAAATCGCCGGTGGAGCAGGAAGTCAACTTCGCGCATCTGGATTTCGACTACACCGGAGCGCGCATCCCGCTGGATCAACCGGGTGACCGGCTGGAACATTTTGCCGATGGCCGGTTGCATCGCGTGCGGCGTGATCTTCGCGCCGAGCGCAAGGCGCTAAACCGGATGTTCGAGGCTGAATTTACGTCCGCCGACGAAGTTCTTCTCGACCTCAACCTCGGCAAGTTCGCGCGCGAACTGGTGCTCATCGATGCAAACAAGTGGTTCCCGTTCGTGCAAAACGTCCTGCCCAAACTTCAGTCGGCCGGCTGGCGGATCGAGATGGAGGACAGCTTTCGTTTTCGGCTGGCCGAACCGGAGGCTTGGTACGGCGATGCGGAGACCGAAACCGGCAACGACTGGTTCGGCGTCGAACTCGGTGTGCTGATCGACGGCCACAAAGTCAACCTGCTGCCCGTCCTGGTCAAACTCCTCCAGACCAGTCCGCAAACCTTGAGCCATGAGGTCCTGGCGCAAATGCCGGCGGACGGCGTCATTCCCGTGCCGCTGCCCGATGGGCGGACGCTTCCATTCCCCGCCCTTCGCGCGCGCCAGATGCTCGGCGTGTTGCTCGAGTTGCTCGATCCGAACGCGCTGAATGCGCGCGGTCATCTCCGCCTCAATAAACTTCGCGCCGCCGAAATCGCCGGTGAAACGGGCTGGCGCTGGCTCGGCAACGCGGAGTTGAGCGCCCTGAGCCGCCGGCTGCGGAGCTTCGAGGGCATCCAACCCGTCGCCCCTTCACCCAACCTCCGCGCCACCTTGCGTCCCTACCAGCAGGAAGGCCTGAACTGGCTGCAATTCCTTCGCGAATACAGCCTGGCCGGCATCCTCGCGGACGACATGGGCCTCGGCAAAACCGTACAGGCCCTCGCCCATCTGCTCACTGAGAAAGAAAGCGGCCGCATGGACCGGCCCAGCCTCGTCGTCGCGCCCACCAGCCTGATGACCAACTGGCGGCAGGAAACCGAACGCTTCGCGCCCGCGCTACGCGTGCTGGTGTTGCACGGGCTGGAACGCAAGCAACGTTTCGACCACATTGCCAGCCACGACCTGGTCATTACTTCCTACCCGTTGCTGCCACGCGACCAAGCCGTGCTGCTCGAACACGAATTCCACTGCGTCATCCTCGACGAAGCGCAGTTCATCAAGAACCCAAAGACAACTTTTGCCCAGGTGGCCTACCGGTTGAAAGCGCGCCATCACCTCTGTCTCACCGGCACGCCGATGGAAAACCACCTCGGCGAACTCTGGTCGCTCTTTCACTTTCTGCTGCCCGGTTTTCTCGGTGACGAACTCCGGTTCAACTCGGCGTTCCGCCGCCCGATCGAGAAAGGCAGGAGCGACGAACGCCGCAAGCTGCTGGCCCACCGCGTCGCGCCATTCATCCTGCGCCGGCGCAAGGAGGAGGTCGTCAAAGAGTTGCCGCCCAAGACCGAAATTTTGCAGAACGTCGAACTCGGCGGCGCGCAACGCGACCTTTACGAAAGCGTCCGCCTCGCCATGCACGAGCGCGTCAAGGCCGAGGTGGACCGCAAGGGCCTTTCGCGCGCCCACATCATCATTCTCGATGCGCTGTTGAAACTTCGGCAAATCTGCTGTCACCCGCAATTGCTCAAGCTGCCCAGCGCGCAGAAAGTCCAGGAGTCGGCCAAGCTGGAGTTGTTGATGGATTTGCTGCCCGAAATGCTCGAGGAAGGCCGGCGCATCCTCCTCTTCTCCCAGTTCACCAGCATGCTCGCGATCATCGAGGCGGAGCTGGCAAAAAAGAAAATTCAATATGTGCTGCTCACCGGCCAGACGCGCGACCGCGCGATGCCGGTCGAGCAATTTCAAAAGGGCGAAGTGCCGTTGTTCCTCATCAGCCTCAAAGCGGGCGGCACCGGACTCAACCTCACCGCCGCCGACACGGTGATTCATTACGACCCCTGGTGGAACCCCGCCGTCGAAACCCAGGCCACCGACCGGGCCCACCGCATCGGCCAGGATAAAAAAGTTTTCGTGTACAAGCTGATGACCGTCGGCACGGTCGAGGAAAAAATCGTCGCGATGCAGGCCCGCAAACGCGAACTCGTCGAGGGCCTGCTGAATGAAGAACGCCGCGACAGCCTCAAACTGACTGCGGAAGACCTGGAGGTGCTCTTCGCGCCGTTGAGTTGATGTCGGAGCGCCGTTGAAGCAAGCCGGCAAGCAGTGGAGACTTTGGTGCCGGTTCGATACCTCCATCGGCGCAAAGGCTGAAACAAAGCACGATACCTTTGACCCGTTTACGTAAGCAGGATCAGGGGGCGGCGTGACGCTGATTTGACTTTTACCCGCGCAAAGTGCATAAACAGAACGTGAAGGCCACGAAGAAAATCGTTGAAAAGAAAACCCCCGGCACGCTCACGGTGGAGAAGCATCGTCCACTGATGAACAAACTCACCAACGCGCAGCGCCAACGTCTGCGCCAGCGCGCCGCCGAATTGCTTTACGGTCGTGAAGCCCTCGCGCCTGGCCGTTGACACCAACGTCCTCCTCGACCTCGCCGACAAGGTGGACGATGTCCTCGACGCCGCCAGTGTCATTGACGAGCGGTCTGTGGCGCGGCGTGCGTTCCCAGATCAAACACCAGTACGGCCAGGGCAATAATCAAAGTCACGGATTTGTTCGGTTTCATAATAGTAAAGTCTCTTTCGTATGGGATTGGTTGTGGAAATGAGCACAGCTCGCGGAGGGAATCTCATTAACACCCTGCTTTAGCGGGGTGAAATTCGACCGGGCGGGTGTTAGAGCCGGTTTAAATAGTAGCGGCGGGTCTCCCGGCCTGCCGTAGCAACGGTGTTAA
>PLJQ01000430.1 GCA_003140275.1 Limisphaerales bacterium
TTTTTTACGTTTCTTCGCCAGATCCAGTTCATCCGCTGGCGTCTTCTGCTGCTTCTTGATGAAGCCATGAAGCAGGACAATTTCCTCATCCACCACCGCAAACAGCGTCCGCGCCATCCGGTTGCCGATTCGCGACCGGACCTCCCAAATGCCGTCGCCCAAATTGTCAACCAACGGCTTCCCCACCGGCCGCGCATACTGCACCGTCAGAATATCCGCGCCGAGGGTCATGCGATCCGGTTTCGGCAACGCTTTAAGCCATTCCCGCACCGGCTCATTGCCCGCCTCAGTCTGGAAAAAGACCACCTTGAGCGGACGTTCAGCCTTCATCTGCATCCTAATGTATCAAAATTGATACACTTGTCAAACGGTAACCTGCGCGCCCGCGCCACACGCTCATTTCGGAACCGTTGGTTCACCCGCCGCCGCCTGCCCAATCGCGCGCTGGATGCATTCCGTAATGATGCTCACTCCTTCTTTAAGCTGCGCTTCCATTTTGTCGGTCAGCTTGCCGATTCGGGTCGGATGAACCGGAGTGCTGGCTACATTGTCCGTGAAGTTTAGCAACCCTTGAACGGCCACCTTGTGCTGGGTTTTATATTCCAGCACTTTGAAAATAATTTGTGTTTCGTCATCCTGCGACTGCCCCACGACCATCACACACATGCGCCGCCCACCCGCGGATAGCAGGCTGCCCGGGAGCTCTTGCTGGGCCTCAATGTGATATACTTCAGGTTCCGCTGGAAACTCACGCGTAACGACAATAGCTGGCTGCACTTTCTTCAACGCATCGACGATCCCCAATTCAACTTCGTAAATGCCTCGCCGATGATTTCCAGCTTGCGCTCAACCGCCGCGCGCAACATCTCATCGTCCTGATAAACAGCGAAGTCCTTGCCGGCACTAAAACGTCCCACCGCCGCGCAGGCATCCGCAATATCTTTCAACCGTTTCCGCGCCTCATTTTTCATAGACGATCTGGCGGGTTGCCTCCACGGTGGCGCGAAAATACGGATTGCGAATCATCCGTTCCGTCAGCAAATCCACCTTGCGACCGAGCAGCCGCTCCAAGGCTTCCGCAAAATTCAAAAACGCATCCGCCTAACCGGCGTAACCTGTCCGCGTGAATTGCACCACAAAGTCCAGGTCGCTCCGTTCCGACTGAAAATCCCCCCGCGCCGCCGAACCAAAAAGATCCAGCCGCCGCACTTCGTGCCGCTGGCACAAGTCCGCGATGCTCTCTTTTTGTTGTTCGATCAGTGCGATCATGATCCAACCCTAGTCCAATCGAAGGCAGCGGACAATTCTGAATTATCCAACTGAACCTTGACTCGTAAGTCCGGTTTATTCCGTGGGCCGCACGTTCGCCCGCTCAAAACGCCCTGCGGTCGGGATGTCCGACGTCCGCTTGTGAACCCAACGCCTCTTTCGTCGCAAAACGGCTGGCGCACCAAAGGCAGTCCGAAGTCATAGTTAATAAATCCGAATCAGACCACGCACCTCTTCTATATCAGTCCGTTCTCTTCCGTGTCGTCCCAACAATGACGCCAGAATCAGTCCCGTTCCCATTTAGAATTAAATCCGGCATGCGATGTTGTCAGCATGAAGGGTTCGAATGTCATTTTGTCGATTGCGTTGCTGGTGCTGCTGGCCAGCCAACTGGCGACACTCACTCCATACGCGTGAAATTCTTGAAAAACACCAAACTGGTGGTCGGGTCTGCTTTGCTTGTGACCAGCCTGACCCTCCTCGGCATCTGGTATTCCCGGACCCCATCGCGCGAGATCACGCGCGCCGAGCTGGACCAGATTGTCCAGGCAAAAGCCCTCACGGACGGCCGCGTCCGGCCAACGCCCTATGCCGGCATTTACCATCTGGAAGGCAAACACAAGCTGTCCGGCAAGTCCGAGCGAGTCTTTCTCACAACCCACCTGGATGAGGCCCAGATAAAAGCCCTCTTCGACCAGAGTTGGGCAAAAGTCGAAATCCCCGACCAGGGCATCCGCGGCCAATGGGTCATGGTCCTTTCCAACCTGCTGATCCTCGGCGTGGTTATCGGCGTGATGGTGTATCAACGCAACATTGGTCGCGGGAAACATGCCTGCGTCACGGAGCGGCCGACCGTCAGTTTCAACGACGTGGCCGGTATCGAAGAAGCCAAAGGCGAAGTGTCCGAGGTGGTGGATTTCCTGCGCGACCCAAAGAAGTATGAGCGCCTTGGCGGCAGGCTGCCCAAAGGCGTCCTGCTGATCGGCCCGCCGGGCACGGGCAAAACGATGCTGGCCAAGGCGATTGCCTGTGAGGCCAACGCCCATTTCTTCAGCGTGCATGGCAGTGATTTCACCGAAGTCTTCGTCGGCGTCGGCGCCAAACGCGTGCGCCAACTCTTCCGGCAGGCAGCCAAAAATAAACCGGCGATCATTTTCATTGATGAAATTGATTCGGTCGGCAAGAGCCGCAAGTTCGACACGCACGGCGAGCATCAGCAGACAATCAACGCCTTGCTCGCCGCGATGGACGGTTTCGACAGCAGCCAGGGCATTGTAGTAATCGCCGCCACCAACCGGCCCGAAGACTTGGATGAAGCGCTGCTGCGGCCCGGACGTTTCGACCGCAAAGTCTATGTGCCTTATCCGGACATGAAGGGCCGGCGCGCCATTTTGCAGGCCCATGCCGCCGGCAAACCGATCGCCGACGAACAGAAGGCTTTGGACGTGATTGCGCAAACCACTCCCGGCATGTCCGGCGCGGACCTCGCGAACCTCCTCAATGAAGCCGCCATCTTTTCCGCTTTGCAGAACGCCACGCAGATCTCGCAGACCGGCCTCGAGGCGGCGCGCGACAAAGTCCGCTACGGCCAGGAACGCAAATCAATGGTCCTGAACCAAAAGGAGCGCGAGATGGTGGCGCACCATGAGGCGGGCCACACCATCATTCATCTGCAAACGCCGCTGTTGCCGCCGCTTTACAAAGTCAGCATCGTGCCGCGCGGCCAGGCGCTGGGCGCCACCACCCTTTTGCCCGACGAAGACCAGCACCTCCAAAGCAAGCAGTTCCTGCTCGAAGAATTGCTCGTGCTGATGGGCGGGCGGGCGGCCGAAAGGACTTTTTACGACGCCACCACCAACGGCGCGGCCGGCGACCTCGATGTCGCGCGCAAGATCGCCCGCAAGATGATTCACGAATGGGGCATGGGCGAGAAACTCTACTACGAGCCCGAACAGCGCGACGCCGAAGCCGAGATCAACCGCCTGCTCGAAACCGCGGATCGCCGGGCCCATGAACTCATCCAGACGCACAGAGAGAATACCGAGAAGCTCGCCAGAGCGTTGCTCGACCGGGAGACGCTCACGAAGGACGAGGTGCTGCAACTGCTCACCCCGGCGAGTGCCGCCGTCCCCGCTGGCGAAGTCCTGGCCTGATCCGAGGGTCCCTGCGTGATCTCTTCTAACCCAGCACGGTCCGGGCTGCCATTCTGCGAGAGCCGACGCCCAACATGCCGCCATATTTTGAGCAGGCCTCTGGGGTGAACCCCCCCATTGTGCGAAGTCATTGCAGGCCCGACAGTTCAAATATGTCTATCGAAACTATTCTCATCATCCTGGTTGTGGTGCTATTGTTCGGCGGCGGCGGCTTCTTCTTCAGCAGAAGACGCTGAACGCACAAGTGTCAACCGGTGCCTAAACAAGAGTCAGCGACCTCCGACAGAGCCGGAGGCTCCGAGCCTAGGGAAGCGCTGATTTAATGAGTGCTCAGGAAATCCGACCCGATTTCAACCATCCAAATCATCTTCCATTGAAATCAAAATCATTCCTGCGGCATCCTGCACGACATCCAGAAATCAAAAGTTCGGGCAAAATTACTAACCCCGATTAAATCAGCGCTTCCCTAACGCATTCTGTTACTTTTACAGGCCGAAAATTGATGGTTCGGCGTTGGACTGCACTCGAAGAAGGCCCAGAAGTCTGCCGCCGCCCCCGCGTGTGCCGCCAGCCGCCCTTGTTCATACCATGTGGGGTGAATACCCCATAGAAACCTTACAGCGGTGTGTTATTTTGTGGTTATGAATCTAATACTTGTTTTACTTGTTTTACTTCTTTTGTTCGGCGGCGGCGGGTTCTACTTTGGAGGTCCTTTCGTCGGCGGCGGTGGGATTGGCCTGATTTTGGTGATATGCCTTATCATCTATATCATGGGCGGATTCCGCACGAGAAGCTAACCGGACATCGCCCATCATGCCCCGACCCGCCAGCCACGTTTCATACTGCCGGGTCGCCTGCTGGATGTTCATCGCGGAAATCATCCACGATACCAGCTCGCTTGTCAGTTCACAATCCTCCGTTGAAGGCGCGGTCAAGGATGGCCGGGCAACTCGTTGGCCGGCTTGCCTGAATGTGGGCCAATACGTTCGCTGAGGTTTTATTTCGGCGCTTCTGATTTCGATCCGAACAAAGGAAGCGCGGTCATCGCATTTTTTAGGGTTGCTACTTGCAGATGGGTATAGCGCGCGTTCATATCCTTGGAAGTATGACCGGTCAGTTTCATGCGGACTTCTTCCGTCACGCCGGCATTGGCCAGCGCGGAATTGAAACTGTGCCGCAGCGAGTGAAAGGAGCGCCGGGTGAAATTCCGAATGCCCTTGCCTTTGACCGTCATCGGATCAATCCCGGCCTTCTTGACGATGCGGTTGAACCCTTCCGACAACCCGTGCTTGCCGCCCGAGCCTTTGTTCGCGAGTTTCGGACACAGCAAGCCGGCAGTTCCGAAGGCCGATCGAAACTTAAGATGTTCAATGATGTGGTAGTGCATGGGCACAACCACTTTTTTACCGGTCTTCTTTTGGTGGTAAACAATCGTTCCGTCATCGGGATTTACGTTGTCCCATTTCATCTGGACGCAATCACCCAGCCGCGCGCCGATGAAGTAGCCCAGCAGAATCAGCGTCTGCCATTCCAGCGAGGGAGCGGCCGCCAGTAATTTTTCAACATCCTCGTTGGTGAAGACCTCCCGTTCGGAGCTTACCGATTTGGGAAGTTGCACCGCCGCCACTGGATTTTTGAGGAGGATGCCGTATTTTTCCGCGCGACGAAAAGCCCCGTTCAAAATCTTCATATCGACAATGGCCGTCCGGGGAGCAACCCCCGTGCTTAGCCGCCAGTTCAAAAACAGTTCCACATCCCGGGAAGTGATGGCCGTAATGGGTTTCTGCGCCTTGTCCTTCAAGCCTGCGATGAACAATTTGATGGCATTCTTATAGCGCTCGTGAGTGGCGGGCGCATTGCGGGCCGCAATCCCGTCCAACCACTCGTTGGTGAAGGCGGCCACGGACGGGGCGAGCAACGTATCACCGGTGACTTTCTCGGATACATCATTGAGAACTTTGCGCAATTGCGTCGAGGTCATGTCGCCCTGCCGGCCTTATGTTCGACGCGCTCCAATTCAATGGCAATTTGCATGGCTTGATTCCGCTCGGTCGTTTTGGTCGAACGCTTCAACTGCCGACCGTCGCGGTTGGTAAAACACGCGGTCCAATATCGGGATTTTTCCCGCTTTACGATGCTCGCCATACCGGTGAGAATAAAAGTGAGAATGAAATATACAAGAAAAGCTGTTTGATAAAATCGACTTCCTTTGATAATCAACGGGTAATATCGACTTGTAAACGGTGGACGGAAACGAGGGTTCGATTCCCTTCACCCGCTCCACTTTTCTTGTTGAATGTTTTGGACAATAAATCTCGCCTGAGTTGGCGAGTGGAAACATGCTCACCACGTTTCCGATGTGCGGTGAAACGCAAAGCCGTCAGGTCGATTGTCATGTTTTGGTCGAAAAAAGATAAAGAAAAAAACCGCTACTACCTGCTGCCGGGACAGGGCGGGCGCAATTTGCTCCGGAAACGCCGCGTGATTTTGCGTTGGTCGATCGTCGCGGGAATCATCGTATCCGCCGTGGTGGCTTGTCTCTTCTACGCGATGAATCGTTACTAACCAGCGGGCGTGGTTAAATCCGGCTTTGTTGGCTTTGTTCTTTACTGGCCCGCGTAATATGCTTCCACGCGCGGCCCCACATCCTTGTAGCCGCTGTCCACTTCGTAAATGAGCTTCAGTTGCTCGAACGCCTCAGGCTTGTTGTTCATGCGTTCCAGCACGCCGGCAAGCGTGTAGATCAATTCCTTCTTTTCAGCATCGAAGGCGGTCTTTTCCTTGATGGCATTTTGCAGCGTGCGGGCGGCCATGTCGTTCATGCCGCGGCGCGCGAAACATTGGCCCAGGTAGCCCATGGCCTGGAGGCGGCGATGGGGATTGGCCTGCGCCTTTTGCAATTCCTGAATGGCTTCACTGATTTTACCGGCTTGAAAGTAAAGCTGCCCCAGCTCGAAACGAATCTGCAGATCGGTTGGGTATTTCTCCGCGCGCTGTTGACATTCGGCAATCTGAAACGCCTGTCGTTCCGATTGAATTTGCGCGGATGTCTCCGCATGATCCGGGGCTTGGGGATCGAGCTGCGCCAACGCATGATCGTATTTTTTCACGGTCGTGTCGGCCATGGCGCGTTCCAGCGACGAATCACTGCCCGCCCCGGACTTTTTGATCTTCTCGTAATAACTCAGCGCCCGGTCAAAATCCTTCTTTTGCGAGTATAACTCCGCAAGCGAACGTAGCAGCTTCAAATTATTGGGTTCGTTCGGCAACCGCGCCTCGTATTCCTGGATCAATCGCCCGGCGACATCGTCCGATTTGACCTCGCGCTTTTCCTGTTCCAGCGAAACCGCCTCCGCTTTGTTTTTCAAGATGTCGCGATACGAACCCTGACCGCCGGCCAGCGATTCGTAGCCGCCTTCATCCAGGGTTTTGCGCGCGGAGAGATTTTTCAATTCCATCGCCACTTCGCTGTCATTGGGATAATCGCGTAAAACTTCGGCGAAAATCCCTTCGGCTCGTGTCGCGTCACCACCCCGTCCCAAAGCCCTGGCCAATTGGATGCGCAATCCTTTGTCCTTCGGCGCATGCTTCAGCAGAATTTCCAGTGAGAAGATCGCCGTGCGGGGCAAATCCGCCGCCAGCGCCGCCTCGGCCAACAGTTTGTGGGCCGCGGTATTCTGGGGGTCGTTGTTGAGAATATGCTCGGCGACGGTGATGGCTTCGAGCGGATTGTTGCGCAACGCGATTTGTCCTTTGGCAACCATGGGCGAGGAACTCGCGCTGCTGAAAACTTTTTTGAAAAAACCGGGGCCGCCGCCCATTTTCTTGAACTGCGCCACGCGCAGGAATTCGCGGCACTCAAAAAAGGCCGGTTCCTTCGCCAGAATCTCATTGAAGATGGCGATGGCATAATCGAAATTCTCGCGTTGCACCGCGATGGCGCCCTTTTCAAAATACTGGCGCAAGGCCAGCGGAATTTCATGCAAGCTTTTTTCCGGCATGAGCAAAGTCTAGTCAGCACCCGCCAAAAAATCCACTGCAAATCGGGCGTCGTGTTGCACCTGCCCGGCAGGCGGTAAACTTCACGAAGACCCCTTACGCCATTATTTCCACGATCCGCAAGGCAGGGCGCGGAGGGACGAGTTACACCATCCCCCAAACTTTCAAAAAGGCCGCAGAGCCAGGGACTCGTGACACGAGTCCCTCCGACCAGCAGGTTGTGAGACAAACTCACAGGACCGGGGCACTCCTCCGTACTTATTCCGAAAAGCGACTTTTGAGATCCGCTCTTTTTGAGAACCGGGTTATCACTCTGCCACCGGAAAAACCCCAAGCTTCGGAGGTTGGGATCAGGAAAAAACTTGAGATTTCATCGCCAAAAAAAATCCAAAAAATAATTTGACATCTCAAGATTTTTTGAGAGATTATGAATATAGCAACAAGCAACCCGTAAAACCGTACCGAATAACTGCCTATGAAAATCGCAATCTGCGCCCCCATATCACGTCTGTTCCAATACTTATTCCCGGCCATCCTGCTGGCTGGCTTTTCGGTCAACGCGAAAGTAATAGATGATTTTAGCGCGACCAGCCTGGCCACCGGCTATAGCATCAGTGCAAACGGCGGTATTCTCCAAACCACCAACCCGGTGGGACAGCTCAACATCGCACCCGCCGCCGGTGCCGGCAAGGTCAGCTCCATCAAGAAGACGCAGGTCAACGGCGTATCTGCAGATGCTCTCTTCACGAACTTCTTGACGCACACCCTTGAGTTCAAAGTGCAGGTCATCAGCATATACACGGACGGCAATACCACCGACGGGCAGGCGGTACTGGGTTGGGTACCGAACCCCAGCGCCTTAGTCACCGGCAGGCTGCTTACCAATGGTTATAGCGTGAGTGTTGGGGGGAATAGCGCTACAATCAGGTTAAATGCGACGAGTCTTTTCACCACCAACTTCGCCTCGCCCCTGCCAACCGCTGGCTTGGTTCTAGTGATGCGCATGACGCCTGACCCTGCCAACACCGCCAACGTTATCGTGAAGTCCACCGTTTACACCAATCTAAGCGCTCCTGACACTATTTTGTTTGAATACAGCGTTACAAACGCTCCCGACGCCTTCGGGATTGGGACTAAAGGGGGTCAGATTGCGCTCGGAGCGTTGAACGATGCGTCAGGGTTCGCCACCGCGGTCAGCTTCGATAACCTGCAAGTGTTCGATACCATCAGAGAAGTATTGGATAATTTTTCATCAGGCCCGTTTCCTAATAACGGCTGGGTGAATGTCGGCCTCGATGCCGTTGCCACAAACTTTAACAATGGCAGTGGGCAGCTCCAAATGAACGGAGAATCGGGCGTCATCTATGCAAGTGGAGCGTATAAATCCGACAAAACCTATTCGATTACTGATGGTACTCGCTTCGAACAGCGCTTGGACGTGGTGACCTTGGGTGGCGATGCTGATAATTATCTCTTTTTGGGCTACAGTCCGCATGCTGTAGCCCCCTCTGAGCTTAATATGTACCACATCGCTGTCCAACCAGGTGGGGACCTCTTGGGCGCGGCGATTTCTGCTTGGTGGGAGACACCCGCAAATACTGGTGCCATCACCTATCCTGGGTCGAATCTTCGATTGATTCAAACTATCACGGGCGAAGGCACCAGCGCCCGAATCGAAAGCCGGGTGGAGGACTTGAGTGTGGATGTTAATGATCCGAACCGCGTGCTGCACCAATTCATGTATCTTGATACCACGGGTGTCTATCTAAACGCCAACGGATTTTTCGCGATGGGCGTTTATCACGGAGGAACTACCGGTGTGGGGGCTTCCATGACTGTGGACAACGCCGAGGTGAACAAGACGTTGGCCAACACGCCCCCGAATATCACGTTAATCAGCCCCCCCGATGGTACGAACTTCTACGCTTTTGCCGGTGGAGTCTCGTTCAAGGCGACTGATGACATCAGCGTGCCGACGAATGGCCTAACATTGACCCTCAACGGCATCGCGTACACCAATGGCTCGCCAGGGGTCACCGTCACGCCGGCTACTGGGTCGGCCGCAAGCCGCACTTTTGCGTTCAACGGCCTCCAGCCGAACACCTACTATAATGGCACCATCGTGGGCGTTGACAACGTCGGGGCCTCCAATGTGCTCCACTACGAGTTCGACACCTTCTTGCAGACCAACCTGACGGTGGAAATCGAGGATTTCAATCACGACAGTGGTCTTTTCATCGATGGTGGCGTGAATCAGTACAGCGGTCTGCCATACACGGCCGACGTCGACTATCACAACACGAATACTGGCCAGTCGGGCGCTCCAGCTCCACCGGACGCCTACCGGTTTGGATTCTCCCCACAAGGCTATGAGATCTGGCAGATTGGCAACAACACCCCACCGCGCACCAAATACGTAGGCGCCGGTGATCCGAACGAGTACGAGGTCTATACCAGCTCGGGGCACAACGGTGACTGGGCGAACTATACGCGCACTTATCCTCCGGGAACTTACAAAGTCTATCTTCGGGAATCGACGGGTGGAACTACGAAGGCGCAGTCCACTCTTGCCATAGTGGGGGGTGATCCTACCACCACCACTCAGTTTACTACCAATGTGGGAACTTTTACCCAATTAAGTGACGCTGCCGGTGATACTGGCATTGGGGTCGACCGCACCGTGCCGCTCCTTGACGGCTTGGGAAATCCAGTGATCATTCGTTTTTCCGGCGGGGTGGAGACGTTGCGTCTGACTTTTGACCTGGAAGACGGCGTAAATATTGTGAATTATATGGCGTTTATTACGACTCCGGATCCGGGCGTCTTGAGGCCGATAGTGGGTTCCGCGTCCCCAGCCCCGGGCAGCACAACCAGGTTCAGTGGGGCACCCGAAGGGCCGAATGCCACCATTGTCAACCGGGATACGGCGGTGACCAACATCTCGGCGGTAACGCTGAACGGGGTTAATGTTACCCCCTTAACCATCACCCCCGTCGCAGGCGGCATGACTGTGAGTTGGTCGCTTCTTTCAGTGCCCGCTGCGGCGACGATCACGAACGTCGTGATTTTCCAAGATAGCCAGGGGGTCAGTGTCACCAACAGTTATACGTACAGCTACCCCTTCCTGCGCGCCACCAACCGTCTGGCTGGGGCTCTGACCACACGGGGAATTAGCACTCGCATGGTGCATTCGTCTGTCAGTGCTGGCGGCAATTCGATCGCCACGGCGGAAGGACAATTGGCGCTTCCTACTCCTACTCTTGGGGACGCCTACCAAACTTGGCAAACCAATTCGCCAATCATAAACTGGGATGATAATGTTGGTCCGACCGGTCCGAACTCGCCGGGTGCGGCCCCAGTGACGTTTGTTCCCGGGCTGGATAACATAGCCTCACCGGTGGGCTCTGGGTTTGCCAACAATGTTGACAACTTCGCCGTCGAATCCCTCGCCTATTTGTATCTTACAGCGGGAGCGCATCGTTTCTCATGCTTTGGCGATGACACGTTCCAAATTGCCTCGGGTACCAATACCACGGACCATGGCGGAACGGTGCTGGTCACGAGTTTGGGCGCGTTTGGTTTGCCTGCTCAAAGCTTCGATTTCTTAGTCGAAGCGGACGGGTTGTATCCCATGCGTGCTGTCTGGCAGGAAGGCGGAGGCTATGCCGATTTCCACCTCTACTCGCGCGATCCGAATACGGGTGCCGACACATGTGTTAACGATCCGGCCAATCCGGCGGGCGTGGTCCAAGCCTTCTACCCGGCCGTTGCAACCCCGGCGGTCTTGTCTTCGGCGGCAGTGGGCGGTCCGTATTCGCTCCGCTTCGATGCTTCAGTCAACACGGGAACGAGCACGGCGACTGTGCCGATTCTATCCGATGCGAGGCAGTTTTACAAGCTGAGTTGGTCCAGTGGCCTCACAATTACGAACGTCACAAAGGTGGGCACCAGCATAGTGATCAAGTATCAATGAGTTGACCCTTATTCGCGCAACGGCTGGTCCCTTGGGACCAGCCGTTTTTCTGTACCCAGGCTTCCGCTCGTCGATGGCAACGGCGGTCTGGACGGTTTTTCAACGGCCTGAAGCTGGAAGGTCGTAACCGACGATGTGAGGAGAAACCTGCGGATCTGGGAGCGGGCAACGCGGCCATGCGAGAGGTTGGGTGGCCGACCTCCGGGTGCGCCGCAACCAACCGCACGCGGAGCGGGTGACACGTTTGCGGACGGACTCGGTCGGAAGGGCGGCGCGTTCGGAGAACTCGCCCTACCTTGAGATTCGTGGGATAGGCGGATTCCTTGGGAGATCGCACTCTTTTGTCAGCCCTTGCTTGCCACGGCGCCACTTTTTCAGCAGGCTGCCACCCTGAGGCAGATGCCCGCGCTAGACAGGCGGCTTGATCGCCTCGTCTTTGGGAGGGTGAGGCACGAGGACGTATCGGCAACGGCATCCACCCTCGCAAGTGCAGTCCTCGGGGGGCATTTTCGGCTCGGTGGCAGGCTCAAAAAGACCGTTCGCGTTGCGACGGCATGCTGCGCACGCTCCTTCATCGCACCGCCACTCTAACCACTCGTCGAAGGCACTGTGAAGCCACTCTGATTTGGAATCGGAGCTTTCAGTGCTCATGGACTCAGGTTCAGGGCTGTTCCGCGTCCGGTCAATACGGTAGTGGTCTTTTTTTTGACGGCGGAAATTGTGACCTCGTTTCGGGTTCTTGGTTTCCCCGCCCGCAAGACGCGCAACGAAAACCCTCTTCCGTTCTCGAACGGTTCGACCGTCGCCTCGACTTCAAGCACGGGGTAACGAACCGTCGCCAGTCCGTAGCTTTTGTAGGTCTGCGCAAACAATTCCGTCTCAACCATGCCGGTCCAGTCCGCCAAGGTCAGAAATTTCATCGGCTCACCGGTGATCTGGTGGTGCGTCCGTTGTTCCAACCGGCTTAAGGGGTGAACACCCCATTTCGCGAAGTCATTGACCAGCCTATAGTTCAGATATATGTCAACTGAAACAGTCTTAATAATCGTGGTTCTGGTGCTATTGTTCGGCGGTGGCGGCTTTTTCTACAGCCGAAGACGCTGATGAACGAAACGAACTACATCACGAAACCCGAGCCGGACAAGGGAGTGGCCTTGGCGACCCCCGTTATGGAGCCTGACGCCGAGTTGACGCCGAAAGCAGAGGCGAAAGCGGCGAACAAGCTGCCCCGGGCCGATCAGTTGAAGAAGTTTAAAAAGGACTTGGAAGCCCATGACAGTGGTAACCAGCCGGCTTGAAGGCGCGGAACAGCTAAAAACAGTCATCATCCTAATGTCTCCCGTTTTCGCCACGCCCGTGGCTTTGCTGGCAACCGACCGCAAACGAATTCGCGACCAGTTAAAAAATGAAATTCCTGCAATGTTCACAATATTTCCCCGGCTGGCGACCAAGTGCGGCCATGCCGCGCGGCAAAGCCGCACAGTTCCAAAAAATTTCAGAGCGAATCCCTCGGCCCAATCTTCTGTCAGTGTAAGGAAATCACCGCGTTTCGTCGTTTCGGGTTGTTGGCCAACAGATCAATCTCACCGAAATGCTGAACTGTCGCAGCCACGAATTCACCGGGAGTGGAGGGGAGGCTTAAGTCGGCGGGATAAACCAAGCAGCGGCCATTCTGCGATTCGATCTCTTTGGCTAACGCGTGCAATTTTTCCTCGTTTCGCGCCAGGACGGCAACACCCATTCCTTCCGCTGCCAGCCGCAAAGCAATCGATCGGCCGATGCCTTGGCTCGCTCCGGTAACCAACCCCACCTTGTCCTTAAGTTTCATATTTCACGAGTACGAATTGATCGC
>PLJQ01000288.1:0-3869 GCA_003140275.1 Limisphaerales bacterium
CCTATGAGACGCCAGTGAACCGGTTTCTCTTTTCTTTCATCGTCAGCGTGGTCGCCGGAAACGTCGTGGCGGTGGGAATCGATGGCGAGCCGGTTGAAACGGCTCACCTTACCAGGGCGGATTTGTCGATTTTGTTTCGAGACAATTCTCAATCGCCGAAAATCCTGAGCGGGGTTGATTCGCTTTTTAACATTCGCGACGCAAAAGGTTTTGATGCTTTTGATCCAGACTCGCCCGGCGCTTCGGCGGGCTTGAATTTTGAACACATCATTTCCGGCCATTCCAACGTGGCGAATCCGTTTGCGCCGCGTCATGGGCGATACACTCTCTACAAACTGACCGACGACCATTCGGTCGTTCTGCAACGATTACGGGAGGACTGTCCGTGGGATGTCTCCAGCACGCTGAAGTACACCGTGACCGGGCCGCATTACATCGACGTGGACTTCCAATGCACACCCCACCAGCGCAGCGTCTTTGGCAAACGGGGTTACGCGGTCTTGTTCTTTGCCGACTACATGAATGACGTGGCGGACATGCCGCTTCATTTTCTCGGTGTGGATTCTCCTCAGGCGAATGAACAATGGATTTCGGGTGACGCCCCAAAGGGGAGTCCCGATTGGAACAGCGGCGGAACGTATCGTCACCGGCAGGCGGTGGACCTGGAATACGACGCGGACCACAACTTCAAACTGAACCTCTGGAGTTATGATTATCCCCGCTACACCAGGCCGTTTTACTACGGTCGGGCCGCCAACGACATGGTGTTTATCATCATGTTCAACAAAGCTTGCACTGCGGAGGATGAAATCCGTTTCAGCATTTTCAAATTCAAATTGCCGAAGAAGCAAAGGCCGGCCTGGGATTTCCAATACGTCATCCACAAGGTCGAGGAGAACCGGGACTATGGTTTCAAAGCGCGGGTGGTATGGAAAAAATTCGTAAGTCCGGGAGATTGCCTGGCGGGGTACGAACGCTGGTCAAAGTCTCTGGCTCGGCAAAAATAGGCGGCTGGCATTACGTGATTATTTTTTCTGCCGCCCGAATGCCGGACTCCGTCTTTTAACCGGCACAAATTGAATTCCGTCGGCTACGACGCAGCCAACCGTGTTGGAATTGGAAACCGTTACGCTCGTCAGTTTGCCTTTGGGCAGCCTGAAAGTGCCCAGGGTCGCGAAACCCTTGCCGGTTTTGTTGCGCTGATCCACCATGAGGTNNGTTCAGTCTGGCGCTGCCTTGAACGATGATTGTCACCGGCACATTTCGGGCGCGATTATCATCCGGCGGCGACAACAAGATGATGTTGTAATCTCCAGTCTCGGGAATTTCCGGCGTGTAAACGATGCTCACGTCGCCCTTGTTGGCGTTGTTGTCCTGGAGAAAGCCGGGGCCGAGGTGTCGCACGTCGGCGGGGCTGACTTCCAGCCACGGGCCTTTCCGTTCCCCTTGCAAATCGTCCAGCACAATCCCTTTCAAACCTTTCGGATCGATGGCCGGGCGGGTCATACAACCGGTGAACGGGCCGGCGAACAAAATCAACCAAGCTGAAAACATCACGGGCCGAAATACTCGCATGGATTCTGGGTCGGAAGCGTTTACCTTGGGTTTAGCGAAGGTTGGTTTTCCCGCAACGGCGCGAAATTCCCTTGTTCGCAACAATGAACAAATCCTTCCGTTACGGTTTTCAAATCCTCCCACCGCGCCCGGATTTTTTCCGCTTCGCGGCTGTTGATTTCATTGTCCGAGGCGGCGGCGGCGATCACCGCCAGCAAATCCGCGAACTCCTGGACGATCTTGTTCGTGGCGGGAATCAGAAACGTGGCGTGAGCGCGACTGGTCTTGGGATTTACAATGAAAAAGCCGCCCGCCCGCTGGCAAATCCATTGCACAATTCTCTGGTCATTGCATGAACGCAGCAGCGCCTCAATGCGATCGAGCGGATTGAGGGTGCCGCTGCCGCCGCCGTCGTCCGGTTCGGACCACTTGTAAATCATCGAGAGCGAGAGGTCGAGGTCGGCGGCGACCTGTTTGGCGCTGCATTTTTGAAAGACTTCACGCAGGAGTTCATGGGATTGCATGAGCGCGAGGGTAAAACAGGCATTGGGTCTGTCAACAGAATGCTTGGGGATCGCGCGCCGCAACTCGTGCATGTGACTCAACTGCTATAAACAAGCGGCCAGATTGTAAATGAAGTTCCTCGCCGTGTGTGGTTTGCTGGTGCCGTCGTATGAATCATCCGGTAACGCACAGATTATTTTCGGAAAACACGGTCGGCGCGCAATCGTCGTCGTCGTGGAACATGGCCTGTGGCGCAATTGAATTACCCTTTGACAGACTGGCGGCGCTTTCGGTCTTGCTTGAGGGTGGGATTGTCTTTTAACTGTGACTAAATCAACCAAACAAAAACCATGGCTCTTGTGATTTACATAATCTGTCTGGGAGTGGGGCTGGTCTTCACGCTGATGAGTGCCATCTTCGGACACATTTTTGGCGGTGGCCACGGTGGGCACGTGGACGGCAGCGGCGGTCACGCGGAAGCGGGTGCGGACAGCAGCGACATGCCGGGTGTATCGGCATTGAGCCCCACAGTCATCGCCTCGTTCGTGACGGCTTTTGGTGGGATGGGAATAATTTTTTCCCAATTCAAAGCAACCAACCAACCGGTCATCAGCGCATCGCTGGCCGTACTCGGTGGATTAATAATTGCCTCGGTCGTGCTTTGGCTGCTGCGCGGTTTGTTCAGCCATACCCAAAGCTCCAGCGAATCAAAAGTGGCGAGCCTTGCCGGCATGACGGCCACCATCATCTCGCCGATTCCGGCAAATGGCGTCGGTGAAATCGCTTACGTGCAGGCCGGATCGCGCTACACGGCGCCGGCACGGTTGGAGGACGGCATCGCGTCAGCGGGTAACGGCAAACTCGTCCGCATCACCCGCATCGTCGGCTCGCAATTCTACGTCACCCTGACGGATTGATTTCCGCATGTTCAACCCAATCACAGCTTAAACCCTTATGAACCTAACCCCCATGCACGCCGAGTTAACTTCCATTTTCTCGGGCGGGATAATTCTAATCGCCATCGTCGTCATCGCGCTGGTCGTGTTTATCGGCATCGCCGTCATATTGAGCCGCTACACGAAAGTCGGCCCGAACGAAGTCCTCGTTGTTTCCGGCAAAACACACAGATACGTCGATCCGGATGGTACCGAGCGCAAGCGCGGCTTCCGCATCGTCAAAGGCGGCGGCACGTTCGTTTATCCGGTCGTTGAAAAAGTGGACATTCTTTCGTTGGAACTCCTCACCATCGATGTGCAAACGCCGGAAGTTTACACGAGCAAAGGCGTGCCGGTCAAGGTGGATGGCGTCGCGCAAATCAAGGTCAAGGGCGACGACATTTCCATCGCCACCGCCGCCGAACAGTTTCTCAGCAAGGGCGTGGACGATATCAAGAACATCGCGATGCAAACGCTGGAGGGCCACCTGCGAGCGATTCTCGGCACGATGACCGTCGAGGAGATTTACCAGAACCGCGACGCCTTCGCCTCCAAGGTTCAGGAGGTCGCCGCCGGTGACATGGCCAACATGGGTCTCGGCATCGTCAGCTTCACCATTCGGGACATCCGCGACACGCAAGGCTACCTCGACGCGCTGGGCAAACCGCGCATCGCCCAGGTCAAGCGTGACGCCGTAATCGCCCAGGCTGAAGCGGACCGCGACGCGATGATCCGCTCCTCGCAAGCCACGCAGGCCGGACAGGAGGCCAAATTCGCCGCCGACACCAAAATCGCCGAGGCGCAACGCGATTACCAGTCGAACCTGGCGCAATATCAAGCCACGGTGAACGTGCAAAAGGCGCAGGCCGACCTCGC
>PLJQ01000288.1:3912-4088 GCA_003140275.1 Limisphaerales bacterium
CCCGCCGATGCCGAACGCTACAAAGTCGAGACCCTGGCCAACGCGCGCAAGTTCCAGCTTGAAACCGAAGCGGCGGGCGCTGCGTCCGCGACGAAGGCGACGGGATTTGCAAGCGCCGACGTTGTCAAGGCCACCGGCATGGCGGAGGCCGATGCGAACAAGGCGCGCGGTCTGGC
>PLJQ01000170.1 GCA_003140275.1 Limisphaerales bacterium
TCATTGTTTCAAAAACGCGCCGCGATTGAATTAAGATCGCAAATTCACGTTTCCAAAAAGCATCTTCATAAATACACCAAGGAATTTGAGTATCGGTTCAACTCGCGCGGGAACCCTTCCGAGATGTTCCCCGCTTTGGTTTCGCAGTTCCCGAAACAATAGATTTCAGAACGCGCTTAAAACGCCGCAGATTGCCTGGTGGCGTGTCTTTCTCACGCTCCCGAATGAACTGCGCGAGTTTGTTTTTCGCTCTGGCTTCTTTGAGGTTCATGGTATAAAAACGATCATGATGGAGTATGATTGTAGTCGCGATCTGCTGGAATATGCGTTTATTCCAATGGGCAGAAACAAGCTGTGAACGTTTGTTGATATGGTAAATGATGTAGCATAAAACTCCCCTGACGCAGGGGTCAGGGTTTGAGCCGTAATAGACCAAGTGTGGTAATCTTCATCAATTCCAATCTTTAATAGATCAGATGGCTTTTGGAATTTGTGTCGCCACAGTTATAGGGGTTTCAATCGCAGGAGATGAACCTCCAGTTGATTCGGTTTGTGCAGGCTCGACTGGAACTGACTTAATCGGCACCTCGGGCGATGGGTCGGAATTCTCAGCCATAGGTCTGAAGAATGCGATAATTGGTTTAGCGCGTAAAGCGCGGCCTTTTTACGTATGCGAAGGGGATAAACCCGACGTGTTATGGTCAAGGCCGGCTCGCGAGGATGCTCGCCCCACCAAGCCTTCTCTCCAGAAATTACTCCTGCCAGTTGCTTCAAAGACTCTTTGACAGAATTCGAGGAATCGACAGAATCCGCGCCATGAAACTCCGCATCCTTTGCCCAACTTTCACCCCGCTATTTCTCATTGCTTTTTCATGCTTTCCTACCCGCGCCGCCGATGATTACAAGCTCGGCCCAGATTCGATGCCGCAAGAGGGCGTGCCACAAGGCGAGGTGACCAAGCACAAATGGGAGAGCAAAATCTTCGATGGCACCGTGCGGGATTATTGGGTCTATGTGCCCAAACAATACAACGCGGCCAAACCGGCTTGCGTGATGGTGTTTCAAGACGGCGTCGGTTACGTGAGCACCAACGGTCAGAACCGCGTCCCGTATGTCTTCGACAATCTCATCGCGAAAAAGGAAATGCCCGTCACGATCGGCATCTTCATCAACCCCGGTCAGTTTCCCGCCGCCGAGGCCGGACAAAAACCAGGCGACAATCGCAGTTTTGAATACGATTCACTCAGCGATCAATATGCACGCTTTCTGCTGGAAGAAATCCTGCCCGAAGTCGGAAAGAAATATAACCTGACCAAAGACCCCGAAGGCCGCGCCATTTGCGGCATCAGTTCGGGGGGCATCTGCGCCTGGACGGTGGCGTGGGAGCGACCCGATGCGTTTCGGAAAGTGCTGAGTCACGTCGGCAGCTTCACGAACATCCGCGGCGGGCATGTTTATCCGGCGTTGATTCGCAAGACGGAGAAGAAATCGATTCGTGTTTTCCTGCAAGACGGCTCCGGCGATTTGGACAACCTCCACGGCAACTGGCCGCTGGCGAACCAGGAGATGGCAGCGGCACTAAAGTTCGCAAATTATGATTACAAGTTTGAGTTCGGCGATGGTGGCCACAACGGCAAGCACGGCGGTGCTATTTTGCCGGACTCACTTAGATGGCTGTGGCGCGGTTATCCTGGCGTAGAGTGGAAATATGATGGATTGCGGCGTTGATGAATTGTTTCGATGAAAGCCTTTATGAATGTGTTTGAAAAGCGTAGCTGCCGAGGTGACGAGGCGGAACCGGGTGACACTCCGCGCCTGAAATCCGCCGCGTTATCTTGGCGGTTACGAGATCACGGGCATTTCGGGGCACGCTCAAGGATAATGGCGCTCACCCTGATGAGCGTATCCTTGGTGACTCGATCTGCGGCCCAGGACATGCCACTATCCATGGTTTTGATTGACGGCGAAGGCTGGCAACTCGTCGGCGAAGGCTACGGCTTCACCGACGCCGCGTGCGCCGATGCGGAGGGGAATTTTTATTTCAGCGATTTGACCAAGAGCGTTGTCCATCGAGTCTCGCCAGACGGCAAGGTCACGCCGTTTCTCGAAAACGGGCCAAAGATCAGCGGCCTCAAATTTGGTCCGGACGGGCGGCTCTATGCCTGCACCCAAGGGCCGAAGAAACAGGTGGTGGCCTTCGCGTTGCCGTCGAAGGAAATGACCGTGCTCGCGGACAACGTACAACCCAATGATCTCGTCGTGTCGCACAAGGGCTTCGTCTATTTCACCGAAACCGGCAAGGGACAAGTCACCATCGTCGATGCGAAGGGCAACGTGCGCGTCGGCGCCACCGGCATCAAAGCGCCCAACGGCATCACCCTCTCGCCGGATGAAGGCGCGCTCGTGGTATCGGAATACTCCGGGACGAACGCCTGGGCGTTCCGAGTCGAGGCCGACGGCAACCTCGCGCACGGCGAGCGGTACATGGAATTGCGCACGCCGAACGGCAAGACCGACAGCGGCGGCGACGGTTCGACAACCGATTCAGCGGGCCGCTACTACATTACGAGCCACATCGGGATTCAGATGTTTGACCCGACGGGCCGGATGGGCGGCGTAATTGCGAAACCGCAGAACAGAGGCGCCGTGAGCGTCGCCTTCGCGGGGCCGAATCTCGAATACCTCTACGTAGCCTGTTCGGACAAGGTTTATCGGCGCAAAACCCAGGCCAAAGGAGTCTTGTTTTTTCAACCGCCGATTGCCGTGTCTCCGGCCAGGAAGTAGCGGAGGACGCCCGCGCCGGCACCGGTTGAATCGAGCTTGCTCCATTTCCTGTTTTCCGATATGGTTCGTTTCCATGGAAAGCAATTCGCCGCCCGCACCGGAATACAAAATGCCGCCGATACATCCACCACCGGTCATCACGCCCCCGTCCCGTCCGCCGCGCAAGAGTCGCGGATGGAAAATCTTCGCGATCATTTTGTTGGTGCTCCTGGTTCTGAGTGTGTTCAGTAATTTGCGACATTTCACCAGCGACATTGTTGGAGTCAAAGTCAGAGGCGCTCGTAATGCCGGACCGCGATTGGAGGAAGTCATCATCAAAGACAGTGATGCAGCCAATAACAAGATCGCGGTGGTGGATGTGGACGGGATCATTACCGGTCAAATAATTGACCGCGGCGGGGTCAGTTTAGTCGATCTGATCAAGGAGCAGTTAAACCGGGCCGATGAAGACCGCAAGGTCAAGGCCGTGCTGCTCAAAGTCAATTCGCCCGGCGGAGAAGTGCTGGCGTCGGATGAGATTTATCGTTTGATTGCCAGGTTTCAGAGTAAAACGGACAAACCCGTGGTTGCTTCGATGGGCAGTCTGGCCGCCTCCGGCGGGTATTACGTCTCGGCCCCGTGCCGGTGGATCGTGGCCAATGAACTGACCATTACCGGCAGCATCGGTGTGATCATGCACGGCTACAATTATCGTGGTTTGATGGATAAAATCGGTTTGCGTCCGGAAGTTTACAAGAGCGGCAAATTTAAAGACATGTTGAGCGGCGATAAGAAAGAAAGCGAAATTACCCAGGAAGAACGGGACATGGTACAGGCGTTGATTGATGAGACGTTCCAGAAGTTCAAAAGCGTGGTGGCCGAAGGCCGCCAACTGGCCAAGGGAAAAAACAAGGACAAGGGCAACGCCCTGAGTCAGAACTGGGAAGATTATGCCGATGGACGCGTCCTCTCAGGGAAGGAAGCAATGAAACTCGGTTTTGTGGATGAATTGGGCGACTTTGAAACCGCCGTCGAGCGGGTAAAAAAAATCGCCGGAATCGGCCGGGCCAATTTAATCCAGTATCAACAACGGTTTGATCTGGGAGACTTCTTTCAATTGTTTGGGTCCACCGATGCGCGCACCACCCTCAAAGTGGACGTGGGCATGGATTTTCCAAAACTGCAGGCGGGGCAGCTCTATTTTATTTCGCCGACAGTGTTGCACTGAAAGTGAAGGGTGTGACCGTCATCACGCACCCGTTGGTGCAGCACAACCTGACACGGTTGCGGGATGAAGAGACCGGGTCGCAGGAATTTCGGCGGGTATTGAGCGAAGTGGCCGCCTTGATGATTTACGAAGCCACTCGTTCCTTGGAAGTTGAACCGGTCTCGGTCATCACGCCCTTGAGCCGGGCGCGCGGATTCAAACTGCGGCATGAAGTGATTTTGATTCCCATTTTGCGTGCCGGTTTGGGAATGCTGGATTCCATATTGCAACTGATCCCCCACGCCCGCGTCGGTTTTATCGGTCTGAAACGCGAGGAAACAAATTTGCGGGCAGTCGCCTATCACAAAAGTTTACCGACGGATTTGCGCCCGTTTGAAGTGTTCCTGATTGATCCCATGCTGGCCACCGGCGGGAGCGCCGCCGCCGCCTTGAATCTGTTGTCGGAATCCGGCGCCAAGCGGGTGCGACTGGTAAATCTGGTAGCCGCCACGGCGGGCATTCGACACGTGCGGGCGCATTATCCCGATGTGCCCATCTTCACGGCCGCGGTCGATCACAAACTGAACCGCAAGGGTTACATCCTTCCCGGCCTGGGCGATGCGGGAGACCGTCTCTTTGGCGTTTGACAGACTATTCAAACCGATTTCTTATTGGTCACACAACAATTTCACCGAGCGCGATGATACGCAAAAACCTACTGATCGTGGCGGACAGCGAGCAGGACGCCAACATGCTTTACGCCGTCAAGATGTTTGTGCCCGATCCGTTCATTTACCTTCGCATTCGCGGCCGGAACATGATCGTGATGAGTGATCTGGAATTCGATCGTGCCCGCGACCAGGCCGCGCATTGCCGCGTCATTTCCCAGACGGAATGCCAGCAAAAACTCCGGCAGCGGGGAATCAGGCGCACGGGCTTCGCCCAAGTCATCCGCTTGCTGCTGCGCGAAGAAGGCCTTGGGCAGGTTTATGTTCCAGGCAATTTTCCCTTGGAGCTTGCCAATGAATTATTTCGCATCAACATCAGAGTGAAGGCCAATCCGGGAGCTTTCTTCCCGGAACGCGAACAGAAATCCGCGGTCGAGGTGAAAAAAATCAGCGCCGCTCTCACCATGGCCGAGGTTGGGCTGGCGGAGGCCATCCAGGCGCTCAAATCAGCAAAAGTTGGCAGGAACCGCCGGCTGATGTATCACAATGCCCCGTTAACTTCCGATAAGTTGCGCGCCATCATCAACACCGCCATCATTCAAGCAAATGGTCTGGCCAGCCACACTATTGTGGCCGGAGGCAAACACGGCTGCGACCCTCACGAACAAGGCCATGGCAACCTCCACGCGCGTGAGCCGATCATCCTCGACGTTTTTCCGCGTTCGCAAAAAACCGGTTACTTTGGCGACATCACCCGCACGGTCGTGAAGGGCCGCGCCAGTGAAGCGATCCGGAAACTTTATGACACGGTGAAGCGCGGACAGGAAATTGCCTTTGCAAAAATGCACCGCAACGCGCGCACGGCGGACGTGCATAAGGCCGTCCAGTCCATATTTAGACAGGAAGGTTACAAGACGGGCAAGGAAAACGGACGTATGCAGGGTTTTTTCCATGGGACCGGCCACGGTCTGGGTTTGGAAATTCATGAGGCGCCGCGCATGGGCGCGCATTCCACGGGGGTGTTGAAGGCTGGCCACGTAGTCACGGTCGAGCCTGGACTTTACTACCCTGGGTTGGGCGGCGTGCGACTGGAGGATGTCGCTTTGATCACCAGCAACGGCCCACGCAACCTGACCCAATTCGAAAAAGTGCTCGAAGTATAATACCCATTGCGACGCGACGAAGTCACAAATCCTTAAGCAGAGACGTCGTGTCACGAGCAGGGCGCGGTTTTCCGCCTTGATGATGCGATTATCTGCCTGCCGACAACCCAGTCAATTGGCGCATCTGGCTGGAATGATTGAACTCAGCAGAGCTTGGCGGGTGTATAAGCGCGCTGGAATTCAGGCGAGCGAGTGGGGGGCGAGCAAGTCGCTCCCAAATGAACTTATGATGGAAAGCGAAACAAACATGCTGCTTCTTGACCAAGGATGGTGGCTGTTTCTGCCAGCGTTGATTCTGAGAATTTACGCCGGGATCAAAGTCCCGTCCACATACCGGGAGTTTTTGCAAGTTGGCGCGGAGTCTGGTTTGAGCGGAGCGCAAACAAATTGGGCATCCTCCGCAATCAGGTAACCGCCGTCGTCGGCAAAGTCTTGAATGCCGCCGCCATGACTTATGTGACCGCGATGGTCGGCGCCGGATTGTCGCTGCTTCATCCCACCTTGATCGCCCGGGGAAACGATCGCGATTGAGGATAAGGCAAGCAATGGATTCAACGTTTGGCCAACGAGGTTGCTGCTGGCTTAACCCGTTAAATTTGCTTGCGGCCATAGGCTGAACCCTTAACTTTTGCCACTGCTTATGGCTGTGAAACACAAGCGATTGAAGCCGGGACGCGGGAAAGCCACTCTGCGCCGTGGCATGGCCAGGAGTTTGGCATCGCGTCGCCTTGTAAAACTTCACGCCGAAAAAAAAGTCAAACTGCCAGAGTTGCCCGGCGTTCCTCGGGACGTCGTCGTCGCCGCTTCGGTCGAACGGCAGCGCGGCGCGTATGACGGCGACACCGCCATCAAGCTTTACCTGCGTGAGATAGGCCAAGTCAAATTACTGACGCCAAAGGAAGAAATCGAACTGGCGGCCAAGATCAAGAGGGGAAACAAGAAAGCGCGGGAACAGATGATCAAGGCGAACCTGCGGTTGGTCGTCAAAATCGCCCACGACTATGAAGGGATTGGATTGCCGCTGCTCGACCTCATCAGTGAAGGCAACATTGGCTTGATGAAAGCGGTGGAACGTTTCGATCCGGCGAAGGGAGCAAAACTCTCAACTTATGGCTCGTGGTGGATCAAACAGTCCATCAAGCGCGCGCTGGCCAACCAATCCAAGACCATCCGGCTGCCGGTTCATCTGGTGGACAAGATTTCCAAGATGGGCCGCACCGCCATGAAGCTCCAGGAGATGCTGGGCCGCGAACCGACCGATGATGAGCTGGCGGAGGAGATGGGAATTCCGACCTCGCGCGTGATGCAAATGCGCACCGCCGCCATCCGCCCGGCCTCATTGGATGCGCCGATTGGCGATGAGGACTCCAACAGTTATGGCGAAATCGTTCAGGATGAAGCGGCCGAAAACCCTTACGAGCAACTCGAAGAAAAGACCGTGGTTAAGATGTTGCAGGAGATGGTAAAAACACTTGATCCTCGCGAGGCAACCATTCTTCGTTATCGATTCGGCCTGGATGGCGGCACCGAAAAGACCCTCGAAGAAGTAGGAGAAAAATTCGAAGTCACTCGCGAACGCGTGCGCCAAATCCAAAACATTGCACTCCGCAAACTCCGCAAAATGATCACCAAGCTGGAATCAGAAGATTCATGACCCGGTCTTTTTTATGCCTTCCACTCTAAGCCGACCACGTCCGACCTCGGGCGACATCGAGCGAGCCATCCGGAATGTTCCCGACTTTCCCAAACCGGGCATTCAATTCAAGGACATCACCCCTTTGCTCGCGGATGCCCGCCTATTCTCCGGTAGCATCGACCTGCTCACCGATGGTTTCAAACCCGGCATGGTTGATGCCGTGGTGGGCATCGATGCGCGGGGATTTATTTTTGCCGCCGCGGCCGCCGTCAAACTCCAGGCGGGATTTGTTCCGGTGCGGAAGAAGGGCAAGCTCCCTTATCAAATTCACGAACAGGATTACGACCTTGAATACGGTACCAGCACCATCGCCATCCACGTGGACGCAGTGGCGCCCGGCAGCCGGGTGCTTTTGATCGATGACCTGTTGGCGACGGGTGGAACCGCGGCCGCCGCCGCCGCGCTGNNAATTACTCATTTGATTCTAGCCGGCACCCGCCCCGCCCCGCCCCAGCGTCAAAACATCTTCCCGATCCGAGATTATGACCTGACCGCTACTTTGACCTCCGGCCAGACCTTTCGTTGGCAGCGGGAGAACGATTCCTGGGCGGGAGTCATCGACCAGCACTGGGTGCGACTGCGGTCGGACAACGACGTAATCATTGCCGAGACCGCTGAACCGGTGACCTGCTGGAACTGGTTGACCGATTATTTACAAATCGAGAAAGATTTGAATGCCGTGCTGGCCAGCTTTCCAAACGATGAACCGATGCGCGCCGCCGTAGCCGCTTCTCCCGGTTTGCGGTTGTTACGACAAGACCCCTGGGAATGTCTGGCCTCGTTCATTCTCTCCTCCACGAAACAAATCGTTCAAATCAAACAGATCATTGTGCTGCTGGCTGAACGATTCGGAAACCCGCTGCCCGTGCCGGCTGGTTTTGCTCCTGCTTTCAGCTTCCCCACCCCTGCCCGCCTGGCTGAGGCGACGGAAACCGGATTGCGCGATTGTAAAATGGGATTTCGCGCGCCCTATCTTCTCGCCACTGCGCGCGCCATCGCCGGCGGACGACCCGACCTGGATCGCTTGAAACGCCTGACGTTGGAACAAGCCCGAGAGCAATTGTTGCAGTTGCCTGGCGTGGGCAGAAAAATCGCCGATTGCGTGTTGCTGTTTGCCGGCGGCTTTCAAGCTGCTTTCCCGGTCGATGTATGGATAATGAAGGCCCTGCGCGAACTTTACTTTCCCCGGCAGCGGGTGGGTCTGCCCAAGTTGCAACAATTTGCGGCGATCCACTTCGGCAGGAATGCTGGCTATGCCCAGCAATACCTGTTTCACTACTGGCGTGTGCAGAACCGGCGGCGAACCAGCCATCCCTCACCGCGCATCACAAACAACCCATGAACGGACGCTAGAACAACTTTTGAATCATGTCCAAATCACTCGAAGTCTTGTTTACGCCGGCCGAGTACAACGCGCTTTCCCAACGCGACCTGAGCGATAGCCTCTGCGTCGTCTTTGACATCCTCCGCGCCACCAGCACGATGGTCACCGCGCTGGCCAACGGCGCCACCGCGATCATTCCCGTGGCGGAGATTTCCGAGGCGTTGGCCATCCGGCAAAGGCAACCGGCGGTCTTGCTGGCGGGCGAACGGGATGGGATGCGCATTCGCGCAGCACAAACGGGCGGCATTGATTTCGATCTTGGCAACTCTCCGCGCGAATACATTCGTGAACGGGTGGACGGCAAAACCATCGTCATCACCACCACCAACGGCACCCGCGCCTTGCGGGCCTGCGCAACGGCGAAAAAAGTTTTGATCGGCTCATTTCTGAATTTGCGTTCGATTGCCAGTTGGATTCGCGACCAACTCCCGCCCCACTTGCTGCTGGTCTGTAGCGGCACTCACGAACAGGCCGCGCTCGAAGACACACTTGCAGCCGGAGCGTTGTGCGAAAAAATCTGGCCGCACTACGCGCTGGGGCGAATTGCGGACTCCGCAGAAATCTCCCGCCGGATTTATCCGTTGCTACAGAGCGATCTTTACGGCGCCATGCGACACTCACGCAACGGCCAGCGGCTGCTGGCCAATCCGGCTTTGCGCGAGGACGTGCGCACCTGCATCCAACGCGAAACCATCAGCTTGGTCGCGGAACTATGCAAGGACGGCATGGTCAAAAAGTTGGAGTAGAATTTCGGCGCAGATATGACCACGTTGTCACGGCTTCAATCGGCGAAAACGATCATCGCTGCTTGCGTAGAAACCGCCAGCCGAGAAGCAATGCCCCAAGTGCGGCTAAAGAAAACGTGCCCGGTTCTGAACGGGAATGATGGTTTGCGTTNNCCACCGCCTTGATATTCCATTGCGCTATCAAGCAGTTGGATTACGCCTTGGTTGTTCACCAATTTCGCCCAGCCAAACAACGGGTCTTCATAGATTTCGTCCGTTGGATGGAACCGATCATTGCCTGTGTAAAGGCCAACGTAGAACGGGGAACCTGAATTAAAAACATAAGTGTTTGGATACATCAATTCCGTGTAACCGTTCGCCAAAATGGGTTGCAAGCTGATGGGATCATTCGGCGACACCAAAAAAACGCGGACGGCGACGTCAACAACTTNNTTCGTATAAAAGCTGGGCTGCGTTATCCCTGCGGGGTGTAGCGCGAAGCCGGTGTAGTATGAGTTGGTAGGATCATGTATCACACTTATTTCTCCGGGGCCTCCATCAAAATAGTTGGTAATAACACCATTGGGCACAATATGGCCTTGCGCATGAAGTTGGAGAATTGTGCCGAAAAGCCAACCCGTGATGGTGAGGGATTTCATTTTCGCTTTCATTTTCATTTTTTGGTTGTTGTTTTCAGGCCCACAAATCAATGGATCGTCGGCCAGTTGGTCAATGAGAACGGAGTCAGTTGGTAATCATTCGTCCCGACAACATTGTTCGTCGAGAGATAGTGCATTTGCTGATTTATGGCGTCGAATTGGAACGCATAGTTGGGGCCGTAGGGAATATTCCAGTCGTGTGAAACTTTTATTCCGGCGACTTCTCCTCTTTCCGATAACTGGCCACCAC
>PLJQ01000076.1 GCA_003140275.1 Limisphaerales bacterium
AGCCGGCGGCTACACCGGCCACGACCTCGAACGCTTTCTCGTCCGCATTCTCTTTTGTCTGTTCGCCGAAGACACCGGCATTTTCGACCGCGAATCGTTCCATCTTTTCATCGAAAACCGCACCGCGGCCGACGGCTCGGATTTGGGACAATGCCTCGCGCTCCTTTTTGAAACCCTCAATACGCCGATTGAGAAGCGTCAAAAGAACCTCGATGAAACCCTCGCCGCGTTTCCCTACGTCAACGGCGATTTGTTCGGCGAACATCTTGGCTTCGCGGCGTTCAACCGCGACATGCGCAACGCCTTGCTCGGTTGCTGCCAGAAAGACTGGTCGCGCATCTCGCCGGCCATTTTCGGTTCGCTCTTTCAAGCGGTCATGGAGCCGAAGGAGCGGCAGCAGATTGGCGGCCACTACACCAGTGAGCGCGACATCCTCAAAGTCATNNACCGCCGAGCGGCTCAGAATGCATTTCACCAGCGCTTGCGCTCCCTCCAATTTCTCGATCCCGCCTGCGGTTGCGGCAACTTCCTCGTCATCACCTACCGCGAACTGCGCCAGCTTGAGTTGGAAGTGCTCCGGCTGCTTTTCGGCCAGCAGGCCGAATTGACCCTCGACGAAATCAACCGCCTCTCGCGGGTGAACGTGGACCAATTCTACGGCATCGAGATTGGCGAATGGCCGGCGCGCATTTCCAACACTTCGGTCTGAAAATTCATTTCGCCCATCGAACTTTTGCGTGGGCAAGTGAAGCGCGTGGCAAAGCGCACGTTCATGTTGTTGTCATTGGTTTTGGTGCGTTCGATTCTACGACCAAGCACATATACGACTATGAAGCCGAAAAAGCCACCGTCACGTCTGCTAAAAATATCAGCCCATATCTTGTTGAAGGCTCTGACATCGTTGTTACTTCTCGTTCTACACCCATCAGCGATGTGCCCGCTTGTGAATATGGCAATAAGCCAACTGACGGCGGCTTTTTAATCCTTGAAGAAAAAGATCGTGCAAAGTTTTTAGCCGAGAATCCTGAAGCGAAGAAATATCTTCGTGCGCTGCTTTGTGCCGAAGAATATCTACATTCAATTCCGCGTTGGTGTTTTTGGCTAACCGAAGCATCGCCTGCTGACATTTCCAACATTGAAGGCATTAAGAAACGCGTTCAGGGTGTTCGCGATTTTCGGCTAGCAAGCAAGAAAGCTCCGACTCGTGAAAAGGCAAGCCAACCAACGCTCTTTGCAGAGATTCGTCAACCAACAAGCCGCTACATTGTTGTTCCTCGGCATACTTCCGAAAATCGTCGTTTCATTCCTTTTGGTTACTTCGAGCCTAATGTGATTTTGCATGATAGTTGTTCTTGCGTTCCAAGCGCCACGCCTTTTCAGTTTGGCGTATTGTCATCTACGATGCACATGGCATGGGTTCGACAGGTTTGCGGACGGCTTGAATCTCGTGTTCGATATTCAGCTAATCTCGTCTACAACAACTTTCCGTGGCCGCAAAGCGTGCCGGATAACTGGCCATACTTCACGGTTCCCAGCACGCCCTTGCCGTTACCCACCGGCTCACTTCTTTTCAGCGTCCACTTTGGCTTTTTCGAGTGCCGCCTGGGCGTCGGCTTTCTTTTTATCCGCATCCAGTTGCGCCTGGGCCTTGACCTTGTCGGCTTCGATCTTCGCTTTTTCAATCGCCGCATCCGCATCCGCCTGTTTTGTGTCATTTTTCGCGGCGGCGTCCACCGCGGTCTTTTGACTGTCGATGGCGGTTTTGGTGGCGTCTTTATTGTCGTCGATGGCCGCCTTCTGTTTGTCGCAGCCGACGAGAACGAAGGCGGCGAGTACTACCGGTATTAGATATTTCATAATTTTCTGTCTTGGTTGTTTATCATTTGCTGTCAGCGCATTTCAGGCGCTCAGGAGTACTCTAGCAAGTTGAGGAATCGGTGGGTATGGGGGTGAATCCCCCAGGGCCAGGCGGGCAGACGCTTACGCGGCGTTGGCAAGCGACTCAAGGACAGCCGCCTCCCGTTGAATGCGCCGCAATTCGAAGCGATCAGTTTTCGGTAAGTGTCAATCGCCACGCACCGTGGGGGATACCCCCCTCTGTCAGCGGTTCGGAGCGTACCGTAACCTAACCCCAGAGATAAAAAACAAAAAACGCAAAAACCGAAAGATAAAAATATAATGAAAATAACCTATCCGCTCGCGCTCTTGGCAGTCACGGGTGCTTTGTTCATCACCAGCGCGTCTTTGCGCGCTACCGAGACGGATGAGCGTATCGAGTCATCCGCCAAAAAGTCCCATGTATTCAAGACTTACCTCAAGGACGATGCCATTGCAGTTCACTCCAAGGATGGCGTCGTTACCTTGAAGGGAACGGTTGCCGAAAGCGCCCATAAATCCCTGGCCGAGGATACGGTGGAGAGTCTGCCGGGCGTCAAAAGCGTGGACAATCACCTGGTTGTCAAAGGGGAAAACCACGCCGAACACTCGGATGGTTGGGTCGGCGTGAAAGTGAAGTCCGCGTTGTTGTTTCATCGCAACGTGAGGGCCACTAAAACCGACGTGAACGTCCAGGACGGTATCGTCACTTTGAGCGGCGAAGCCAACAGCCAGGCCCAAAAGGAACTCACCACCGAGTACGCCAAAGACGTCGAAGGCGTCAAAGACGTCAAGAACCAGATGGCGGTGGTGGCCAAGACCCCGGGCAAGCCGGATCGAGCGATCGGCGAGAAGATTGATGACGCCTCCATTACCGCCCAGGTCAAGTCGTCGTTGCTGTCTCATCGCTCAACCAGCGCCATAAAGACGAAGGTCCAGACGACGGATGGCGTGGTCACGTTGAGCGGCATTGCCAGGAATGCCGCCGAAAAGAGCCTGGTCACCAAGCTCGTCAACGACATTGACGGTGTGAACAGTGTGGTCAACAACATGACCATCGAGGTTGCCAGTAATAACTAAATTGACGGATCGCTGTTGGTTGGCGCGCAGCGCGTCCGTCGGCAGCGGTTCTAAAACCAACTGAAAGGAAAACTTATGTTATACACGATAGCGGTAGTAATGATAATCCTGTGGCTGCTGGGGATGGTTACCAGTTCCACAATGGGCGGGTTAATCCATATCCTGCTGGTGATTGCCATCATTATGATATTGGTCAACCTCATTTCAGGCCGCCGAGCCTTGTAGGCGGCGGGAGTTAAAAATCCAAACCAACCAGGAAACTGGAGATTTTATATGAACACAAAAACTATTGTTGCAGTCATTTTGGTCGCTCTCGGCATCGTAGTGCTCGCTTACTCGGGCATCAGCTTCACCACTCCGGGAAAGCCGGTCGAGTTCCTCGGCATGCACATTGAGACCACCGACAACCACTTTATCCCGCCCGTCGTCGGCGCGCTGGCGCTCGTCGGCGGCATCGTGTTGCTGGTGGTGAACCCCAAGCGGGTCTGATGCGCGGAGTCGAAGCTGGTGCCGGCAGGTCAGCCGAACCGGGAGTAGAGTTGAGCGAGCACGGTTGCCTCCGCTTATGAACAAATTGAAGCTCATTTGCCGGACCCTCATCCAACTGATCAAACAGGCCTGGTTGTTCCCCCAATCCGTCTCGAATGCCGTCAAGCAAAGGCAGCGGCGAGGCGTTCGGAACGAACTTGAAGCCGAGCGGCTTGATCGGATCCTCAACCCGTCGAAGTATCTTGGGAAGTGATTTTATCCGAAGGCCCGGGCACAATAACTTTGTCCGGGAAATTAGAACAGCATGCGCTGGCAGAATGAAGAGATACCTGTTCGCGATGAATCCAATCGTTCATCAGAGGTCCAGTCGTGAATTTCACAGACCCACAACTGCATCAGTGTCATGAGAGCACCGTCACCGATGCTGGCGATGTTTCCGATGACCTCCGTCAGGTGCGGGCCGACGGCAAACTCAGAACGGTTCGAAAGCTGAAGAAACAAGCCGCTCTGCGCTGATTCGTACACAGCCGTGAAATCTCGATGTGACGGTGGCAAATTCTCTGCCCCATGCCGCGCCAAAATTTCCAACTCGCCTGGCGCTGCCGGATTGGGCTAATCCCGCACCTCATTTTTCGGGGTTATAGCGACGGTCTGCGACCGTTGTGTGAGACGCGAGATGCGCCACCGTCGCTCACAGAGCGTTGCGACAATTTGGTTTTGTCATGACCTCGAGCCAAATCCCGCCAGTCGCCTCATTCCATCGCGGCCAGTAATTCACTCAGCGAGACAGTGGCGAAGCTGGTGGCGTAATCACTCATCGCGTAGGGGATGATGAGTTCGCGTCCGTGCAACAGCGCGCCGCAGGTGTACACGACGTTCGGGACGTAACCTTCGCGCTCGGCTTCATTCGGGGAAAGCAACGGTTCGCGCAGACGACCGATGACGCGCCTCGGATCGTTCAAGTCGAGCAGGAACGCGCCGAGACAATACTTGCGCATCGCGCCCACGCCGTGGCTCAATACCAGCCAGCCCGCGTCGGTTTCAATCGGTGAACCGCAATTGCCAATCTTGATGAATTCCCACGGCTGCGCGGGCGACAGAATCACTTCGGGCGTCTGCCAGAAATGAAGGTTGTCCGAGAACATCAGGAGGATGTTCTCGTCATCCTGGCGCGAGATCATGGCGTAGTGGCCGTTGATTTTGCGCGGGAACAACGCCATGCCTTTGTTCTGCACGGCCGGACCATTCAGCGTGCTGAATTTGAAATGCACGAAGTCCGGCGTCTCCAGCAACTGCGGCAACGTGATCTTGCCGTCGTACGCGGTGTAGGTTGCGTAGTAGGTGACGCTGCCGTCGTCGTTCTGGAAACGGACGAAGCGCGCGTCCTCGATGCCGTTGCGCTGGCTGGCCGTGGACGGAAAGAGCACCCGCTGGGAAACCTTGCTGCTGGGAGCAAAGTGGACTTCGTAGTTCGACTCGGCCAGCAGCAGGATGCCGCGCACGGCCCGGTCTGCCGTGGCGTCGGCCGGGTCCGTTTGCTGGCGCTCCGCGGTCAGGACGAGGTACAGGTCGTCCAGGTTGAAAGCCTCGGGGAGTTGATCCAGCACGCGCCGGCAAAAGTCATTTTGCACGCCCGCTTCCTGAAGTTTGCCGGCAAAGAGCGCCTTCTCGTAGGCAGCGTTCGGCACGCGCACCGGCTCCGTCACAAACGGCACGGGCGGCGTGATCGTGATCCGATGCTGCGCACTGACCGCGCCTGTGCGAAAGGTGATGGAGGAAATGTGTCCTTCGCCCGTGGCCCGCAGGCTCAGGATGAAACGAAGCGCTCCCCTGGGCAGCTCGGATTGATCGGGATGCGGCACGATGGACGGATTAAACAGTGCCGCGGCCTCGGGCGAATATTCGTGGGTGAAGTAAGAGCCGATGAGCGCCTGCCGTTCCGGCGAAAGCTCGCGCGGGTCGGCCAGGTAATGACGCACCTTCATGAAGCGATTGCGGAGAAGTTGCTTTACCTGGTCGTGGCGATCCTCGAACTCGCCCAGCACCTGCTCCAACAACTGGGCGACTTCTTCATCCGGAAGCGCCATCGCGCGAAGCACGATTCTACGCGCGATGTCCTCCGTGGTAGGATGAAAAGGACGCAACAACACCCGCGACAAATTGGGGTTCAGATTCGGCCCGACCCGTTTCGCGTGGACGGTTGAAGATTTTTTGGCGGTCATAACTTGTTACTCCACGTGCATGGCCGGCTTCGGCTCCGGCCAGCGCTCGTCGTGAACTGATTCTTTAAAGCTGGTGAGGCTGTTTTGCAACGCCTGCATTTCCGCGAGCGCGATCAGGAACGCCAGCGTGGACTCCGCACCTTCGTTTTGGCTCACGCGATCCACGTGCAGGCCGTCGCGACAGCCGCCGGTGCCCGCATCGTAGAGCGCCAGGCCCAGATCATTTCGACCGAGAAACCACTCGAAGGCGCGCCGCGCTTCCGCCACCCAGAACATGTCGCTTGTGGCGTGATAGGCTTCGATGCATGCCGATACCGTGGCCTGTGCTTCGATGGGCTGCTGGTCGAACTGCGCGCGTTCCTGGCCGCGCGGGAAAAATCCGTTGGAGCCGACGGGCCGAAAGGAACCGGCGTCGGAAGTCTGCACCTTGACCAGCCAGCGCAGCGTTTTGAGGCCGGTTTCCAGCATTGAAGCACTGTTTATCGAGCGTCCACTGAGAATCAATGATTGCGACAGCCTCGCGTTCGCATAGGAAACCGTGTCTTCGAACCAATGCCAGTCGCCGCTGGCGGCATCGGCGAAGCGCTGCATGAGTTTGGCCGTGAGTGATTCGCGAACCTGGTTCACGAGCCGGTCTCCGCTCAACCGCCGCAGATATTCGTCAATGCCGATGAGCGTGAACGCCCACGCGCGCGGCGACGCGAACTCGGCGGTCACGGGCAGGGCTTGCTCGAACAGTTGGGCCGCCAGCATCTGAAAGCTGCCCTGGCCCGCTTGCGCCACGCACAGCCCCAGCGCCCACAGCGCGTGACCCTGGCAATCTTCCGAACCGACTTCCTCCAGCCAGTGTCGTTCGAAGCTCATGAAGTTGCGGAAACGCCGGCTTGACCGGTCGAATGCGTGATTCAAGAACGCGGCATAGGTGGCGGTCAGCGCGCTGATCTGCGGCGCATCGTGCCCCAATTGTTGCAGCATCAGCGTCAGCACCAACGCGCGGGCGTTGTCGTCCGTGCAATAGCCTTCGGCAAAGTTCGGCACGGTGAAACTGGCGTGTTGAAAGATGCCGGTCGAATCACTCATCCGAAACAGGTGGTCGGGCTTCATCTCCGGCAACTGGCCGGGCTGCTCGTCAAGCGTCTTGATGGGCGAGGATTTTCGTCCCGCGAAACTGTGATCCAATCGCGCCTGTTCAAACGACTTCGCATAAAGCTGCGCCACGTGGCTCCACACCATATCGCGTCCCAGCTTGAAGGCGTTCTTCCGCATCGAGTGGCGCAACGGTTCGTCGCGCAGCAATTCAAGCACGGCCCCGGTGATGGCTTTGGCGTCGCGGAACGGCACCAGCCGGCCGCGTTGGTCGGCCAGCAACTCCACCGCGTGCCAGTAGGGCGTGGACACCACCGCGTTGCCGTTTCCAAACGCATACGCCAGCGTGCCGGAAGTGATTTGGGTCTCCGTCAGGTACGGCGTGAGATAAATATCCGCCGCGCCAATGAACCGCATCAATTCCTCCAGCTCGACAAAGCGATTGAAGAAAACGACATGCTTCTGCACGCCCAGGTCCTTGGCCAGCCGCGCCAGGCTCAACCGGTGGGCTTCTCCCTGCTCGCGCAGCAGATTCGGGTGCGTCTGGCCCAGCACGATGTAAACGATGTTGGGAAATTCCCGGATGATGGCCGGCAACGCGCGCAATGCATACTCGATGCCCTTGTTCGGTGAAAGCAAACCAAACGTGAGCAACACCTGTTTGCCCGCCACGGCAAACTCGTCCTTGAAAAAGTTTGGATCGGCGAACGGCATGTCCGGAATGCCGTGCGGAATGAGGTCAATCTTGTTCGCCGGCGCTTGATAAACCTCGAGCAGAAACTCCCGCCCGCGTTCGGCCATCACCACCAGCCGGGTCGAGAGCCGGATCAAGTCGCGCATCACACGCCGTTGCTCGGCGTTGGGCTCGCGCAGAATCGTGTGCAGCGTGGTGACGATGGGCATTCGCAACTCGCGCAGCAGCGCCAGCAGATGACTGCCCGCCGGCCCGCCGTAAATGCCGAATTCGTGCTGCACACAAACCACGTCCACGTCCGTGATGTTGAGAAAATCCGCCGCGCGCAAATACGACGGCAGGTCCTGCTCCGCAATCTCAAACCGCACCTCCGCCGGGTAGTCGTAGCCGCCCGCGAGGTCATTGACTGGCACGACCAGGCATTGCATCGGTGGAAATTCTGCCGCCACGGCGCAACGCAAATCCGTCGTGAACGTGGCGATGCCGCATTTTCTCGGCAGATAATCGCCGAGAAACGCGACCTTGCGGATGGCCGAGGCGGGTTGCATGGATCGTTGGTGCTTGCACAGGCAAACCTGCCCATGCTGACGATGCGTATGATGCGCCACGCGACTGCATTTACCAAGAACCTTTTCGAGGGTTGGCTTCGGAGGGGCGCATCCTGACACTGCCC
>PLJQ01000412.1 GCA_003140275.1 Limisphaerales bacterium
GGACAGATTTTTGTTTCGCGCACCCGGCCGGGTGTTACGCGCGGCAATCATTATCACGACACCAAGATCGAAAAATTCTGCGTCATTCACGGAGCCGGCCTCATCCGCTTCCGTCACCTGTTGGACGACCAGGTCATCGAATATCCAGTCAACGACCGCAAAATCCGCATCGTGGACATCCCGCCCGGCTACACACACTCCATTGAGAATACTGGAACCAGCGACATGATTACGCTATTTTGGGCCAATGAGATCTTTGACCCGCAAAAGCCGGACACTTATTTTGAAAAAGTGTTGCGCTAATAAGGAGGATGAAAAATCTGGATCAGTCTGCTATGAATTCAAAAATCAAAATCATGACCATCGTCGGCACGCGGCCGGAGATCATCCGGCTTTCGCGCGTCATCGCCGTATTGGAGGAAGTCACCCATCATGTGCTGGTCCACACCGGACAGAACTACGATTACGAACTGAACGGGATTTTTTTCAAGGAACTCGGGGTGCCGCGGCCCAAACATTACCTAAGGGCCGCCGGCCGCACAACCGCCGAAACGATCGGCAAAATCATCGCCAAGGCGGACGCNNCGCCGTGCTGGAAAAGGAACGCCCCGAAGCGGTGCTGGTGCTGGGTGACACCAACAGTTGCCTTGCAGTCATTCCCGCCAAGCGCCGGCAAATCCCGGTGTTCCACATGGAAGCCGGCAATCGCTGTTTTGATATGCGCGTGCCGGAGGAGATTAACCGCCGCATCGTGGATCACGTGAGCGATATCAACCTCTGCTACACCGAGCACGGCCGCCGTTACCTGCTGGCCGAAGGACTGCCGCCGGATCGGGTCATGAAAACCGGCTCCCCCATGAAGGAAGTTCTGGATTACCATCGCGCCGCCATTGACGCCGCCAACGTCCACCAGCGTTTGGGTATCAAGCGGGGACGCTATTTTACCGTCAGCATTCACCGCGAGGAGAATGTGGACAATCCCATCCACCTCGCCAGCCTGGTGGAAGCCCTGAACGCGCTGGCCGGGAAATACCGGTTGCCCCTGGTTTTTTCCGTTCACCCGCGCACGCGGAAGCGCCTGGAAGCTGGCCGGCACAAACTGCACAAGCTGATCCAGGCGATGCCGCCATTGGGTTTTTTCGACTACGTGGCTTTGCAGAAAGACGCGTTCTGCACTCTTTCCGACAGCGGCACCATTACCGAAGAGTCTTCCATCCTCGGTTTTCCGGCCATCGCGGTGCGTGAGGCGCACGAGCGGCCCGAGGGGATGGATGAAGGGGTGGTGATCATGAGCGGACTGGCGCGGTCCCGCATCCTGCAGGCTGTAGCCATGACCGTGGCGCAATTCAAAAAGCGCGGCTCCTGCGGGCTGCCGCCTGATTACGACGTGGAACAAGTTTCCTGGAAGGTCGCCAAGATTATCCTGAGCTACACCGACTACGTCAATCGCCGCGTCTGGCAGAAATTTTGAGTCGGATGCTCCTTTTCAGTTATTGGTAATTCACATGCGCCTGCTAGTCATTACGCACACGTTTCCGCCCAGCCAACATAGCAACGCCAAACGACCGCACTATTTGGTTCAAGCTTTCCTGAATGCCGGCTGGCAAGTTGACGTGGTTACGAGTCCGCTCGGTTTGACGCTCGGGACGGTGGAATCCGTGGTGCATCCCGCCTTGCGAATCCGGCGTTGGCATGATCCGGTGGACGCACTGTGCCGGAAACTCGCCAGTCACCCTTCCCTCTGGCGGGCGTTTTCTTTGGCCGTGAGCGCTGTGTTATGGCCCGACCAGTTTGTGTTCTGGTCCATCCGGGCGTTTCGGGCTGGCGGGAGCGCGGCCGGTTACGATCGTGTCCTGGTCTTCATTCTACCCGCGTCGCTCCTGCTCAGCGGCGTGCCGTCGGGGTTGGTGGGGCCACATTGGATTTTTGATTATCAGGAATCCGTGACCCCGCATCTTCGCCGACATCCCCGCACCTCACCATTGCACCGCGCGACCTTTCCCCTCCTCCGGAAGCTGGAGCGGCATACCCTCCACAAGGCCGGACGCATTATTTTTACTTCCGATACCAACCGACGTGCGTATCTCCAGGAGGGGTTGGTGAAAGAAAGCGCTACCGCGCAGATTCCCTATTTTTTTGATGCGGAGATTTTCCGCGCCCCGCCGGCAGCCTGCCCGCAGCAGTTTCAAATCGTTTATCCTGGTAATTTTGACTGGCACGGTGCGCGCACCCCGGAAACATTTCTGCGTTCCTTGGCGAGATTTTTGGAAAGGCGACCCGAGGCGCGACCTCGCACCAATTTTCTGTTTCACGGCAACTGGCTGCTGCAGCACAATCGCTTCCTTGAGGAACTAAAGCTGCGGGACGTTGCCTCCATCCAACCACCGGTTTCCTACGAGGAGTACATTCGGAAACTCAAACAGAGCACCGTTCTGCTGCTGGTGGTATCTGCCGCGCACAGTCTCTTCATGCCCAGCAAGATCGTGGACTATTTTGGGGTGCGGCGTCCCATTCTCGCGTTTGTACCGGGAGAGTCTGAGATGCGCCGTGTGCTGGAGAGCGCCGGGTTTGCGGATTTCGCTTGTGACGAGTTTGATATCGCAGGCGGGGCCTCTGCTCTGGAGCGACTGTGGGATCGTTACCTGGCGGGCACGCTGGTCGGCGACATGGGGAAATCCGCATCGTGGTCATCCGAGGTGCAAATCCCGCGTTACCTGGACTTCGTGCTCCAAGCCAAGGAACCGGTGTGAAAGTCCCGCTTAGTCTCCCAGCCATTTTTGGCGGAGAAGCCCCAGCAATTCTCCCGTCTGACGCACTTCTTCCGAGGGTTTGAGGATGCGGCGGCAGTGGAGCAAGTAGGCCAGCAGCCATTCGTGCTCAACACCCAGGATGCCCGCCCGTTCGGCGTAGCGCCGGAACGCCGCTAAACTCAACAAGGAATCGACCTGACGCGCGAGGGCCGCGACGGACAGTTTTTCCACCAGGATGGCCGGCTGGAGAACGAAATGAAACCAATCCCAGGCGGGAACGCCGTTCAATTCACCGCGCTCCCAATCGAGCACCACCCAGTCGCCTTCGGTCGTCGCAACCTTGATGTTCCAAGGGGCGAAGTCGCCGTGAAAAATCGCCGGGTGGAGGTTGCGCGCGCCTAGTTTGCTGTTCAGTCGGAGAAACAACGGTTCATCGGCGCAGGCCCGGGTCAGGCGTTGCCAAGTCGGCAGCTCGACCAGACGCACTGTGCGGCTTTCATCAATCCATGATTGTAACAGTAGAAAGATTTTTTCCGCCTTTTGCCCGTGCGGTGAATCACCGGCGATGAAATCCAAAGCGAGCGCGTGAAGGTTCGCTGATTCAAAATAGTCCCGGAGTTTGGGAATGCTCGGTATGTTGCGAGCGACAGATTGCAGAAATGATCGCTCTTTGGTGATGAGCGCGATGGCGTCATCACCGAGGCCGGCCTTGACGACGGCGACCGGGCGATTGTCCGGACCAAAAACGAGGATCACAAACCGGCGTCCGGATTCATGCGGGTTGCCAGCCAGGATGGCGAAAGACGGAAATGAAGTGCCAGTCGCCTGTCTGCGCAGAAAGCGGGGAAACGCTTCTTCCAGTGCCACAGTCAGGGGCGTTTTTTTGGCGGCGAATGGCACGCCGATTTTGAACGTCAGCCACGCGAGCCACCGGGCCAACCGCGCTGGCGCTGTCTGCGCCGGGTAAAGATCCATGGCGCAGGCCGCCAACCGACTTCGCCCGGGCAAGATGAGCAGCGGCTCGCCGCGTCTCTTTAGAACACGCATCGCCAACGTCATAGTTGGACTGTTGCGGTCGGCGACCGCGAACAAATCAGACCAGCCAATCTGACTCGGGGCGGGCATCAGAGAGTTCAACTTGAGTTCCGGGGCTCAAAACGACCGCGAGAGCCGCGTGCTGCCACCACCGCCAAACGGCGAGAACCAGAGCCGGGGCTGAGGATCGAAACTCTCACGAGGCTGGTGAATGTTGGCTCGCCAGTTGAGCGGGACCGGCAGGTGACTCGGTTGGGTAAGCTGGCTCAACACTACGGAACGCCGCCGCCAGGCTGGCCAGGTGCCTTTCAACGGTAAAATGATTCACGAAGTGGTGACGAAGTGGTTGGAAAGAGGTTTTCGACATCGCGGCCAGCAGCGCTTCGGCGATTTGATCGGGTGCCCGGATATCCACGAGTTCGCAATAACCAGGCGGAAGCAGCTCGGGTGTGCCCGGTCTGCGAGTGGTGACAATCGGCAAGCCGAACGCCATTGCTTCTGCTAATACCAAACCGAAACTTTCAATATAGGAGGGAAAACAAAAACAATCACATTCGGAAAAGAGACGGTCTTTTTCTCGTCCGCGGGCGAACCCTCTGTATTCAACCCACGATTCCACCGGAGCAAGCGCCCCGCTCAGATCAGATGAACCCGTCCGGACGGCATAAAAACTATCAGCTTTCAGGTCGGGTTGAAGGAGGCGTTGTTGCAGTTCAGTTTTTTCCAAGGCGTTGAGGAAGTCGCCGGCGATCGTCAACCTGATGCGGACTGCAGCTTTCCGTGCGACCAGTTGTTGATTGGCCAAGGCGATGGCGTCCACGGTGTCGAACAATCCTTTTTCACGAGTGCAATGTGCCAGAAACAGGACTTTGAAGATGTGGGGATCGCCCCCGGTGTTCTCCAAGTCAGCAGCGGTGACGTTTTGACCAGCTAAAAGGATCGTGCGAGCCTTGTATCGCGCAAGCCGGCGGGGGTGAACCTCCAACTCGAATGATGAGCAGGGATCAGGAATGCCGTTAGCGACTGCCGCGACTCTTTGGGGCATGAGCTTGAGAGGATCCGCCAAGTTACTTTGGAGCAACACCACGCTTAGATCGACTTGCTTCATCAACTGGTAAGTCAGAGAACGTGTTCGCATCTGCGCCGCCGTCTCCAGCCACTTCGCCATTCCGGTTGCGTGCCAATGCAGAACAACTTTTTTGAAAAATGGCCGGCAGAAAAACATGACCAGCCAGTCACGATACAAGGCCGCCTGTTTGCCAGGCGCGGGCACGTAGTAAAAGGTGTTGACGCCGTAGCGAAACCGGCACCAGATGGCCTGCAAACAGTAACCGAAAAGCAAAAAAAACTTTCCCGGACGGACTGCCCCTATGTCTTCGAGATTGCTGGATAAGCGGGCGTTGACGTGGTAACAGGCAATGCCGAAATCGCCGGCTCGTGTTGGTTTCAGCGAAGGAAAGTCTGGATCACTATAATTTGTTCGGAATGTTCGACCTTTCTTACGCTGGTCTCCGCCAAATCCATCCAGCATGAGTTGCACCATGTAACTCTGGCCGTGGTGCGGGGGAGGGGTGTGGGCAAAAACTACGACTTTCATTCGCGAGGACAGTAAAGCTATTTATCTGTAAAAGTTAAGCAGAAAAACGGAAATCATCAAATCATGCTGGTTCATGATTACGTGAATGAAATGACGATTATCTAATTTGTCCCTGAACAACAGCCGGCAGCTATGATTTATCCGCTCAGATTATCTACGGTTTAGTTCGATGGCGTCTTTAGCCACCAGAACGGGTATGCCGTTAAGATCCGGAAATCCGAGTTGGCCATCCCGCTCCACCCATAAACGCCGCGAAGCATCAAACGAAAGTTCACAATGATTGACCGGGCTTCGCAATACCGCCGACAAAGGAACGTCGCTGGCATCCTGCTCAACCAGTTCGCCCGCTTTATACGCTTCCAGCATCAGGCCACCAAACACGGTTGGATAGTTTTCCGAGAGCCAGCCATGCAGGCGTGTGGTTGCACGCCGATAAGCAGGCACTTCTTCAAGCTTCCAGCTTGAACGGCCGGATGGATAGGCACGCGCTGCGGCATTGGCAAAACCCGCCTTGGCACATAAACGTTCCAGTTGCCTGACAAAAAAGCTTTTTTCAATTGTTCCCCTGAAACGGTCGCGTACTTCAGATGCACGACGAAGCGGGTTCGACGCGTTTGGTTCCAGTGAAAAAAGCTTTCCGCCCGGTTTCAAAATGCGGAGGATTTCGCCCAATGCTTGGTCGTAGTTGAAAAAGTGATGCAAGGCTTCGATCACGGTGACGGCGCTGAAGGTATTGTCTTTGAATGGCAGATTGTGTGCGTCCAGCCCTACATAATGGGGACTGGACAGGCCAAACTTTTCCACGCGTTGCCGGGATACATCGAGCGCTACTTCGTTAATATCGCCAACCACCATGTTGAAGCCTTGTTGTTTTAATATCGTGGCTTCGCCCGCAGTGTTGCCGCCGATGTCGAGGATGAATCCTTTGAGATTGCCAAGATGCGCTGCAATGCGTTCGACTTTCGCTTTATAGGCCACGTCATTTTCAAAACGAACGAACGGGTTGGTCTCCAGATAGCGTGGGGTCTTGCTTTGAATGTTTGCGCGCTCGAACGCCCGTTCTTCCTCGATATTCGGCGCGCGGTAAAAATGACGAAGCTTGAACATGTTTTATCTATTTACTTTGGCGGCTAACGCCTTGTCCACCTTAAAGCAGCGGATGCTGAAGTTGGTTCCAGTTTGCGCCTTGAACATCCGGCCTATACAGTGATAAAGTCCACACAAGCGTGCAAACTGGAAGCGCTTTCATAGATTTGGTAGCAGGGTGAAATCCAGTCGGCCCTAAAATCCCTCGGAATGAGGCAAAAGCCGGTTTTCTCGGGGACTCTTGCCCACCGCTTGAAATTAGAAGAAATAGAGATTAATTGGGACGGAACAACAAGCCCCAACAAGTATTACATCATGGCTGGACTAATAAAACTGAAACGAGTTAATATTTTAGGCGTCGGCCTGAGCGCGATTAACCTGAACCTGGCGCGTGAAGCGGTGGCGCAAGCGCTGGAGCAAAGGATCAAAGGATACGTTTGCGTGACTGGAGTTCATGGCGTCACCGAGGCGCAGAAGGATGATCCGCTGCGTGCCATCTTGAATCAATCGTTCTTGAACACGCCGGACGGGATGCCCATGGTTTGGATGGGTAAGTTGCACGGTTTTCGGGAAATGGACCGCGTTTACGGGCCGGACCTCATGCTCTTGATTTGTGAATTCACCCAGGCGAAAGGGTACACTCATTTCCTCTACGGCGGCGGCGAAGGCGTGGCGCAAAAATTGAAACACCGACTGGAAGCAAGATTTCCCGACATTAAAATTGTCGGCACGTACACGCCGCCTTTCAGGCCGCTGAATCCGGCGGAGGAAGCCGGCTTAATTCGAACGGTGAACGAAAATAAACCGGACATCGTCTGGGTTGGTTTAAGCACACCCAAGCAGGAAAAGTTCATGGCGCAATATTGGCGGAGGTTCGACACCACGCTCATGTTCGGGGTGGGGGCGGCGTTTGATTTTCATGCCGGGCTTGTGCGGCAGGCCCCGCGGTGGATTCAACGCAGCGGTTTGGAATGGCTGTTCCGGCTGGGTTGTGAGCCGCGCCGGCTATGGCGGCGGTATTTGAAGAACAACCCGTTGTTTGTCTGGCGCGTTGGTTGTCAACTGACCGGCATCAAAAAGTATGCGCTTGAATAAACGGGTGGGAACCGTAACCTGCCGCGCCTCGTACAAAGTTGGGACAAACAAAATATGAATTCAGGAAAAATATTAGTTTGCGGCGCGGGCGGGTTTATTGGGGGGCATTTGGTGGCGGATTTATTGAAGCAGGGACACAAAGATGTCCGGGCAGTGGACCTCAAGCCGTTTGCTGAATGGTATCAACGTTTTCCCGAGGTAGAACATCTCCAGTTGGATTTGCAGGACAAGGCAGCTTGCGAGCAAGCCACACGAGGTGCGCGCATCGTGTATAATCTGGCGGCGGACATGGGCGGGATGGGATTCATCGAGAACAACCGGGCGTTGTGCATGTTGTCGGTGTTGATCAACACCCATTTGCTGATGGCCGCGAAGAAATATGCCGTGCAGCGGTTCTTTTACGCCTCGTCGGCGTGTGTGTATGCGGCCGACAAACAAACTTCACCGGAGGTGGTGGCGCTCAAAGAGAGTGATGCGTATCCGGCAATGCCGGAAGACGGTTACGGATGGGAGAAGTTGTTCAGTGAACGGATGTGCCGTCACTTTAGGGAAGATTTCGGCATCACCACTCGCGTGGCGCGGTTTCACAATGTCTATGGGCCGCACGGGACGTATGATGGTGGACGGGAGAAAGCGCCGGCAGCGGTGTGTCGGAAAGTCATTCAAGCCAAGCTCTCAGGCAAACATGAGATTGAAATCTGGGGCGATGGCCATCAGACCCGCAGTTTCATGTATATCGACGATTGTTTGAACGGGATGGAGGCGATCCTGGCCAGCGAGATTTTGACGCCGATCAATCTGGGGAGCAACGAACTGGTGACGATCAACGGGCTGGTGGACATGGTGGAAGCGATTGCGGGATTGAAGCTGAAGCGGACGTATAATTTGAAAGCACCCAAAGGGGTGAACGGGCGCAACAGCGACAATACGCTGATCAAAAAACATCTTGGCTGGGAGCCGGGCACCCGGCTGCGGGATGGGATGGAAAAGACCTATCGCTGGATTCACGATGAGATGACCCAACGTCGCTGAATCAACGGCAGAGGCGCAATGGTCGATTCGTTCACTTCTGATCGCAGATCATTCAAGACTCACCTCCAGTCTTGATGAATTCAACAACTTCAGCCGCCGATCCAGTCAGCGAAAAAGGCGGCACTTCATTGTGGTGCATCTTGGGTTTGAGTCTGGCGGTTTCAGCGCTTGCCATCAATAACCAGAGTTTGTGGATCGACGAAGCATTGACGGCGGTGAAGGCGCGGCAGCCAACTTTGGCGGCTTGGTGGCAGGCGATGGTTGACGAGAAGGCGTCGGACCTGCAAATGCCACTCTACATGGTTTACGTTTGGGCGTATGAAAAACTTTTCGGCTCAAGCGAATGGGTTCTGCGTTCCGCCAATATACCGTGGCTCGTGCCCGGCATGGTCGCGTTTGTCGCTGCGCTTGCTTCGACGAAGCCGCAAAGGCTTGCAGTTGCGACTGTCACGGTCTTCTCTCCGTTTGCGTGGTATTATCTGAATGAGGCTCGACCCTACGCAATGCAATTGGGTGCCAGCTTGCTCACCTTCGCTTCGCTTTATCGCTTGAGCCTTAAGCGGACCGTGAGCAGTTCAGACGAGCCTTTTTGGGTCATTGGGTTTCTCTTCGGAGTCGTGGTTCTTTGCGGCAGCAGCATGTTGGGGATGATCTGGGCGGCATCTGCGGTTGCGGTTGCGCTGGTTGGTTTTTCACGAAGCCGAATCATGGAACTATTGCGCTTGCATCGCTTTTGCTGGCCGCTCACCGGCGGGTGTGTTCTGTTGTTTGGCTGTTATTATTTGTGGACGTTGAAGGTCGGAGCCCGGGCGTCGGGGGCGTCGGGTACCGATTGGAAAAATCTTTTTTTCATCGGCTATGAACTGCTGGGCTTCAGCGGGCTGGGGCCGGGACGCTTGGAAATTCGACAAGGGGGCTTGGGTGTTTTTCAACGGCACTGGCTCGAACTGGTGCTTTATTGCTTTGCCGTCTTGGTTCTTTTTGGCGCGGCGATCCAGCGATTGCTGCGGCCGAATGACCGCAAGTGGTTTTTGAAAGTTACTTTGATTGTCGCAATCCCCGCGCTCGTGCTGGTGGTTGCGGGGCTGGCGATGCACTTCCGTATTTTGGGCCGGCACTTCATACCGTTGATGCCCGTCGTGCTATTTCTGTTGAGCAGCGGAATGACCGCGCTTTGGTCGCGCCGCAGCCGGTGGACGAAAGTGGTGGTCGGCGGCTTCTGTTTATTAAGTTTGCTCTCATGTCTCTCTCTGCGCTTTGCGGTACGGCATGAGAAGGATAACTACCGGGACGCGGCGGCATTTGCACGGGCGGCGTTGCAAAGTGGCCGGAGAGTTTGGTGGAACGCCGCCGGAGAAGGCGCTGCTTATTATCAAGTCGGCACGACGACGCAGACAAATGAGACCGACAAGGCGCTTTGGTTGGTGAATCCTACGAAGGATTCATTATCCGCGCTGCTTCTGCCGCAGGTCATCATTGCGTCGAAGCCCGACATTTTCGACAATCAGGGCGCGCTGGCCGGATACATTGAACGAGTCGGTTTTCGGAAGATTGCGACGTTGCCAGCGATTGCTATTTGGCAGCGGAACGGCGAATAACGCACAATTCGGCCGGGAATAACAAGGGTGCAGCGATTTGATTTGATTGAGCAGGCCGGTTCTGCTTATTGTCCAACCTGTCTTGACATCACAAATTCATGGATAATCAGAACAAGACCCGCAAGGAAGTGGAAAATTTTCGGGCGGATATTCTCGATTGTTGGAGACGGCTTCCCAACAAGGGTTTGTTTTTTGCATTGCTGGCGGCGTGGCTGATACTGTTTCACTTCCTGGGCAACGCGACCTTTGGTTACTTGAACACGCCTTCCCTGTTGCGCTGGATGTATCTGGCTTATAGCAGCGGCGACGGTCAGGACGGCCACGGGAATTTGATCCCCTTCGTGGTGGCGGGCTTGTTCTGGTGGAAACGCAAGGAGTTGTTGGCCCTGTCCCTAAAAATCTGGTGGCCCGCGTTGGGGCTGTTGGCCTTGGCGCTGGGGTTGCATGTTTTGGGATATTTGGTGCAACAGCCGCGGGTCTCGATCATTGCGTTGTTTGTGGGTATTTACGGTTTGATGGGGTTGGCTTGGGGGCCGGCCTGGCTGCGCGCTGGTTTTTTACCTTTTTGTCTTTTTGCGTTTTGCGTTCCGTTCGGGTCGCTCGGTGAGATCATCACTTTACCTTTACGGATGTTGGTAAGCAAGATTTCGGTGGGGTTCAGTCATGGAGTTTTAGGAATCGATGTCATCCGGGAGGGGTCTCAAATTTTTGATTCGCGGCGGTCGTTTCAATATNNCAATATGAGGTGGCGCCGGCGTGCAGCGGCATTCGCAGTTTGATCTCGCTGCTGGCCTTGACCACGATTTATGGGTTCGTTTCGTTCAAGGCGGGTTGGAAGCGGTTGTTGATGATGGTGGTGGCCGTTCCCCTGGCGGTGCTCGGGAACGTGGTGCGTATCACGGGTGTGATTGTAGTGGCGGAGGCATTCGGGCAGAAGGCGGGAACGTGGTTCGAGCAAAAGTTTGGCTTTGTAACTTTTGCCGTCGCGATTGCGTGTGTGCTGCTGCTGGGGCACTGGTTGCGGGAACGGAAAGCTGAGCCTTCGCTGACCTTGGAGGCAAAACCGATATGAACAAACAAAAGTGGATAATTTTCGTAACCGCTCTGCTGTTGATCGGCGGCACTGCCGGCGTGCTGGCGCGATTCAAGGCCAATCAAAAACTGGGTCGGGCCGGAGTGAAAACGAGTCCAATCGCTGGAAGCCGGAATTTGCGCGTCGAATTGCCGGAGAGCCTGTCCGGCTATAAATCCGAACTGGTCGAAACACCCGCCATCGTCATTGATACACTGCCCAAAGACACCAGTTATGGTCAGCGGCGCTATCAGGCGGAAGATGGGTTTCAAACCGTGGTCAACGTGGTGCTCATGGGCACTGACCGCACCAGTCTTCACAAGCCGCAGTTTTGCCTCGATGGCGCCGGTTGGACGATTGATCAAACAGAAATGACCACGGTGCCAATCGAGCGCCCACATCATTATGAGTTGCCGGTCATCAAATTGCAGACTACCAAACAACTCGTCATGGAAGGCCAGCCTGTCACCGCGCGCGGGATTTACGTTTATTGGTTCGTGGCGGACGGAGCCGTTAGCGGAGACCCCTCAGGCCTCAAGCGCATGTGGTCGCTGGCCAAACATTTGGCGCGCACGGGTGAATTGCAGCGTTGGGCGTACATCACTTATTTTGCCGTGTGTCGGCCTGGTCAAGAAGAGATGACATATAATCGGATGAAGGAATTGATCGCTGCTTCCGTGCCGGAATTTCAATTGGTGCCTGCGCCCGTGGTCGGAGCTCCGGTTTCGGCGGTTGCCGCCGGAAAACAGTTGCTTTTGACGGAATAAAATGGTAAAAGACACCGTGCCGTTTGCCAAATTCGTTGTGTGCAGAAAAGAGTGTCATTACACAAATCGCTTGTAGTTTAGGAGTTAAACCATGTTGCGTCGTGATCAACAAGTGCGGATGCACATCCAACAGTTCTTGGATGCGTGTCTGTACGCGATCAGTTTCTGGCTGGCGCATGTCCTGCGTTCGAATGAACACCTGGTGGATTTTTTGGGACTGGACTTGATCGGCAAATTTGACAGGTATGTCTGGCTTTACCTGATCCTGATTCCGGTTTCACCCCTGATTCTGGAAGCGCAAGGTTTTTACAACCGCCCATGGTCGTGTTCCCGCCGGGCGACGGCCTGGCCGTTGTTCAAAGCATCGGTCATTTCATCAGTGGGGTTGATCATCGTCCTTTTCTTCTTACGCCTGGATCTGGCGCGCTCGGTGGCGATTTTGTTTGGCGGGATCAGTTTTGCGCTGGTCTTTCTCAAGGAGGAATTGATGCAAATGGCATTGAAAAGCAAGTTTGCGCAATCGCAATTCAAGCGACGGTTTATCCTGGTGGGAACGGGGGAAGACATGACACAACTGCTGGCGGAGCTGAAAATGCGGCCGGAGGACGGCATTGAGGTTCTGGCGGAACTGAACTTGAACGAAACGCCAGTCGATCAACTGGTCAATTTGCTCCATGAGCATTCGGTAAACGGAGTCATTATCAATGCCCGACAAGCTTACTTTGATCGTATTGAAATGGCAATCAAGGCGTGTGAGCGTGAAGGTGTGGAAGCCTGGCTGGTGGCTGACTTTTTCAAGACGCAGATTTCGCGGACGAGTTTTGATGATTTTCATGGCCGACCGGTGATGATCTTCCGCACGGCGCCTGAAACTTCCTGGCAAAGCCTGTTCAAGCAAGTGTTTGATTTCTTATTTGCCCTTCTGTGTTTGATCCTGTTATCGCCGCTTTTCGTCCTGGTGGCATTGGGCATCAAGCTGACCTCGCCGGGACCAATTTTGTTTCGGCAACAGCGTTGCGGTCTCAACGGTCACCCGTTCACCATTTTCAAATTCCGCACCATGGTGACCAACGCCGAGCAGCGCAAACAGGAACTGACCGCCTTGAATGAAATGTCGGGACCGGTATTCAAAGTCAGCAATGATCCGCGCGTCATTCCCATCGGGCGGTTTCTGCGAAAGTTCAGCATCGACGAATGGCCGCAGTTTTTTAACGTGCTGCGCGGCGAGATGAGTCTGGTGGGACCCCGTCCGTTGCCGGTGGACGAAGTGAAGCGTTTTGACGATGTCGCCCACCGCCGCCGGCTCAGCGTCAAGCCCGGCATGACCTGTTTGTGGCAGGTGAGCGGGCGCAACAACGTAACGGATTTCAAGGACTGGGTGAGGCTGGATTTGGAGTACATCGACAACTGGTCGTTGTGGTTGGATCTCAAGATTCTTTGGCAGACGGTACCGATAGTTCTGGCCGGGACCGGGGCAAAGTGAGTTGACGAATTTCACATTCCAACCCGCGAACGGGAAACCGACCGGCAAATGCCGCGCTTAAAGGCTCGACATCGGAAGCTCATCATTCAACATTTGCCTGGTTATGCCTGTCCAGAAAAAGCGGCCTGCAAAGGTCGGACAACCCAAGTCGGTCGTAACGGGTGGCGCCGGATTTCTCGGCTCCCATTTGGCGGACCTCCTTCTGAAGCGTGGACACAAAGTCATTGCCATCGATAATTTTGTCACTGGCACGGTGGACAACATTGCGCACCTGGGCGGCAATCCCAATTTCAAGTTCATTCAGCAGGACGTGACGGAATTTATTTTTTTGGATGTGCCGGTCGATTACGTATGGCATTTTGCGTCGCCGGCCAGCCCGATTGATTATCTGGAATTGCCGATTCAGACGATGAAGGTGGGTTCGTTGGGTACCCACAAGGCGCTGGGTCTGGCCAAGCAGAAAGGTGCGCGGTTTTTGCTTGCCTCCACCTCGGAGATTTACGGCGACCCGTTGGTGCATCCGCAAACAGAGGATTACTGGGGCAACGTGAACACCATTGGCCCGCGCAGTTGTTACGACGAGGCCAAGCGTTTTGCCGAAGCGATGACGATGGCCTATCATCGGGCGCATGGGGTGGATATTCGAATTGTCCGGATCTTCAACACCTACGGCCCGCGGATGCGGTTGAACGACGGGCGGGTAGTGCCGGCGTTCATCGGTCAGGCCTTGAAGAACAAGCCGATCACCGTTTTTGGCGAAGGCAAGCAAACGCGCAGCTTTTGTTATTGCGCGGATTTGATCGAGGGGATTTACCGGCTGATGATGAGTTCCACGAACCTGCCTGTGAACATTGGCAACCCCATCGAAATGACGGTGCTGGAATTTGCCAGGGAGATCCTCCGGATCACCGGGGCGCGCAGCAAAATTGTATTCAAACCGCTGCCGCAGGACGATCCGAAGCAGCGGCGACCCGACATCACGCGCGCAAAAAAGTTGCTGAGGTGGGAGCCGAAGATCCATTTGGCGGAGGGATTGGCGAAAACCATCGACTACTTTCGCGACAAAGTATGAGATTGAAAGCGGGCACGCCACAGGCCGTTGCCGAAAAAACAGCCCGGGAGTTTTTTTGTGTTTGACCCCGTCGTGGATTTTCAGTAACCAGCATGGACTGCCTGAGGTCAACCCGGTTCAGCCGGTTGAACGTCGGCGGTTTTTTTTCCGAAACAGCGAATTTTTGAATGTTGAACACGAAGTCATTTCTGGCAGTTGATTTTGGGGCAGGCAGTCTCAAGGTGGCCGAGTTTGAAATCAACGAGGCCGGAGGTCTGATCTTAAAGCGATATGGGATTAAATCGCTTGGCGCGGAGGGCGCGCAGGAGGCCAAACGCGAAGGCGTCATACTGCGCGCGTTGCAAGAGATCATCGCAGAGAAAGGGTTTCGGGCAAAAAACATCAATGTCTGCGCGCCCGGTTTTCACGTTTTCTCCAAGTTTGTCAAATTGCCGCCGGTGGACACGGCCAAAGTCACCCAGATCATTCAGTACGAAGCGCAACAGAACGTTCCTTTTCCGCTCGCGGAAGTGGTATGGGACTATCAGATTTTAGGCGCCACGGCCACGGGCGAGTTGGAGGTGTTGCTGGTGGCAATCAAGGCGGATATTGTTGAAGGACTGTTTCGCGTGGCGGATTCGGCGGGTCTGCGTTTGCAGTTGGCGGACGTTTCCACGGCGGCCATCTGCAATGCCTTCCGTTACAATTACGGCGACCTGGAGGATTGCACCATGCTGTTGGACATTGGTGCCAAGACCAGCAACCTCCTGTTTTTCGAAAAGGGGAAGATGTATTCGCGCAGCATCAATATTGGTGCCAATTCCATCACGCAGGAGTTTTCCACCGAATCCAAACTTGCCTTTGCCCAGGCAGAACAGTTGAAGATCAACGAAGGTTTTGTGAGCCTGGGCGGTGCGTATGAAGAACCGGAGAATGCGCATCAGGCGGCGATTTCAAAAATCGCCCGGCAGTTCATGACGCGGCTGCACATCCAGGTGAACCAGACGATGCAGTTTTATCGCGGGCAGCAGGGCGGTTCGGCGCCCGCGCGGTTGTTCCTTTCCGGCGGCGCTTCCATCATGCCCTACACGGCGCAGTTCTTTGCCGAAAAATTGAACGTGCCGGTTGAATACTTTAATCCATTCCGCAATGTTCAGATTGATCCTTCCATCCCTCTGGAAGAACTGGCGAAGGTGGCGCATTCCATGGGCGAAACCGTGGGCCTGGGTCTCCGCAACCTGGCGAAGTGCCCAATCGAACTGAATCTGATGCCCGAATCCACGCTGCGTTGGCAGCAGATCAATCAGAAAAAGCCCTATTTCATTGCCACCGTCTTCAGCCTGGTGCTGGTGATCATGGCCACTGGCTGGTTGTTTGATCAACTGGCCGATGTGAAAACCGCCGAGCTTGAAAAGCTGAACAAGGAAGTTGGGCCGTTGAAAGAGAGAGAAGCAAGATTCAACACGGCATACGGGGATTTGAAGAAGCAGATACAGGAGTCCGATCAGGTGACGGACTGGCTGGAGGGCCGCTATCACTGGGCCGCAGTGTTGACGGAACTGCGGAGCGTGTTGATTCGGGTGGAGGACTCGACCAAGAAACGTCTGCGCGCCGATACCGGAGTGTGGATCGAACGGATCGCGACCGGCAAGCCGGAGGAACAGGGCGAAACCGGCGCGATGCCGGCGAACCCTCTGGACGGTATGCCGCCGAGGCGGTCCAAGGAAGAAGAACGCCTTTTCCGGGAACGCTACGGGGGGCGGCCCGGACCCGGATTACCTCCGCCTGCTTCGCCGGAAGCGGGGGCCACGCCCGACGCACCTCCGCTGGAGGGTCAACCGCCGGGAACTGGGAGACCGCCAAAAGGAAAGAAGGGAGAGATCAACGAACTGGCGGTTGTCACCCTGACCTTCCGCGCGATGAACCTGACCAGCGTGGATCCATCGGCCAACACGGAGATCGCGGGCGAGGTATTGAAGGAATTGAGAGCCAGCGAAATGTTCGACCCGGAAGAGACGAAAATCTCCAACAACCTCGTCGTGGATGAGACAACCGGATTAACGTTTACTTTCGGCATCTCTCTGAAGATCAAGCGACCGCTCAAACTCTAATATGGCCTGGATCAAACGCAATTTATTCTTCGTGATCGGGTGCCTGTTGGCTGTGGGGTTGATGGGCTGGGCCGGCTGGTATCTCTACTCGAAAATGGCATTAAACAATTCCGGGCGCGATCAATTAACGGCGCAGTACGCGGAACTGGACCGCCTGAACAAGTTGAACCCGCACCCCGGCGATGGAAAAAAGGTGGACAACATCAAGCTGGCCGAAGAGCAGCAGAAGGAACTGCGTGAGTACATCACCAAAGCCCGCAAATATTTCGAGAAAATCCCCCCGATCCCGGAATCACCGAAAGTGACCAGCTATGATTTTGCCCGGCAGTTGCCTTCCACCATCGACCAGTTGTCGCGCGATGCGACCAATGCGAGCGTCACGCTGCCGCCCGGATTTTATTTCTCGTTTCAAGCACAGAAAGGTTCAATGACGCTTGCGCCCGGCAGTCTTGAACCGTTGGCGGTGAAACTGGGCGAGATCAAGGCTCTCTGCGATATCCTGTTT
>PLJQ01000269.1 GCA_003140275.1 Limisphaerales bacterium
CCGGAGCGCTCGTTCTCGCTCTTGTTGAGCAATTCTCGCGCCGCCGACGCAATCACCGGGTGCGGCCCGGCTTCATCGAGGTGCGCGGTCGTCATCATGGCCCGGAGCGTCACTTCGATCGGCCGCTTCGGATCGGACAGAAAGTTGGCGACGCCTGCAAGAGTTTTGTCGAGTTCGGCGTAGAGCACATGCAAGATGGCTCCGACCAACAGCGAGTGACTGGTCTTCTCCCAATGGTTCCGGCGCTCGAGCGCGCCTTCGGGATCGACGAGCACGTCGGCGATGTTCTGCGCATCGCGTACTTCCCATTCGCCCCGCCGGACTTCCAGCAAAGGATTGTAGGCGGCGCTGTCGGCATTGGTCAGTTTGGCCACTCCGAGATCGCCATGGGTCATCTGTGTGGCTTTCTCTGCCGCCACATCCTTCGCCTGCTGGAGCGTGGGGAAGACCTGCCGTTTCCGTTTCCCATCCGTCCAGTAGGAGATCGTGTAGTATTTTTCTGCGCCGTGGGGCGTGAGGTAGATTTTTACCGTTGCCGAGCCGCGTTCGACGGACCACTTCGTCTTCGGCTCGATTTTTTCGGCCGGTCTCGCCTCTCTGGCCTTCTTCGCGCTTATATTTTTCGCGCTCACGCCCCTGATACTGTCAGGAAGTTGTCAGGGATGCCAGAACAAACGATCAGAATCCAATAAAAACATGGTCGGAGCGACAGGATTTGAACCTGCGGCGTCTTGGTCCCAAACCAAGTGCTCTACCAGGCTGAGCTACGCTCCGATAACTGAAAACAATAATCACAGAACCTGCCTCACAAGCAATGTATTTTTCAACATCCGACATTCGCGACCTGTCGCGGCAAACAAATAAGGGCTTTCTGCTGGACGGCACCGCCTCGCGTGTTAGACTGCGATTAATATGACAACCGAAGCGCCAGCCGCCCCTCAGAAAATCAACCTGCGCCGCCCGGACGTGATGGAGGCTGTACAAGCCCAGGTCCTTTCGCATTATCGCAGCGAATTGGTGGAACGGATTCGCGCCAACGGCCACATCCTCTCTGCAGACGGCCTGCTGACGGTCAAACTCGCGAAGGAATTTGGTTTTTGCTACGGCGTTGAACGGGCCATCGATCTGGCCTATGCCGCCCGCAAAGTTTATCCCGATCAACCGATCTACATCCTCGGCGAAATCATTCATAACCCCGAAGTCAACGACCAGATTCTGGCCATGGGTATTAAGTTCCTTTCCGGAAAAGAAAAAAACGCCGACATCCGGGATTTGAAGAAGGATGACGTGGTCATCATTCCCGCTTTCGGCACGGAAGTTTCCACGCGAAAGCAACTCGAAGCAAAAGGATGCCGGTTTGTGGATACGACTTGCGGCGATGTTATGAGCGTGTGGAAGCGCGTCCGTCAATACACCAAGGACAAAGTCACAAGCATCATCCACGGCAAAGCTTGGCACGAAGAAACCAAGGCCACGAGTTCACAGGCGACCGCGAACGGCGGCGGCCATTACCTGGTCGTCTTCACCTTGGCCGAGACGGACTATGTTTGCGATTACATCGTCAATGGTGGCAATCGTGTCGAGTTCCTGGAGAAATTCAAAGGCGCGTATTCCGAAGGCTTCGATCCCGACCTACACCTGCAGGCCATCGGCGTGGCCAATCAAACCACCATGTTGCGCGGTGAAACCGAAGAGGTGCAGCATCGGTTGAAGGCCGCCATGATCAAGAAATACGGCGAAGCGGAAATCGACCAGCACTTCCGTTTCTTCGACACCATCTGCGGCGCGACACAGGACCGGCAGGACGCCTTGCAAAAGCTGTTGCAGGAACCGCTCGACCTGTTGCTGGTCATCGGCGGATACAACTCCTCCAACACGTCGCACCTGGCGGAAATGGGTGAAGCCAAACTGCCGACCTACTTTATCAAGAACGCCGCCAAGATGGAGTCGGACAAATTGATCAAACATTACGACCAACACAGGGGTCAGGAAGTCGAAACCCGCGATTGGCTGCCGGCGGGCAAAATCACAGTTGGCGTCACTGCCGGGGCTTCCTGTCCCAACAACCTGATCGAAGACACCATCCGCCGTCTGTTTGAGTTGCGTGGCGTGTCCGTCAGAGAGCTGCTGGCGAACTGACGTTGCTCCGTGTTGCGCATTCGCACCCGGCCTCCCTAGCCAGCGACGTCCGGCAAAGCCGGAGGCTTGAGATAACGGGAATCGCTCAAAGCGGGTTATTGGTTATCGTGAACCAAGCTACGGAAATCTTGCATTCGTCCGGCTCAAAACTAAAATTCCCGCATTAAAATCAATCCTTTCCGCGCAACGATCAATGTTTTGTACGACGGCCAATGCTTCGAATCATAAAACTCATCCTATGACAAAAAGAAATCAAGCTCTCCTCGCCGCAATCGCCTTGTTCGGAACTTGCACTGCCCCGCTCAAAGCCGACTTGATGGATTCGACTAACTCGCAGCATGTCAGTTTTCCTGATGCGCGGCTGACGGTAAACGGACTGGCCTGGTTCGACGAAGACAAACCGACATTGCGGCGGCTGCCGGTTCGTCTGAAGGAATCGTTCCGTCCGCCGGTCTGGAGTCTGGCGCAACAACCTTCCGGTGGCCGCATCCGTTTCAAAACCGATTCAACCAAGGTCGCCATCCGCGCGCAAAATCCCGACACCTCCGGCATGCACCACATGACCACCATCGGGCAAAGCGGTTTCGATATTTACGTCAACGGCGAATACATGGGCAGCGCCTGGCCGGACAAGACCGGGAACATTGTCAAGGAATGGGCGGTCGGAAATAAGCGAGCGCTGCACGAGATCACGATTTACCTGCCGCTCTATAAGGGCGTCACGATCAACGAAATCGTTTTGGAGTCGAATGCGAAAATTGAACCACCGGCCTCCTTCGCTTTGAGCAAACCGGTTGTCTATTATGGGTCGAGCATCACTCAAGGCGGTTGCGCTTCAAATCCCGGCATGAGTTGCCAGGCCCAACTCTCGCGGTGGTTGAACCTTGATTTCATCAACCTCGGTTTCAGCGGCAACGGCCTCGGCCAACCCGCCGTGGCCGATGCCGTCAGCGGGATCGACGCCGCTTGTTTCGTTTTGGATTATTGGGGCAACCCAACGCCGGAAGTTTTCAAGGAGACGTTGCCGAAGTTCGTCGAAACGCTTCGCAAGAACCATTCCAAGACGCCCATTATCGTCACCGGCCCTTACTTCTTCCCGTACGAAGCTTTGACCGCCAAGAATGAAGGCGCCCTCGCGCAAAAGCGGAAGACCGCCGAGGAGTTCGTTGCCAACCAACGCCGCGCGGGTGACAAATTCATCTCTTACGTCGATGGACGCGAAATGTTGTCGCGCGAACAGGCCTTCGGACTGGTCGATGGCGTGCATTGCAATTCACTGGGCTTCTATTTCTGCGCCAAAGGTCTCGAACCGCATTTGAGGAAGGCGTTGAAGCTGGGCAAGGAGCATGCCTCCCGATAACCGAACACATCAATATGGATTTGAACATCCATTCTCCTTTGCCCGTCCGGAAGGACTTTCGCATTGGCATTCTCGGCAGCGGATTCATCGTCAACGACTGTCACCTCGTCGCGTATCGCAAAGCCGGCTTCAATCCCGTCGCCATCGCGTCGCGCACGCGCGCAAACGCTGAAAAGGTTGCGCAACGACACAACATCCCGAAAGTCTGTGATACTTACGATCACCTCCTTGACGATCCGTCCATCGAAGTCCTCGACATTGCCGTGCCGCCGAACGCTCAACTCGGTTTGATCAAAGCCGCGTGCCGGCGCAAAACCGTCAAGGGTATCCTCGCCCAAAAACCGCTGGGCATGAACTACGACGAAGCCGTGGAAGCCGTGCGCGCTTGCGAAGTCGCGGGCATCACGCTCGCCGTGAACCAGAATATGCGCTACGATCAATCGGTCCGCGCCGCCAAAACGCTGCTTGAAAACGGCACCATCGGCGAACCGGTGCTCGCCACCATCGACATGCGCGGCATTCCGCATTGGATGCCGTGGCAGGCGCAACTGGGTTGGGCGACGCTCCGCATCATGTCGATCCATCACCTCGACTGTTTCCGCTTCTGGTTCGGTGATCCGGAAGGAATTTATTGCAGCACGCGTACTGACCCGCGCACGAAATTTCACCACACCGACGGCATCTGCACCTACATCCTGGAATACGCAAACGGTCTGCGCTGCGTCGGCATCGACGATACCTGGACCGGCCCGGCGAAGGAGGGTTGCCCCGGCGACATTCGCATCCAATGGCGCATCGAAGGCACGAACGGCCTGGCGATGGGCGACATCGGCTGGTGCCAAGACCCATACACCACGCCCTCAACGATCCGTTACGCCGCCAAAGGCGACCAGGAATTCCATGAACCGCGTTGGACAGAAAGCTGGTTTCCCGACGCCTTCATCGGCACCATGGCCCAACTCCTCATCGCGCTCGAAACGGGCAATGAACCCGCCATCAGTGGCCATGACAATTTGAAAACGATGGCGCTGGTGGATGCGGCATATCAGAGTGCATCGCAACATCGCACGATCAACGTGAGTCAAATTGAAAGTGGGCGCGGGCACGACTCCGGAGGAGGCACGAGGGATTTTACTCCCCGTGCTCAACAGGCCTTATTATTCGCACGCAAGGAGGCCGATATGTTTCGCCACAACTTCGTGGCGGCAGAACACCTCTTGTTGGGTCTTCTGAAACTCGGAAGCGGTGTCGCAGTTGTTGTGCTGGTGAAACAAGGTGTTTCACTTGACGAGGCACGCAAGGGTGTCGAGAAGCTAGTCTGTTTGGGTCCCGAACAGAGAGTTATCGGGCACATTCCTTACACACCAAGCCTAAAGAGAGTCTTGGCACTAGCCACGAAGGAGGCGCGTAATCTGAATCACACTTACGTCGGCATCGAGCACCTGCTTCTGGGCTTGCTCCGCGATGGGGATGACGTCGCCGGGCGGGTCTTGCAAAAACTTGGCGTCAATCTCGATCAAACACGAAATGAAGTCCTGAGAGAGATCGACCCAAACTTCCGCGGAACGGACAAACAAACGTAATAAATCGTAAACCGTGCGGGTGTTTGGCTTGCTGCCGTCAGTCTTGTAATACTACGGCTTCTTGGGTGCGTTCGATTGACGTCGTTGCGCTTCCTTTTGCTTTGCCTTCATTTCTTCCGTGGGGTAAAAGTAATGCACACCGTCCTTCAAGATCAGCCCCTCGAAAACAAGCTTCTCAAGGATCGGTCTGGCCCAGTGCGGATTGTCCCGGAATTCACTTCGAGCCACTATTTTGCCGATTTCCTTGTGGGAAAACGTAGTTCCTGCCGACTGTTGCAGTACGCGAATGATTTCTAATTCCATATTGGCTCCCAACTTTACAGACGGCACCAAACCAATGCGAGTCACAATTCACCTGGGGTAAAGGCCAGTTCACTGAACCAACCACCCGTTCGTGCCACCGCGTCCCCCCAAGACCTGCCACGCGCGTGCCGCACAAAAACCTTTCTTCGCCTTGGCAATACCGGGTAGCTTTCCGATTCGCCATGAAACTCGGCATCATTAACTCGGCTTTCCAACAGATCGGCATCGACACGGCCACCGGCCTAAAGCACATCAAACGTATTGGCTTCGATTGTGTCGATATTTTCACAGAGGCCGCCGGCATTTCAAAAAAGGAAATCAGCCTCGTTGCCAACACCTGTGACAAACTGAGTCTGCCAGTCATTTCGTTGCCGGTCGTTGCCGTCGGCCTGATTGATTTCAACGAACCGGTACGCGAGTTCCACGTCGAGCGTTGCCGGAAATACATTGACCTCGCCAAGACCTGGGGCGCGAAGAATATTCTGCTCGTGCTCGGCGAATACATCTGGCAGCGCGAAGTCATTCCCGCCGCCGACCAGTGGCGCTGGGGCATCGAAACCTGCCGTCGGCTGGGCGATTACGCAGCCAGGAAGAAAATCGACATCGCCCTCGAACTCGAACCGTTTCGTCTCAGCCTGCTCAATAATGTCCACGAAATGGTCCGGTTCGTGGACGAGTGCAACCATCCGCGCGTCAAGGCAAACATCGACATCAGCCATTTGGTTCTTTCCGACACCAGCCCGGCCGAAGTGAAGAAGCTCAGAGGCAGGGCAATTCACGTTCACCTCAGTGATTGCGATGGTAAAGTCCACGGCGATCTCTCGCCCGGTCGCGGCGTGGTAAAGTTCGCGCCGTATCTGCAAGCGATCAAGGAACTGGACATCGACGGCGTCGTTTCGATTGAACTCGAATACTCGCCCGACCCGAAACGCATCGTCGAGTGGGTCGAGGAAGCCTATCGCGAGACGGCGAAGCTGATGGACTTGGTCGAGCTGCGTGGGTAATTTTTCCGCCGTAGCAGCCGACATAAGGAGGCTCTATCTGATTCCGCGCTCTGCGTTGCGAATTAAAATGAGCCTCCTTATGTCGGCTGCTACGGTAAAGATATTATGAGAATCGGCTTCCTAACAGACGCCAGCGTGGGCCGCCTCGACTGGGCGCAACAAAACGGCTTTGGCTCCATCGAATGGAACCAGTTTGAAGGCAGCCCGGCCGGCCCAAACCACCCAGACTGGAAACCTTTCGCCGAACATTTCGCCGCGGAAGCCAGGTCGCGCAACATCCGCATCTCGGCCATTGCTGCGCTCTACAAAAACCCGCTCAATCCGAGACAAAGCGAATTCGCGCGCGCCACGTTTCTGCGCGCCATCGACGTTGCCGCGCACATCGGCGTCAAAACGGTGGCGGGGTTCGCCGGCGCGGTGATCGAATTGGAAGTGAATCCAAAAGGCGAAAACCCGGTCTATAAACCCTTTGAAGATTTTCTGCCGCAACTTCTCCAATTCTGGGAACCGATTGCACAGATCGCGGCGGACAAAGGCGTGCGGCTCGCCTTCGAGCATTGTCCGCAAGGGCCGTATCACCTGCCGATCATGCACTACAACATGCTCGGCCAGCCGGCGATGTGGGAACGGTTGTTCAACGCGACGAAGTGCGAAAACCTCGGCCTCGAATGGGACGCCAG
>PLJQ01000468.1 GCA_003140275.1 Limisphaerales bacterium
TCACCCACTTTTAATCACACACCGATATATTCGCCCAGTGTTTTAAGAGTTGTCGGAAACGCCTTCCACGGCCTACGATTGTTTGGAATGTGGCTGCGCGAAGCATGAATAGTCCATTGCGTAAATCCAAACAGTGCCATTCCCATCAGATGGGGAGAGGTTGGCTGTCAGGCGGGGTGAGGGTAATTCGGTTTCCACCTTCTTATTGAGAACTATACTGTGTCCAACAAAAGCATCAGCATCGGAATCATCGGCGCGGGGAGAATCGGCAAACTACACGCGGAAAATCTCGCCACGCGCATCAACGGCGCGCGACTGGCTGGCGTGGCGGATCTCAATCTTGCCGCGGCCCAGGAAGTGGCCGGCCAGTTCCACGTTCCCCTGGCCACGGCCGATTATCATCAGTTGCTCGCCGCGCCGGACATCGAGGCCGTCGCGATTTGCTCGGCCACCGACACGCACGCGCAAATCATTCAAGACGCCGCGGCGCGCGGGAAACACATCTTCTGCGAAAAGCCCATCGACCTGGATTTGAAACGCATACAGCAAGCCCTCGACGCCGTTATCGAGGCCGGCGTGAAGTTTCAGGTCGGCTTCAACCGCCGCTTCGNNGACCATTCACGACTTCGACATGGTGCGTTTCCTGAGCGGCAGCGAAGCCATCGAGGTTTTCGCGGTCGGCAACGCGCTCGTAGATCCCGAGATTGGCCGCGCCGGCGACGTGGACACCTGCATCGTCACCCTGCGCCTGGAGAACGGCGCTTTGGCAACCATTGATAACAGCCGTCAGGCCGTTTATGGCTACGACCAGCGTGTGGAAGTGTTTGGCTCGGCCGGGATGGTAGCCGTGTCCAATCGCACGCCTGACAATCATGTCTTGCTGAGTGCGAACGACGCTTCCTCAGCCAAGCCGCAATATTTTTTCCTGGAACGCTACCAGGAAGCCTACGTCGCGGAATTGCAGCAATTCGTGGATTGCGTTCTTCATGATCGTTCTCCTTCAGTGGGCGGCATGGACGGGCTGATGGCAGTGATCCTGGGCCTGGCGGCCAAAAAATCATTGCAGGAGAACCGGCCGGTGAGGGTGAGCGAAGTTTATTAGCCGCCCAACCATTCATCGCGATGTTCGGCGACAAATGCGTCATCGTTCAAATGCGGATACGCGCGATAGACCCGGTCGATCTCCTCGCGCTGACCGGGGCCAAGGGTCTCGTTCGGGTCGAGACACCCAATGCCTTTGAGCAAACCTTGCCGCCGCAGCACGTCATGAATACCAGGAATGCAGCCCGCGTAACNNCACAAGCCCTGCCGGCGCAGCACTTCGTGCAGCCCTGCGATGCAGCCGGCGAAATTGTTGGCGGCGTCGAAGAAGGCGGCGTTGGCGTCAGTGACTTCGACGCTGCGGCGAAGCAATTCGGCAGGGATTGCTCCGCCAAATTGAGTCACGCAACGGCACTCGGCGTGAAGTTCGACGGCCTTTTGGGTCCACACGGCCCAATGGCCCAGCAGCCCGCCCACGATACGGCGTTCGACAACTTTGCCGACCGCTTGAAAACGAAATGGCGTCAACAAATCCATTACAATGTTCTCGTCGTTGCCAGTGTAGAGCGCAATGTCGTCGCGTTCGCTCTCCGCAACGGCGCGGATCACATCAAGGGTTTGGTATCGGTTGAACGGAGCGATTTTGATGGCGACGACATTTTCAATTTCAACGAAGCGTCGCCAGAAGGAATACGTCAACCCCCGCCCCCCAACGGCGGGTTGAAGATAGAACCCGAACAGCGGAATGATTTCAGCAACGCTGCGGCAATGGGCGATCAGTTCATCCTCGGCAACGGTCTTGAGTGCGGCGAGGCTGAGCAAGCCCGCGTGAAAACCGAGTTCCTGCATCAATGTGGCTTCCTCAACCGCTTGCTTCGTTTGTCCGCAGATGCCGGCAATTCCGATACTTGTAGCCGCGGAGGTAACGAGGCTCTGATTTTCCGTGATGCGTGATGAGTGATCCGCGGTCGATGCTAGAGCCTCCTGGGGTCGGCTGTTTCGAAGTTCTTCCGCCGCCAGTTCAAGCACGGGGCGAAATAGTCCTATCTTCGGTTCACGAATGGCGAACTGCATCGTATGCGCGCCCACTGCCAGCCCGCCGGCACCGGCAGCGAGGTAGTAGCGGAACAATGCGCGCTGACGGCGTTCATCCAGCTTGCGGCGCGCGTTGAGAGCCAATGGACACGCCGGAATGACCAGTCCTTCACCGAGTCGTGTTCTCACTTGTTCAATAGTTGCCATCGCGCACCTCGAAATGAGTGGGTCTGCCGAGATTGCGTCCACCCTGCTTCACCCAATGCGCAATCCAGCGCAACATCGTTTCCAACGGCACTGACGGCGGGCCGAGTTTCGCGCAAATACGGGTGGAGTTTCCAAGCAATGCCGTCGGCGTTTCAGCGCCGACAAACTGCGGCGGTCGTCCGAACAGTTCGGCGAATCGTGAAGCGATTGCGCGCACCGCAAAAACTTCCGGACGGCACAAGTTCCATACCGATGGTGGCGATGCTCCCAACGTTAATGCGCGAAGGATCATCTCGTTCGCGTCACTCTGCCAGATGCAGTTGAAGGAACCGTTGGCCAATGCGACCGGCTCGCCGTTATGAACCTTTAGCGCAATATCCACCAGCACGCCGTAGCGCAATTCAACTGCATAGAACAGCCGAAGCAGCGTGACCGGCGTGTTTTGAGCGCACGAATAAAACTCAAAGATGCGTTCTCGTCCCACTGCGGCGTTCGTGTATTCGCCCAGGGGCGTCAGCGGATCGGTCTCCACCGAACCAGTTCGACTTGCTTCGCTGAGCGGATAAACATTTCCAGTCGAGAGCGCTACGATTCGGGCGCCGGGGTAACGCTCGCACACCTTTGCCGGAACGATGGTGTTCATCGCCCAAGTCGCCGCCGGGTTCTGCGCGGTGCCGAACTTCAGTCCGACCATGTAAACTACATTCTCCGCTTCCGGCAGTTGGTGGAGCGATGTCTCCGCGAGTAAGTCGCAGCTTAGGGTTTTCACGCCCTGGCTTCCGAGCCATTCGCGGGCGCGGGTGTCATTGAAGCGGCTGACGGCAATTACGTCGAGCGGATGATTCACGGCTTCAGCGGCGCGTTTCGCGAGCGCGGCGAGCGTCGGCCCCATTTTGCCGCCCGCACCCAAAATGAGCAGCGGACTAGAGGCGGTCTTGATAAACTTCACCAGCGCAGCGCTCGGACGGGTAAGAAGCTCATCGAGTTGTTCCTCGGTCTCGATTCGCCCGGGCAAAGCCTGCAGGATGAGAGAGTTCATGTGCCGGAAAAGAGAATGATGTTGCTGGAAACCATGGCACTCTTACGCAACGTAATGCCGCGCGACCTTCCGAATCGCTTCGGCCACACTCCCGATGTAGTCTTCGGTCATGGCTTCGTGGATCGTGACACGGATGCCGGTCTGCAAAATAGCCTCGGCTTCGGGCGTTTGATGTTTCGAATAATCCATGGTCGTGAGTCCAAACTCGCGCACGGGCCAGCGCCCCTCGAAAAATGAGTGCTTCATGAATACCGGGTTACGATGCAGTGGCACCGGGATGTAACCGGCGGAAACTTCCGCACCTTCTGCCGCCAGCGCCTTCACAAACTCTGCGCGGTCGCAACGAAACGCGCTGCGCTGCATACGGAAAAAGTAGAACCAGTATCCACAACGGTCTTCAGGATGCACCTGATGCGGCAGCAAACCTGGCAGACCGGCGATTTTCTCTGTCAACAAGTTGCCGAGGCGGGCGCGTTTGTTGATGATGCCTTCGAGCCGTTCCAATTGCGCCGCCGCGACCGCCGCCTGCGGTTCGCTCATGCGATAGTTCGTCGCAAACGATTCGAACAAACCGCCCTTCACTCGATCAAATCCCTTGTCGCCGAACTTTTGCAGCAGCGGGCCGAATCGTTCGTCGTTCGAGCCGACCAGACCGCCGTCGCCACAGGTGATGTGTTTTGAATTCTGCAACGAGAAGCACGCGAAGTGGCCGATGGTGCCGATGGGCTGACCGCGATATTTCGCACCCCATGCTTGCGCAGCGTCCTCGATCAACACCAGCCCATGTTTGGCGGCGATGACCTTCAATGCCCGCAAGTCGCACGGATTCCCGCATAAATGTACGGCAATGATGGCCTTGGTCCTCGGCGTAATCCGTCGCTCCACGGCGGCGGGATCGAGATTGTAAGTGCTGGCGCCGAGGTCGGCGAACACCGGCACGCCTTGCTGGTAGATGACGCCGATGACGGTGCCGATGTCCGTGACGGGCGACGTGATGACTTCGTCACCCGGCCCGATGCCCGCCGCCGCCACCGCGATGTGCATGGCCGCCGTGCCGGACGAACACGGCATGACATATTTCACCGGGCAGACTTTCTTGAAACGCTCGATCAGCAGCGTCGTCTGCGGTCCCTTCCAGTAGAAGAGCGAATCCTGATCGAGCATCGCGTTAAGACGCTCGCGCTCCGGCTCGCCCCAACGGATGGGTAATTTCGACAACTGTTTGACCGCCTTCTCGCCCCCGTTGAGTGCGAGTTTGGGTGCGATCGGCGACTCGACGGCCCCAGATGAAATCGGAGCGAGTGTGCCGGCCAGCAAAGCAGCGGACGACGCAGCGAGGAATTCCCGACGAGACACGGCGGAAGCAGGCTGGGCTGATTGAGATGATTCGTTGGTGCGCATGGGCGGAGCATGACTGGTTAACGACTTTTCGCAAGCAAGCACTGCGCATGTGTGCGCTTCGGCGTACTGTTTCTACCGTGCTTTTTCTACCGTTGCCTTTTATTTCCTTCCGGCGGTAGAGTGTTGACCCATGCCCCAAGACGAACCAGTACAAGGCGTGTTCTGAACGCTGATGCCATGAAAAACGCGGAACGTTTCCTTTTCGAACACCGGGAGTTAACGCGACGGTATTTTATGCGCCTGGGCGTGGCGGGTGCGGCTGTGTTGGCGTTTGGGCCGCTGGCCGCCGGTGCCGATCCGCCTGCGCCTGCACTGGCAAAGGCCGTCGAAGATCTCGAACCGTACTTCACGCCCCAGGAAAAATTCCGCGACGTGTCGCGCGGCAAGCCACTGCCGCACTCTTTGCCCGACAAGAGAAAACGCGAAGTCGGCCTTACGCGTGAGACCTGGAAGCTCGAAGTCATCTCCGATCCCGACAATCCCACAAAGATTCGCAGTCCGCTCACACAAAAAGACGGTACGGCGTTCGATTTCGACGGACTCATGAAACTCGCCGAAAAGCACGCCGTCCGCTTTGCGAAAGTGATGACGTGCCTGAACATTGGTTGCCCGCTCGGCATGGGCCTCTGGGAGGGCGTGCCGCTCCGCGAAGTGATCTGGCTTACGCAGCCGCGCGACAATTTGCGGCGCGTCTTTTATTACGGCTACCACAATGACGACCCCCAACAGATGTTCCGCAGTTCGCTGCCGATCAGCCGCGTGCTCGAAGACCCGTTCGACCTACCACCGGTGATCCTATGCTACAAGCTCAACGGAAAGTGGCTCGACAGTGAGCGCGGCGGTCCGGTCCGCGTGGTCGTGCCCGAGGCTTATGGCTTCAAGTCGATCAAGTGGCTCACGCATGTCGTGCTCACCAACCTCTACCACGCCAACGACACCTACGCCGAGGGCAACAACGATGTCGATACCTGGCTCAAGACCTTCGCCGCGACGCTCTCCGTCCCGCACGAGGTCAAACCCGGCGCACCGATTCCGATCACCGGCTACGCCCAGGTCGGCCTTGCCGGGTTGTCGAAGGTGCAAGTCTCCATCCAGTCCAATGTCGCGAAGCGCAACGACGACGGCGATCCCCTTGCCACGGGCAACTGGACCGATGCGCAAATCCTCCCACCGCCAAAACATTGGAGCGACCTGCCCGGCGGCAAGATCATCGCGGGCACGCCGGGCTTTGACACTGCGACCGGCCAGCCTCACACATGGCCGATGCGGTTGATGAAAGTTCACTGGGCCACGCTGCTGCCCGGACTGCCCGCCGGCAAATACATTTTGCGCACCCGCACGATCGACGAAAAAGGCATCGCCCAACCGATGCCACGCCCGTTCCAAAAGTCCGGCCACTCTGCGATTGAGTCGGTGGACATTACCGTAAAGTCATGAATAGTTGTAGTGTTCACGTGAAAGTCTTCGCACCTTTTCTCCCCGCCCTTTCAAGATTGCTGGGGGGCTGATTCATAACGGCAAAAGTTTGAAGTTCCCAAAAACGGTGGACAGAGTGCGGAGAACCTGCATGGTTCGCAGGCGAATCCCAATGGTGTTGCTCCACGGTAAAGACTCGGTTAACGTTTTGTCGTCAGCAAGTGTTGCGCGTTCTCAAGGCGGATCGCTCGAAGTTGGTTCTGGGTCAGCGGAGATTCCGTCAACTTGAAGAGCGCTGATTCGAAGTAAAACAGCGGCGCATGGGAACCAAAGAGCACGCGGTTCGCCGGCGCTTGGGCGAGCAGGTTGCCCACACCGCCCACGCCTTCGAGCATGGAAATCTCGAGGTAAACTTCGCCTGCTGCAAGCAAGTCGCTGAGCGGTTTGCCTCGGAGCTTACTCAACGCGTTAAGTAGCACCAGCCGAAGACCGGGCGTTTGCTTGACGAGGTCAACCAGCGGCGCGGTGTCCACCGCCTCGACGCGCAAAAGCGGATGCATCATGCGCTCATCCTCCATCAACAGAACGAGTTGCACGATTAAACGGCGTTCCGTGGCCAGCCATAACAGCCGCGCGAATTGTGGATCATCAAGTTTATAACCGTGGTAATTCGGATGCAGTCGGATGCCAGGCATGCCATGCACGTCGACACAGCAACGCAACTCCTCTTCCCATTCCGGCAGTTTCGGATTGATCGAACCAAAAGGTATGAGCAATCCGCGTCCATGACGACGGCACTCATCTGCAAGCCGGGCGTTCACCGCCGCGATGTCCTTGTGCAGCAACCCATCGAAGCTTCCGGCCCAGGCCCGCGCGACACCCATGCGCCGCAGCATGGCGACCAGTGCGGAGATGTCGTCGCCGCACACACGACGCAACGGCCAACGCGAGAGGTTGACGTNNGACATCGATAAGATCATCGTGAGGGCGGAAGGGGTTACCGGCCGCACGCGCGTCAAGACCAAGCGTGGTGAGGCCGATAGCCGTAGTGACCGTCTTCAGAAAGCTGCGACGATTGAGGCCCGCCTCGTGGTCGTAGCGGCCGACGCAAGGAGGCTCTAATTCCTTTCGGTCATGGATTGGGTTCATCTGAGTAGATGGAGCCTTCTTACTTCGGCTGCTAGGACTCTCAAAGTTTTCCTTTTTGCGACTTCCAGTGCTCACACTTTCACCCCTTTCTCCCGCAGGATTGGGCGGAGCAACCGCTTCAAGTTCTCGCCCAGGATGAGCCGCTTTGCCGACTCAGAAACGTCCGCGCCGAATACCTTCGCCAGTTGCGAGGCGAAGCTGCGCCCGCCGACATCGCTGCCGTAAAGGACGCGCTCGGCGCCCAGTTCGCGCACCGCCATCTCGGTGAGGCCAGCCGTCGGATCCCCACCGCCGAGGTCGGCAAAGATGTTCTTGTGCGGACGGATCGCGCGGAGGCCAATTTCCCAATCGCCGCCGGAGTGACCGCAGATGATCGTAGCT
>PLJQ01000432.1 GCA_003140275.1 Limisphaerales bacterium
GAACCGGGGTTTTCGCGTTCAGCGAGCCGGGGAGCGTAGGCTAAGCCGCTGGTTTGCGTCAAGCCCGCCGCAAAACGCCCGTACGATGGTGAGTTTGGAATTCCGCATTCCGCGCCGCGCGCTCCGGCTTGGATCACCCCGCGCTCGACATACGACACCGGACATTCAACACTTGGCTCATGGCACGAGTGCGGCTCGAAAACCTTGTCAAAATCTTCAAAGGACCGAAAGGGCAGGACATTTACGCCGTCAACAACGCCAACCTCGTCATTGAAGACAAAGAATTCATGGTGTTGGTGGGGCCGTCTGGTGGTGGCAAATCGACAACCCTGCGCATGATCGCCGGTCTCGANNGACCGCGACATCGCCATGGTCTTTCAACACTACGCGCTCTACCCGCACATGACGGTGTACGATAACATGGCGTTCGGCTTGAAATTGCGGAAATACCCAGGCACCGAGATTGACCAACGCGTCAGGAACGCCGCGGAAATTATTGGTCTTACGCCCAATTTGAACCGACTGCCAGAGACGCTTTCCGGCGGAGAACGTCAACGCGTGGCCGTTGGACGCGCGATGGTGCGCCAACCCAAAGTTTTCCTTTTCGACGAACCGCTTTCCAACCTGGACGCGAAAATGCGGGCGCAGATGCGCGGCGAAATCTCCAAACTACAAATCCGCCTCGCCGCCACCATGATCTATGTCACCCACGATCAGGTGGAAGCAATGACGATGGGCGACCGCATCGCGGTGATGAAAGACGGGGTCATCCACCAGGTGACCGGGCCGATGAACCTTTACGATCATCCAGTCAACATGTTCGTTGCCGGCTTCATCGGTTCGCCGCCGATGAATTTCTTTCACGGTATCATCGCGCAAAAAGGAACTGCGCTTTATTTTCAGGAACAAAATTCCGCGGGGGCCGCGCCCGGCAACTTCGCCGTACAACTGGACGATGAATCCCCGTCGAAGTTAACCAGTTACACGGGAAAAAAAATCATCCTTGGCATCCGCCCGGAAAATATCGCCGACACGACCAACGCTGGAAGCGGACCGACCGGACAAACGGTGCAAGCTGTCGCCGAGGGGGTTGAGCCGATGGGTTCTGAAGCGCATCTTTATTTGACCAGCGGCTCGCATTCTTTTGTCGCCCGCGTCCACGCTCACAACCGGGTGAATGTGAACGAAAAAATTTCCCTTGTCTTCGACATGCGCAAGGCGCACTTCTTCGATCCGGCAACGGAGAAGTCGGTCACTTCGGCGGCGAGCGGAGTTTTGGGTGGTTGAACCACGACCGGTTCGCCGCGAACGCATCCGAAGAGCTTGCGGGTGCCAGGGGTGTTCACCCCACGGCAGATTTGATGAATCCAGTCCTGGCGAGCAGACGGGGATGATTAAAGAAATCGGATGGGGAGTTTCAGGGTGGCCGCCGGCGGTGGAGCGGCGAAGATTTTGCGCAAGGCCAGGTGGGTGGGGAGAAACGCGACGAGCCACAGCACGCCAAGCAACAGGATGACGTAAAGGTTTTGGTTGACCCAGGTTTGCGGCTGCTGGTCGTTGAAACCGTAAACGTAATTGAGGTTGATGGGGAGGTTGGGGTTGGCCGGATGCGCGCCAGCGGGCGGAGTAAAAAAGTAGCAGACGAACACCAGCCCTGCGGCGAGGCCGGTCCAGGCAGACAAAGCCCGTTTGTCGTAGCCCAAGCGGATCAGGAGCCAGACGAGCAGCAAGGGCAGCCAGCCATGAAAAAGCGACAGCCCGCGGGTGAAAAGTGGAAGCTGGCGGTCGAACATGTAGCTGGTCAGGCCCAGAAGGTGAAAGCCCAGAAGGTTGCTGCCGAAGTCCGCGAGCCAGACGCATTGCGGAAGCAGGATGCCGACGGAGCACATGCTGATGAGCAGCGAGCTTTCCCACCACATGCCCGCCACGGTGAGAATGAGGGCGGCATCGCAGAACCATAAAAAATTGGTAAGCCCATAGGTGTGCCAATAAATCGGAACGAGGACGGCGAGGAAGGCGGTGCCAGCTGCTTTGGCGGCCAGTGGGATTTTATGCGATTTAACCACGACCGGTTCGCCGACGATGAAGGAAATAGCGGAGGCGACGGTCGTGGGAGCTTCAGATTTCATGGGCGGAACTTTCAGCGCCCCATAATGGACGGGATAACCTTGCCGGTGCTATGGGGTGTTACCCTACCAAACGCCCCACAAAATAATTTCTCCTTCTCCTCGCCAAACGAGAGGGCCGGGGTGAGGAGTTGGATTTAATCGAATTTCAATTCTGGCAACGACTTCACAATCTTCACCGTCTCCACGCTCACTGTGATGACTTGGCCGATAAGACGGAGGATGTATTGCTCATCATCGGCGCGGTTCGGGTCGCTGGTGATGCCGCTGCGTTTGTCGGTGCTGACTTGGTATTGGTCAATCACCCAATCGAGCGCGCTGCGGTTGCCGAGGCGATACTCAAACGCCTCCTTGGGAATTCCGGCCAGCGTCAGGAAACTATTGTAGATGATGGCGGTTTTGTCCTTGGTCAGTTTCATCTTCTCGACGTGGTAATTGAGTTTCTCGCCGGGAGTTTCAACTTTGTCCAACGGATGCTCGGCCTGCTGCTCGTAACCGACGTGCAAGTCGGCGAGCTTCTTGCCGGCTTTGGCGAACGCGCGGAAATCTTTGGCGAACGGGACGCGCGGCAACGCGCGGCGCAGGTTGGCGGCGTAACGCTCGCGATACTGCGGGTGATGCAGCACGGCATAGACGTAATGGAAAATGTCCCACTTGCTGATTTTCTTGTCGCCGTAGTGCGTTTGGAATTCCTTCAACGCCCAATCCGTGACGTTCTCCCGCCGATGCGTCCCGTCTTCGGCGTAGGTGTAGAAAGGGAAACATTGAAACGCGTCGGTGCTCGCGCAAAGATGAAGGTCGGGAATTTGATTTGTAGCCAGCACACTAAACGGCGAACGCAGCCCAAGATCGCTCAAACATAGTGCGCGATTCTCTGCTGCCTTTGTTACTGCTGGAAAGAAGCTCCCGGACAAACCGGGGCGGTCGATGAGCAAATGATCAAAGTAGAGACACGCCCTTGTGAATGGAGGATAGGTTGCTGGACGAATTTTAGATTCATCGAAGGTGGCTTCCCGACCTGATTTCAGCAGACGCTTGAGGGTTTCGCTCCAGTTGACTTTATCGGTGCGAACAAAATCATCAACATTATCAGGCTTGCCCTTGGCTTCGTACCTTGCCACCTCCGCGTTGTAGTCATCGCAGAACTGCTCGACTCGTTTTGCCAACGCTTCGCGGTTGAAATCGTAAACGACGCTGTCGCGATTGGTGGATACGCCAAGCGAGTAGTTTTTGAAGATGGTTTCCTCGCCGCCACTCACATCCGCCTGCTTCGCCAGCTTCGTGCCGAGCGGGATGAACGTCTCAAAATCGTCTTCGAGTCCGTGCCGCAACCAAGTGAGGCGGTCGTCCGGCTTGATCCGTTCCCACTTGATGCCGTTGACGGATTTCTTTTCTTCAAGGAAGCGATACTTTTCCTCGCGCCGCCAGTCCGTCGTCGTGGCCGCATAGTAGATGGCGGGCTTGGCCGGACTTTTGTTTTTATCCGCCCGCTTGCGCACGAGGAGATTGATGCTGACGCCCACTTGAATCCCGAAGACGTTGTGCGTCGTCCCGGAAAGCTTGGGGTTCCGCACGTTGCCGCCCAAGTCGAGGATGTAGAGCGCGTCGAAATCTTCCGCGAGATTCTTCCGCATCCCGTCGCACGCGATGCCGTCGAGGAATCCACCGTTGGAAACGAACGCCACGATGCCTTCGTTGCCGATGCGGTCGGAAGCCCAGCGAAAGGCCTTAATGTAAGGGTCGGAAAGTTTGTTGCGCAGCGTGGCTTTGGAATCGGCGGCGTAGGTGGCGGCGATGCGCCCGTCCACGACCTTGTATTTGCGGTTCTTGTTGTTGTCGTTTTCGTCGGCCTGGTTCGTGTTGTAAGGAGGGTTGCCGATGACGACGAAGATGGGGGATTTTTTCTGGCACTGGACGCGCGCGGAATTTTCCTCGTTGAAAAAGCCGAACTCGCCGTGCCCGCCTTCCGCCGTTTCAAACGTGTCCACGAGACAGATGCCCGTGAACGGTTCATATTCGCCCGTGGCCTCGAAATACTCATGCTCGATGTTCATGCAGGCGATGTAATAAGGCAGCAGCATGATTTCGTTGGCGTGAAGCTCCGCTTTGAATTTGTGCGCCAGATTCGTCTTGGGAATCTCCCGCATCAGGTGGACGATATAATTGCCCGTGCCGACAAACGGGTCGAGGATGTGAACGTCGCGGTGGCCGAGGGATTTGCCGAACTCGCGTTTCAGGATTTCCTGCACGCTGTTGACCATGAAGCGAACGATGGACGGCGGCGTATAAACAATGCCCATCGTGTCAGCAACCTTGACGGAGAAGCCTTGAAAGAATTTTTCATAAACGGTGTTGAGGAAGGTTTGCTTCTGCGAAAAGTCGGTGATGCTCGCGGCGGTGTCCTCGATGGCGCGGTAGAAGCGGTCGAGCTTCTTGAGAAATTCGGCGCGGCTGAAACTTTTTGAGGCCAGCGAATCAATGACCTTCTCGATTTCGTTGGCGATGACGTTGCGTTTGACGAATTCGGGATTTTTGAAAACGGTGCGGAACAACCGTTCGGTGAGGAGATGTTGGATGAGCATTTCCTCGACGGCAGCAACGGAAATATTCGGATTGATGGAGGCGCGGCAAAGATTGGCGAAGTCGTTGAACTTGGCGATGAAGCCCTTGTTGGTCAGACGTTGTTCGGCGATGAGTTCGCCCAAGCCTTTGCCGAGTTCGGGGACGCGCTGCGAGAATTCGGAGGCGGCTTTTTCCCATTCCTCAAACGCGGGCTGGGTGTAGGAGAAAAAGGCGTCGAGAATGTGGATGAGCTTTTCCGGGTCGGTGAGGTCAGCGTCGAGAATCTTCGTGCCGTCTTGATACAGAATGGCGTGGTCGGGTGATTGAAAAAGGATGTTGTCCTGCGGATAGCCGGCCTTGAATTTTTTTACGACTTCCTTTTCGAGATCGTCTTCGCTGTCCTTGGCTTCCCAATAACCATAAACAATCCGGTAAGAATCCATGAGCGCGCCGTCGGCGCGAACGGAGGGTTGTTTCGGGCGGGTGATTTCCCATTCGGGCACGAGCGTCCAGCCGCGCTGGCGGGCGCAAGTTTCCAGCAAACTTTGAAACGCGGAGCGGACGGCGGTTTCGTGCGTAACGTCGAGGTCGCTGAATTTTTGAAGCGCGTCGTAGTAAGCAAGGACGGGCTTGTGCATAGGCTTGAGCGCCAGCTTGAACATTCGGGTGAGGCTAAATAAACGAGAGAGGTTCGACAAGCGCAGGAATGTTTTGGACTCCTCACTCCTCACCCCGGTCCTCGCCTCGTTTGGCGAGGAGAGGGAGAATTATTTTGCGGTACGACTACCGAGGGTAGCGCTTACGATGTGCGAGCAACCCTGGGCCAATTCCTTTTGCGTCTTCAGCGCATAGAAAAACGGTCTCCGTTTCCGAAGGCCGCCTGGCGCTTTCTTCAATTTCATTTTACGGACTCGGGCAGCGTGGGCGGCTTAGGCGGGAATACCTTCATATTCGTAAGCGCTCTTAAAATGGTCTTTTGCACCGTCGGATTGGAAAGATTTCCCAAGTGACCACCCCGATTGAAAACCGTCAATTGTTCCGGGGTGAACGTGGCGCGGAGCCATTCCAAGTCTTCGTCTGTCAAAAGAAAATCGTTTTCATTGACGATGACGCGGATGTTGGAATTGGCGCGCAGACCGGCGTCATACGTCCGTAAATCACCGGCTTTTTTCAGCGCTTCCGCCGTCGAGTCAATGCCCCGGTCCCAATAATATGGAATCGCGAACTTCTCAAAATAATCCTGGTAGGAATACTGAAGGATTTCCTGATACACCGCGTCGCGCCTAAGATTCCGGATCGGGTGTTGCAGGACTCCCTGATTATTCCGCCGCTGACTGGTGAAGATAATATCCCGCAGCATGAGTCGAAACGTCAGTCCGATGAGAAACTTGGACTCGATGGCGCTGAAGGGCAGGGAGGTTTGCGGTGTGAGCGTGCTCTTGCTCAAGGCGGCAACCTTCAAAAAGGTGTTCTCGATGTTGTCGGTCCGGTTTGTGTCCGGCCAGGTCAGCGGCGACTGATAAAACTCGTCCAGCTTGGAAATCCCGTACGCCATGCGAACGGGGGTGTTGATGGCAACGTAGCGGTCAAATTTAATCAACGGCAACTGATTCGTCGGTTCAGTGGCCGCGATAAATAAAGAGTGGAATGCGCCCATGGAATAACCCATCAGCGCTTTGTCGCCCAAGCGATCTGGATACTGCGCATTCAAGCGGCGATCAATTTCCGTCAACGCGACGAGCACGTCATGACCGTCCACCGGCAGATACGCCGGCATGGCTGCGGTCGAAGCGTGCTCCATGAACTCGGAGTTGAACGCGCTGCTGATGCACACGGCGGAGAAGCCGTTTTTGTAAACCAACTCGGCCAGCGCCAGGGAGGGTTGGGCCAGCCGATGAGAACCGAGACCGGGAATGATATAGACCACGGGCGCTTTTCCCGGTTGCAACCAAAACGTGAATTTTAACTTTCTGCCCGTCGCCGGAATCAAAACCGACCAGGTCTTGCCGTGGCCTGGGAATTCAGGATCTTTGAAGGTGAAGAAAACGGATTCGAGGGTTTCCAGCGAGGCTTCGTCCTGTTTTCCCTTCACTTGGAAATCCGCCACCCGGTTCTCTCTCGCGAATGTCCAGGCGTATTGAATCTCAGAATACGGGTCCATTACGGCCTGACTGAAGCGCACATATTCGCCCACGGTGTCGGCGAGATTGTTATACATCACCGCGTAGGCGAAATAAGTGTAGGGGCCGAGATAGGTCAGCGGATTGTTCGCGTCGAATTTGTAGGGAGCGATGTAAAACAGCGGATTGGCGGCCGTGTCGGCGGCCAGGCCGAGGAGATCCCGTTCATTGCTCGGCCCGTAAATCGGCAGCATGATAAAACATCGCGGCTTCCAGCCCCATTGGCCGAATGTCCGGCCAAAATCCGCATCCGATTTCGGGATCTTCCATTTGGTCGCCGGGTCGAAGAAACCGGCGATCCCGACGGTGGTATTACAAACAAACCGGTAGGATTCATCGCGCGCTCCGCTCCACTTTCCCTGGAGCAGATTGTTGATCAATCGTCCCGGGTAGGTGAGGTTCCTGCCAAAATTCCCGATGCCAGTTCGAACCGGTTTCACGACGACGAATCGATAGACCCTGCTGGTCGGCTTGATGACGCCGGTCATAAGCTCCTTGTTGAAGGCCCACATCACCCGATTCACCGGTTCGAGGGGGTCGGGGACGGATTTTGGGAGAACAACGGTCTCCGCTGCCGGCGGCGGCGTGGAGCCAACGGCTGGCCCCTGCCCGTGGGCGACCAGCGAGAGGCACAACGACAGGATCACCGGCACCGAACTTGGAATTCTCCGGCCCGTTTGGATTATCAAGTTCCTCGCCTTTCTAATCTTGAGACGAAAATCATTTGAAATTGGGCGTCCAATGCAAACAGCGCGTCGAGTCCTTGCCGACAACCTGGTTTCAAATGGATGCAACAAACCTTCGTGGCCATCTCGATATGACGATGCCGGATCTCAATTGCTTTGGCAACCGCCTCCCCCCAATTGATTCGGATTCCGGTTCGGCTCAAATTCGGCGGCGGCGGCGGTTGTGCCGCGGCTGACTGCCGGCGGTGGAGAAATCGTTGTTCTGCCATGGCTCGAGTTAAACACGAAAAACCGGGTGGGTGCTATGGGGTGTTTACCCCAGCGAAGATTTTTTGAATCCAATTTCCGACCCGGCGTGCCGCGGTGAGTGCGGTCCGCGCGAATGAGGGAAAAACCGGGGAGCGGCCAGGTTGTGAACTCCGCCGAGTTTTGGTTGCCCGGTGACC
>PLJQ01000057.1 GCA_003140275.1 Limisphaerales bacterium
GGGCTGTGGTTTGCCAGTGATTCTTTTATCAGAAAAGCAAAGGGCAATTGATGAACTGCGGCTTATGGGAATCACTGCTGGATGGTCGTGATACATTAGATTGTTGCTACGGACTTGAGGGTGGTCGCTTCAATGACTTACCACCCTGAGTTGATAGCACGATCTTCCCGTCTTTCCACAGCGGCTTCGGGTCCACCAGCCCCGCCTGGAACGCCCCGCTTATCAGGTGGAACGCGGTCAACCTTCGTTTGAGCGGCGCCTCGTTCCACTTGTTCACCCGCTCCTGTGTCAGTTTTGTAGCCACAGCGCACCTATTTCCCAAGTTTTGAACGCCGATCACGAGGAAGCTTTCTGGCGAAATAATAAAGAGGCGCACTGATACACCCAGCGAGCAGGAGTATCAGTATCCAGGCGGTTTTTGTTCCCGTTGTGGTTTCCTTGTTAGCACAGTCTATCAACATCAGTACCCAGAATATGAAATACGACCCACATATACCGAAGAGAATGATTTCCCACCCTCCAAAGAATCCAGCGATAATTATTTGGTTCATACTGGCTTCATAGGCGCGCGGAGTGGTTCTTGGTTGTATAAAAGACTACTTCGCCTTTCCAGTCAACCGTCAATTTATGAAAACAACACCAAAAATTGTGAATAACATTAACGACAAATCCCTTGCCATGATTGCAATGGCTTGGAAACAATCGCCCCGCACCCTAATCAGCCTGCGGGATATGATTCAATACTTCGCATCCAAGCTTCACGGCCTACTAGAAGACCTTGAATTTTACAGAACCAAGTCCATTGAGATGATTAAAAAGAATGGCGGCGATGGAGGAGAGGCGAGTGAAAGGGCAAAAGGGATTCTTAACGATCTATCTGAAAAGATCAGAGAATATTGCCAAGCTTTAGAACTGGTGGCATCAGATAGCCAAGGCGCAGCGTTTGAAAGACGATTATACGGATTGGTTAACTTTCAGAGTTGCACACACCAAACTATCGTAACCGAAATCGAGTCATTCGTACACTCAATATGGTTTGAACTTGGGGGCAGAACATTCGCATTTATTCCTGCTGAAAAAGCGAAATACTTTGAGCGGGAGAAATTATTTGGAGCTGTGGTTTACAAAAGATTCAAGTCTGCGCGGTACGATATTAAGGAGGCTGGAAATTGTTTGGCAGCAGACCTAAATACGGCTGCGGTTTTTCATCTGATGCGCGTGGCAGAGTGCGGGCTTCGCGCTCTGGCTACGAAACTAAAAATAAAACTTCCTCACCCAATCGAATTTGCAACATGGGCAACTGTTATTGGTGCTCTTGATGAGGAGTCACAAAAACTCAAGCCCACGCCAAAAAGTTTTGAGCGTGAAAAAGAATTAAATTGCTACAGCAGCTTGTTGTCGGAAGCTCGCGCCTTTTGCTATGCGTGGAGGGACCCCGTTATGCACGCGCGCAAACGATTTGACGAACCGCACGAAGCGGAGAATGTTCTTAATCACGTTTGCAGGTTCATGCAGGAGTTAGCTAAAATAACCTGCGAGTAACGAATAGAAAACAAAAGCCCCATGCGGTGCTTGAACACCGCACAGGGCGCAAATCCAATGGCCGTGAGCCAAAGGACGTGCATATCTTGGAAGATACACTGTCACTTTAGCTTTCGGCCTAGAAAGGGTCAAGTGACATGCCACTGCTGTAATGGTGAAGCCAAGAAGTTTGGACGTTTCAAAAACAAGAACCGTATTGTGCAACGCTTTCGATGTCTGCGTTGTGATAAAACATTCAGTGAGTCTCAACCCTTGGACGGATTGCGGGTTGAGCACGACAAGGTTGTTCAAATTGTGAAGTTGCTCGCAGAGGGGTTGGGTATCCGGGCCTGTGCTAGATTTACCAACTGCCATATTGCCACGGTTCTGTCCGTGTTGGAAACCGTGGGTCAGAAATGCGAATCGCTTCACGACAAACTGGTTCGCAATCTCACAGTCGAATCACTGCAAATTGATGAGCTATGGGCACGGGTTGGAATCAGCCAGCGCCGGACTACTGTGGATGATGTAGAACGCGGGGACCAGTACACATTCCTTGCCATCACTGCCGCCGAGAAACTAATTGTGAGCCATCTCACCGGCAAGCGTAACGCTGAAAATACCGAGGACTTCGTATGTGACTTCTCACAGCGCATCGTTGGCCGGGTTCAGATCACAAGTGATTCATGGCAGCCATACCCGTCCCTTGTGACAAAATATCTATTGGACAGGCTGGACTACGCGACTATGCAGAAAGTGTACGGTGCCGATTGCAATAATTCGGCTTCACCTGACCGGAAGTACTCACCCGGCACCTGCACGGGTGTAAGGGTCAAGGTTCGTGCCGGCAATCCGCAAGCGGACAGAATCAACACTGCGTTTGTAGAGCGCGTCAATTTGAGCGTGAGACACTTTACCAAGCGGTTCGTGCGTTTGGGGCTTGGCTATTCCCGCAAGCTGGCAAATCATCGTGCGGCGATCAACCTGTTCGTTTGTGCCTACAACTTTTGCAAGGTTCATTCGACACTTGGCTGCACACCGGCGGTCAGTGCCAAGATCACGGATCATAAATGGTCAATCGAGGAATTGATTGATCGAGCGACTTAAAATCGTTTGCGGTTGGAAACCGGCGGGTGTAGGATTTTGCCAATGTACGGCAAATCGCTTAATACATGGTGGAATAATATCAGGCGCCGATTGAATCGTCTTCATCTGGAGGGTCCGGCGGCGGGAACTCAAAATGCAGCCTATCAATCTGCTTGCGTAATGATCGTAGTTTCTCCTCAAGCAATTCCCGATCAACACCGGAAGCGGCGGAAGCCTCGATAATAAGTCTGGTAAGAATTGTAATTT
>PLJQ01000233.1 GCA_003140275.1 Limisphaerales bacterium
GCTTTTCAACTGCCCGGTGACATTTGGATTATTTGCCTTTGGCACCTTGCTCCTCGGCTGACGGCTGCGTTCCAGAGAGCGATGAATGTGGCAGGGCCCTCCAGTCTATCCGGAAAGCTCTTTTGCCCGTTGCGTTTTTACTGCCGGCGGAGTGCAGATTCTGGAATGCGACGCAATCGTGCCGTCATATTATTCGCTATTTTTGTAACTTTTCGAGACTGTTTGCGTTTTAAGAATAGCTTGATTCATTTGCTATTGGCCTTTAGAGTTCGATGCACTCGGTTGCTGCGGATGTTGGACAAGTAGTGAGGGTAGCAGCAAACAATACGGTTTAATTATCAATCTGATTTATCTATGAAAAAAATCATTCTTGCACTAACGCTAACGATCATAGCGGCGGCACTCGTGGTGGGTATGGTGTGGGTTTTCAGCCCCGACACGATAAGGAAGGCCAGTCCCAAGCTGGCGGACAAACTAAGTCAGGCGGGCAACAGCCAGGAAGCCGGCCAGGTAAAAATCGAGGATTTCCATCTTCTGGATCACGAAGGTCATTCGCATTTTCTCCATCGCCAGACCAAAAGCAAAGCGGTCGTTCTGATTGCCACCGCCAACGGGTGTCCCGTCGTGAAGGAAGCCGCTCCGCGGATCAAGGCCTTGAGCGACCGTTTTGCCAGTCAGGGCGTCACCTTTTGGATGGTTGATTCCAACCCTCAAGACGATCGCACCAGCACCGCCCAAGAAGCCAAGGCGCTCGGCGTCGATCTGCCGATCCTTAGCGACACAATCCAGTTGGTTGCGAGTGAAGTGGGATTTACGAGGACTTGCGAAGCCGTTTGCATCAATACTGCGGATTGGACGGTCCTATACCGTGGCGCGATTGATGATCAACTCGGCGACGCAACGAAGAGCAAGCCGTCGAAAAACTACCTGGAGAGCGCGCTGACTTCGTTCCTGGCCGGCAAAAAGGCTTCACCCAATCGCACCCTTGCCAAAGGCACGGCGATAAGTTTTGCAGAAGGGGCCGATTCATCGAAGAAAACCGTCTCCTATGCCAATGACGTGGCTCCCATTCTGCAAAAGAGTTGTATCTCTTGCCACAGTCCGGGCAACATCGGTCCGTTTGCGATGGGGAGTTATGACAAGGTCAAGGGGCGTTCATCCATGATCCGCGAAGTTTTGCTGGCTCAACGAATGCCGCCATGGCACGCCGATCCCCATTACGGCAGTTTTGCGAACGAGCGCGCCCTGTCGCTTGAACAAGCACACACATTGGTGCAATGGGTCGAACAAGGCTGTCCGCGCGGCGAGGGCGAAGACCCGTTGGAGGCGAAGGCAATGCCACCCGCCGACCCCTGGCCATTGGGCAAGCCCGATTACATTGTGAAATTCCCAAAAGCGGAGGAAATACCCGACAATGGAGTGTTTGATTATCGTTACATCTTTGCCAGATCGCCCATCCCTAATAACGCCTGGTTGCGCGCGGCGGTGGTTCGTCCGGGCAATCGAAAAGTGGTTCATCACGTCCTGGTCACGACCATGTCACCCCAGGAATTGCAGGTTCGGAGGGCGCGCCAGGGAGGGAATGCTGGTGGTGGCGGCATCGAGGGTTTCTTTGCCGCCTACGTACCGGGTTATGATTCCGTGGCGTTCCCGGAAGGGACGGGGAAATATCTGCCGGCTGGTTCCATCATTTCTTTCCAGATGCACTATACCGCGACAGGTAAAGCGGAAACCGACTCGACCGAAATGGGGCTCTATCTTTGCAAAGAGAAACCCAAGGTGGAATTAAAAACCCGTTCGGCTTTCAATGTTCAATTCAGGATTCCCCCGGGCGAAGCGAGCCATGAGACTGCGGCTGAATATAAATTTGTCAAGGACAGCCTGCTTTATGAACTGATGCCGCACATGCATTTGCGCGGGTCTTGGTTCAATTTTGAAGCCGTTTATCCGGACGGCAAAAAGGAGGTGCTGCTCTCGGTTCCAAACTATGATTTCAAATGGCAGCACCTTTATAGGTTGAAACAACCCAAGCGGCTGCCCGCTGGAACACGCCTGGTGTGCCGTGGTGCGCATGACAATTCGACGCAAAACCCGGATAATCCTGACGCCACCAAGACGGTTGGTTTTGGCGAACAGACTTTCGACGAAATGTTCATCGGCTACATCAACTATTCCGATATTCCGGTATCGACCGTGGCCCAAAACAGCGGCGGTTAACCTGAGTTTTTTCAACCCGACCGGTGGGCATCGGATAGCTTTGCCGGTCGGGTTTCTTTTTTGAAATGTAACCCGGAAGTTGTTTCCTCCGTTGTGGGCGAGTAAGATTCGATCATGCCCATCGTCGCGCATTCGACTTACGTTCCCCCACCGTTTCTTGCAAACGGCCATCTGCAAACTCTCCTTCCTGCTTTGTTCCGAAGAGTTCGCGGTGTCATTTATGAACGCGAACGGATTACGACGCCCGATGGTGACTTTCTCGATCTCGATTGGGCGGGAAAGGGTTCCCGACACCTCGCAATAATAGCTCACGGTTTGGAGGGTGATTCGAAAAGGGCTTACGCTTTGGGCATGGTCAGGGCGCTTTTGAGAAATGGATGGGATGCCGTCGTTTGGAATGCCCGAGGTTGCAGCGGCGAGCCAAATCGAGCGCTTCGGTTCACTCACAGCGGCGCCACTGAAGATCTGCAAACGGTGCTCGCGCATGTCATTTCGACGCGTCATCACGATGAATTGGCACTGATTGGGTTTAGTTTGGGTGGCAATCTGACTTTGAAATATCTCGGCGAATGTGGCCGGGAATTGAATCCACGAATAAAAAAAGCCGTCGTCCTTTCCGTTCCCTGCGATCTCCAATCCAGCTCCATTCAACTGGCCAGGCAGGCGAATCAGATTTACATGCGCCGCTTCCTTATGAGTCTGCGGCAGAAAATTCGCGCGAAAATGAAAATAATGCCGGGAAAAATTGACGACCGCGATTACGGACAACTCCGCACCTTCAAGGATTTTGATGACCGATACACTGCGTCCATTCACGGTTTTGCCGATGCGGAAGATTATTGGCGACAATCCAGCTCCCGTCCGTTTTTGAAAAGCATTTCCATCCCGACGCTCTTGATCAACGCCCGGAACGACCCATTTCTGGCCGAGCGCTGCTATCCGATCTCGGAGGCTGAGGCGAATTCCAACATCCATCTGGAAATGCCGGCGTCCGGCGGCCACGTCGGTTTTATCACCTTTAATCATCAGGGAGAATATTGGTCCGAGGCCCGTGCCCTGTCGTTTGTGAAATAAAACAGCTCGATCGGACAAAGGTGTGGATGAAGCGTTCGTTTCAAGTTGCCCTCGGTTTGTAAAAGAGGCAAACCATGCCGGTGCAACACGCTGATTCACGTCTGCTGGCGGAACTGTTGTCCGCGACCGCAGCGCGGCTGCCAGACAAGGAGGCATTGATCTTCCACGATCAACGCGTGACCTGGGGTGATTTCAACCGCCATGTCGATCAACTGGCAAAAGCGTTTTTGCATCTGGGAATTCAGCGTGGCGACCGAATCGGCGTCATTTCCTCTACGCGACCTGAATATCTTTACGCTTACCTCGCCGCGGCACGCATCGGTGCCGTGCTGGTTGGTTTCAGTATTCTCTACACATCGTCGGAACTTGTCCGCCTGGCGAGGTTGACCAGGCCCGTCGCGCTGGTCGTGCTGGGAACGTTCGCTGAAAAGGACATCGCCACGTTGCTCAAGCCCGTGTTCGACTCGTTGTCATTTGTCAGACATTTAATTGTGATTGACGACCCGTTGCCCGCCGGAGCACTTCGCTTTGGCGATTTGATCGACGCTGATCTTCCCGATCAAAATGTCGCCTTGACCGCGCGCCAGGCCGAGTTGGACGAAAACGATCCGGTGCTCATAGTCTTTACTTCCGGCTCCACCGGAGTTCCCAAAGGTGCGGTGCTGACCCACAAAAACATCATTGATAACATCGCCGTTCAGGTCCGCCAGTTCGGTACGCGCGAAGATGAGCGCAGCATCTTGCACCTACCAATGAACCATGTAGCCGGCGCGACGGAAACCACCATTCCCGCATTAATGACTGGCGCTACGCTCGTCCTCATGGACCATTTCCATCCGCGCGACACGTTGGAAACCATCCAGCGGGAGCGAATCACCCTGTTGGGCCAGGTGCCGACGATGTTCATCATGGAGTTCAATCTGCCGGACTTCACCCAATTCGATCTTTCGTCGCTGCGGACGGTGGTTGTGGCCGGCGCGGCAACGCCGCCGCCGGTGATGGCAAAGCTGATGACGCTGAATGAAAACGTGACTGTCATTACCGGCTATGGAATGACCGAAGTGGCCGGTTTTGTTACTTACACCGAACCGAAGGACGATGCCGAAAGCATCGCCCGCACCGTGGGCAAGGTCGCTCCGGAATTTGAGTTGTGCATTGTTGACGATCAGCATCGCCATCTGCCGATTGGGGAAATGGGCGAGGTTGCGATTCGCGGCTCGTGTGTGATGAAGGACTATTTTGAAGACCCGACTGAAACGGCTGCGGCGATTGACGGCGACGGTTGGTTCTACACGGGCGATCAGGGACGTTTGGATGCGCGCGGCTACCTGACCCTCGTTGATCGGAAAAAGGAGATGTACATCACGGGCGGTTACAACGTTTATCCCCGCGAGATTGAAGAACATCTCAGCCAACATCCCGAAATTGCCTTGGCTGCCGTTCTGGGTGCAAAGGACGCCGTGATGGGGGAAATTGGAGTCGCTTATGTCGTGCCTCGTCCGGGTGCCACGTTGAGTGCAGATGAAATCAAATCGAACTGCCAGGAAGCTCTCGCTGAATATAAAATTCCACGACGCATCGAGATTCGGGAAAGGTTGCCGCTCACGGCCTTGGGGAAAGTGGATAAAATGAAGCTGCGCAGTGAACTTGCCGATCCGGAAGCAAAACAATGAAAACGATTGAGTTGCAAAACGACGGCGCTGTCGCCTGGGTCTGGTTGAACCAACCCCAACGCTTGAATGCGATCAATCAGATGATGCTGGACGAATTACGCCAAACCTTCGAGGAACTGGATCGGAACAATGCCGTTCGGAGCGTCGTTCTGGCGGGTCGCGGCGCGGCATTCTCGGCGGGATTCGACGTTTCGTACATGGCCAGCCTGACTCCTGAAGTCGTGGCCAGCGGACTCGACGGGACGCGCGCAGTGTTCGACATTATCGAGCATTGCTCCAAACCTCTGATCGCGGCTGTCCATGGCGCGGTTATGGGGGGCGGTCTCTTGCTGGCGTTGGTTTCTGATTTCCGTTTGGCTTCTGACCGGGTGAGCTTCGGAGCGCCCGAAGTCAAAATCGGCATTTTCCCTTCGTTGAATTTGATTCCTCGATTGGATCGAATTATCGGACTCGGCACGGCCAAAAAAATGGTGCTGACCGGTGAGCCAATCGATGGGAAGGAGGCATACCGTGTCGGTTTGGTTGAGCGCATCATTCCTGCGGAGTTACTGAATGTTGAGGCGCAAACGTTGGCAGAACGGTTGGCCAGTTTGCCGCCTGTGGCTGTCCGGCTTGCGAAAGAGGCGTTTGCGGCAGCGCACCGACCCGGTTATGCCACTTGGGAGAAGGCGCAGTTCGTTGCCGGTTGGAGTTCGCCTGAGCGGAAAGCGGCGATGCGCGCCTTTCTTAAGGGCGCATTGACCGCAAATAATTCCAGGCGGTCGTCATCAGACTCGATTCATTCGAGTTAGCGGCGCTAATGTGGATGGCCGAGCAGAAGCGTGCGGAGATCGAACGAATCAGTCTTCGTCTCCAAAGGCTTCTTGACTCATTCTTGGATCAACAGATTGACCGCGAAACCTTCACGGCTGAAAAGGCCAAATTGATGAGTCAAAAGAAATCTTTGAAGGAGCAAAGTAGCGCGCTTTCAAGAGGCCGAGCCGATTGGCTCGAACCGTTCCAGAATTGGATTGAAACCGCTAAAAACGCGGGTGAAATCGCTCTTTCGGGTGCTCTTCAAGAGAAGAGGGTTCTTGCCTTGAAAGTCTTTGGCTCGAACCTTGTCCTCGACTGCAAAAAAGCACGTGGTTCTTGCGTCAAACCGTGGTCACTCATTCTCGAAAACTCTCCAAATGGTGGAATGGTGGAGCCGAGGGGATTCGAACCCCTGACCCCCACAATGCCATTGTGGTGCTCTACCAACTGAGCTA
>PLJQ01000155.1 GCA_003140275.1 Limisphaerales bacterium
CGTGAGCTTCTTCTTATCGGCAAACTCGGCTTGGAAAAAACTCGGCTGATGCGTCATGCCCCCGAGTTTAGGAAACACGCCCTCCGCCGTCTGTATTAAATTTTAGACGGAGGGATTAAATCAGCGTTTCCTTAGGGCGTTGATGCCCGGATTTTCCGTTTGCCCGGAACCGGGCGGGAGATTACTTTTACGCGTGAAATCAATACCAAACCCATGATGGCTGGATTTCGCAATATTCTGACCGCTGCGTTATGCGGCGCGATTTTGCTCCTTTGCCTTTCAGGTCGACTCACGATCGGTGCGACCTTGCCGGAAAAGAGGGAAGTCGAGGCGGCACAAAAAAAGAAAATCGAGCATTGGGCTTTCAAACGGCCTCAACGTCCCGCGGTGCCCAACGTTAAAAATCAAAAATGGATGCGCAATCCAATTGATGCCTTTGTTCTCGCCCGATTGGAAAAGGAAAACATCAAACCGTCGCCGGAAGCGGACCGCATCATGTTGATTCGCCGGCTCAGTTTCGATTTGCTCGGACTGCCGCCCACGCTGGACGAGGTGGTCTCGTTCATCAACGACAAGCGAAGGGATGCCTACGAACAGTTGATGGATCGGCTGCTGGCGTCGCCGCATTTCGGTGAGCGTTGGGGACGCCACTGGCTTGATCTGGCTCGTTACGCCGACAGCGACGGTTACGAGAAGGATTCGCCGCGACCTTACGCCTGGCTATATCGCAATTGGGTCATTGATGCCATCAATCGCGACTTGCCATTCGATCAATTCACGTTTGAACAACTCGCGGGCGATCTGTTTCCGGATGCGACCGAGGAACGGAAGAAGGCAACGGGTTTTCACCGCAACACGTTGACGAATAAAGAAGGCGGCGTCGATCAGGAGGAGTTTCGCAATAAAGCCGTCGTGGATCGTGTTAACACGACTGGTTTGACCTGGCTGGGGCTTACGGTCGGCTGTGCCGAGTGCCATTCGCATAAATATGATCCAATTTCCCAACGCGAATATTATCAACTCTTTGCTTTCTTCAATAACGCGGATGAAAAGGACATCTCCGCGCCACAAACGGCGGAGCTGGTGAAATACAAAGCCGACAAAAAAGTTTGGGACGAGGAACATGCCAAACTCATCGATCGACTGAACAACTATGTAAAAAACGAATTGTCCGCCAAACAGGCCGAATGGGAAAAGACCGGCAAACTGACCGCGGTGCGTTGGACGGTGCTCGAACCGACGCAAATCGTATCGGCCAACGGCGCGACATTGAAGACGCAAACCAACAACTCCATTCTGGTGACGGAGAGAAGTCCCGTCACGGACACTTACACCGTGGAAGTTGAGACCGGCTTGAGAAACGTCACTGGATTCCGGCTGGAGATTTTAGATGACAACGACCCCGCCAAAGATCCGGGACGAGCCAAGGACGGAAACTTCATTCTGTCCGAGTTCTTTGTCAAAGTTCGCGAACCGGGAAACGAGCGCGCGGCGCGGCCGATTCCGTTGCAAAACGCCTCCGCTGATTTCTCGCAAAAGAACTGGTCGGTGACTGCGGCCATTGACGGCGACCCGAAAACCGGTTGGGCCATCATTCCTGAAACCAACCAGCTTCACGTTGCAGTGTTTGAGACAAAGGAGACGCTTGATTTTGTCCCTGGCACCAAAGTGACCTTTGCGCTCGAGCAGCAATACGGCACCGAGCACACCATCGGACACTTCCGTCTCTCGGCCACGTCGTCGCCGCAACCGCTCAAGGTCAGTTTGCTTTCGGATGAGATCGTTACAATTTGGGAAACGCCAGCGGAGCGGCGCACGAAAAAACAAAAAGAGAAACTGACGCGATCTTTTCGTGTGGAAGTCGATCCTGAGGCAAGGAAACTGAACAAACCTGTGCTGGAACACGCCAAAAAGGAACCCAAGTTTCCGGAAACCAAAGCCCAGACCCTTGTGGAAAACGACAAGCCGCGCAAAACAAACATCCACCTGCGCGGTGATTTTCTTCGCAAAGGCGATGAGGTGCAGCCGGCCACGCCGGCCGTGCTTCCGCCGCTCAAACCGCGCGGTGAGAAGCCCGACCGAATCGATCTGCCCAACTGGTTGATGTCCCCGGACAATCCGTTGACCGGTCGCGTGACCGTCAATCGCATCTGGCAAAGCCTGTTTGGCCAGGCGCTGGTCACCTCGGTCAGCGATTTCGGCACCCGCGGCGAAAAACCATCCCACCCGGAATTACTCGACTGGCCGGCCACCACCTTCATGTCGCCGGCGAACTCTCAACTTGGGTGCGCCTGGAGTCGAAAGGCGATAATAAAACTGATCGTGACTTCCGCTACTTACCGCCAATCATCGCGACATCGGCCAGAACTGATCGAGCCTGATCCGCTCAATGTTTTGCTGGCGCGCCAGAATCGTTTTCGACTCGAAGCGGAAAAATGTGCGCGATGCTTATCTGGCGGTGAGCGGCCTTTTGAATCCCGAAGTNNCGCCGTTACCGGAGGACATCGCTGCGCTCGGCTACGCCAACTCGGTAAAATGGAAAGAAAGCGACGGCGCGGAAAAATATCGTCGCGGCATGTATATCTTTTTTCAGCGCACCGTGCCGTATCCTATGCTGATGACCTTCGACGCGCCGGATTCGAACGTGACCTGCACCCGGCGCGAACGCTCCAATACACCGCTGCAGGCGCTGACGCTTTGGAACGATCCGGTCTTCTTTGAATGCGCGCAGTCGCTCGGCAAACGTTTGGCGGTGGAGAAAGGCGCTGGTCCCGAAGATCGTATCAAACATGCCTTTGAACTTTGCCTGTCGCGCGAGCCGACCCAAGCGGAGCTGAAACGGCTGGCCAGGCTTTACCACGATGAACTGCGGTTGGTGCAAGCAGGTCCGGAAAACGCGGCGAAAATCACCGGTGAAAAAAGCGGCCAGCCTAACGACGCGGTCGAAAAAGCGACGCTGGTGGCGTTGAGCCGTGTCATTATGAATCTGGATGAATTTGTGACGCGGGAATAATCATGGACCCGAATGAAATCATTAATATAACGCGGCGGGATTTCCTAGCCACCAGCGCCAGCGGTATCGGCGCGCTCGCGTTGGCGTCTCTGCTGAAGGCCGACGGCCTGCTGGGCGCCACCGCGAGTAAAGGCGACGCGGCCGGCCCGCTGGCTTCCCGCGCCCCGCATTTCCCGGCCAAAGCGAAGAACTGCATATTCATTTACATGGAGGGCGCGCCGAGCCAGATGGATTTGTTCGATCCAAAACCGAAGTTGAACGAATTGCACGGCCAGAAGCTGCCCGATTCGATGCTCGAAAAAGTCCGCTTCGCCTTCATTCAAAAAGAAGGCGCTCGTTTAATGGGCAATCCGCGCAAATTCCAGAAATACGGTCAGTGCGGCATGGATTTTTCCGACCTCTTGCCGCACATCGCCACGTGTGTCGATGACATCGCACTGATTCGCTCGATGCACACCGACNNTCAATCATCATCCGGGCCAGTTGATGATGAACTGTGGAGTGCCGGTGTTTGGCCGGCCAAGCATGGACGCGTGGATCAATTACGGTTTGGGCAGCGAGTCCAAGAATCTGCCGGGCTACGTGGTATTGACTGCGGGACGCGGCACCAGCGGCGGCGCGTCGCTTTGGTCGAGCGGATTTCTTCCTTCCAATTACTCCGGCGTCTTGTTCCGCAATCAGGGCGACCCCGTTTTGAACCTCGGCAATCCGCCTGGCATTACGCCGGAGATGCAACATTACGGCTTGGATGCTGTAAGTGATTTGAACAGGCTCCGCCACAAGCAAGTGCTTGACCCGGAAATTGCCAGCCGCATCAACGCCTACGAAC
>PLJQ01000446.1 GCA_003140275.1 Limisphaerales bacterium
GCTCCAGGTGGTGGACATGATTGTCCAAGGCCGGCCGGCGGTCGGTCCGGCGGTGTAGGGCGGTCGCGGCCTGCGACAGGCCCGTGCCCGCCTGGGACCGCGCCAGGCGCCAAAGCTGGATGAAATGCTGTTCACCGCCGATGAGCCGCGCCAGGACCAGCGCCAGCTCGAGCCGCGCGCCGGGATCAGTCCGAGTGCGCAAGAATTCCAACAGCGGCCCCACCGCCTCCGTCATGTTCAGCTTGCCCATGGCCGAGGCATAGGCCATACGGATGCCGTGATCCGGCTCGCTCTGGAATCGTTCCAAGAGCACCGGGTTCAACTCCTGGTCCTTAAGGGTACCCAACGCCCGCACAGTGTGCGCCCGCACCGAGCGGTACTGCGACGCGAGGCCGGGCCGGAGCGCCGGGATAACGCGCGCGTCGCCGATGCGGCCGAGCGCCGCCAATTGCACGCCGCGCTGCCAGCCCACGACCACCCGCAAGTCCGCGTAGCCACGATAGTCGGCCATGTCTGGATTGTCGCTCAGGTCGCCGACGTACACCCACGCCCGCGGCTGTAGCGTAAGTTGCAGGCCGTCGTCGTGGCCGAAGATGAACGTCGGTCGCAAGTACGCGATGTTCATGCTGCGCGAATCCGCGCCGCCTTTGCCGTTGGATTCGTGCTGCAACCCGCCTTGCAGGTCGAGACGGAACCAATTGGTCGGCTTCCCTCCCAGGACCCGTTCCAACGAATACAGCAACTCCGGCTTGTAGCTGCTGTCAAAAAACGGTGCCGATTTCGCGTTCCAATCCCAAAGCGACGTCTGCGTGTAGCCGAAGTGAAAGCCTTCGAGCGCGGACGCGTGGTCCGCCAACCACCCGTGACTATTTACAAGTTGATACTTAAAACTAATCTGGAATTTCGCATTCGGCGACTCGGTCCCGGCGATGAAGTAAAACGGTTCGTACCCCGAGATGTGGTCCTTGAAGAATTGGCCGGGATTGTATGCCTCGCCCGGCCCCGCCAGCGCGCCTTCCTGCAGGAACTTCGCGAATACAGCTTTCTTTTTCTTCTCCGTCTCGCCTGCGACCGCGGTCGGCGCCTCCACATCGAGAACCACCCGGTTTGCACCCAGGCTCGGAAACTCGACGACCACCGGCCCTCCCAAAGCCGATGGCACCGGCAGCAGATATTCCCTGCGGGCAAACGCGCCTTTCTCAATCGTGACCTGGCCCGTCTCCGTGGACTCTCGTAATTCGAGTGCACTCACCAGCACAGACCGCGTAGCGACAAGACGGCAATCGATCTTCACTGGAAACGTCCAGGAAATTTCGCGGTTCGATTGATTCAGTACGGTCAACCAAATGCTCGGGCGAGTGCCGGCGATCACGACCTCCGGAGGTCCTGTGAAAACCACCATTGTGTCCTGCCCGCGCACGAACCACGAGAGGCACAATAACAAGACAACTAACGAGGTAGCCCGCATCCTCCGGCACGGTTGCGTATTCATACCACCCATCCGATCTGTTCCTGGGTGTAAATCCGTCGGGCTTGAGATTCCAACCAATGCTGCAAGTCGTGATCGTCGAGGCAGTCTCGATTAAAATAGCCGAGGTATGTCGCTAACTCGACTCGCGACGACCCGGCATCAATGCCGCTTCGATTCGGGTTGGTAGTCGGCGTCGGTGGCCGTGCGCTGGCTGACTGTAGTTTCACCGCACAATGATAGGCAGTTTAACCGTGCGAGAGTTATGGGGTGTTTACCCTAATTGACCGTAGCTCGATAGAAACGTTGCGGGGTCGTTGCGGTATTGTCCACGACCAATTTCGCTGTCCCGTCCCCGCTCACAGTCATCAGCGTTTGCCAGGCGAGATCAATAAGGGTGTTTTTATATTGCACCAGATATTCGCTTCCCGGAAGTGTCGCAAAAGAAAAGGTAAAGCTGGTTCCTACCCGTGTCCCGGCCATGACCCTGGGAGGACTGAGCAGCGCGAAAGCACTTCTTCCATGAGTGAAAGCGATCAGCCTTGCCGCACCCTGGCTGATCTGCAAGTCGAAAACCGCCACGTTCGGCATCCCGCTTTCAGGTCCTACGTGAGTCCAAGTGACAGCCGCGTTCGTGCTTTTCCAGATTCCGATATCGGTGCCCACGTACAGCGTGTCCGGATTGGATGGGTCGATAATAATCGCGTTGAACGGAATATTCACGGGCGGGCTCACGTTGAAAAACGTCGGGGAGGCTGCCAGCGCATTGGTGGTCTTGAAGACATGACCCAGAGGCGGGAAATCCGGATCGTCGAAACTGGAGAGGGTCGCATAGAGCACATTCGCGTTCGTCGGATGGAAGGCGAGCCCGCTCACGTAACGACCGAAGTTGATCAAATCATTCCACGTCCCCCCGCCGTTGGTCGTTAGATTCACCTGTCCCGCGGAAAGTGTGCCGAAGGCATAGGTGAGGCAGTTGGTGTCGGAAGGAGCGAAGGCCATCGTGGTATGAAAATCCCCGAGTTCCGGTCCATTGGAAAACCAGGACGGGCCGTTCACAGAAAAAAAGTTTGTGCTTTTCCAGAGATTGTCCGTCCCGGCGATAAACACGTTGTCGTTGCACGGGCATTTTTTAAAAGGGGCGATAAAAAGTGCGTTATATGTGTCAATCCCATCAATCGCGCTGGAAAAGCTCGCGCCTCCGTTGGTGGTCCGGTAAATGTCCAACGATTGCGCTGAAATGGCCCAATCGGTGTCGGGCCGGCTCGCTGAGATCGCGTTATACCCACCATCTCCATAAAACACGGAATTCCAGGCCCGCGGGCCCTCCCAAATCTCGGTGCCGTTATCCTGGCTCGCACCCAGGGCGAAGTTCGGCTTCGTTGGATGCACGGACCCTTGATAAAACTGCGTGATGGCGAGATTGGTGTTGTGATTGCTCCACGAATTCCCGCCGTCGGTGCTGGACCAGACCCCGCCGTCGTTTCCCACAATCAACCGGTTTCCCGCCCACGCCATGGTCTGCTGGTCCGGGTGAATGTTTGAAGTCACATCGGTCCAGGCAGTGCCATTGTACTTCCACAGGTCCACTTCGCCCAGGTAAACAATATTCGCATTGGCGGGGTCCACTATAATTTCATGAGAATACCAAAAGCGGGTGGTAACGCCTGAAGGATTCGGGATTTCCGTCCACGTAGGTGTATCCGCCCAGGCGTTGGCGGTTTTCCAAATCCCGAGTAGTGCCCCTGAGGTGGCATTAGTATTTCCGAAGGCATCCTGGATGCTGACATACAAAATATTGGGGTTCGAAGGTGCGATCGCCATTTCCACCCGTTCGACCCGCCCGGTAAGATTGCTCCAGGGCCCGGGCACGAGTTGCCAGCTCTCCCCGGCATCCGTGCTGCGATACACGCCATTGATTGTTGGATTGCCAAAAACGCTCCCGGCACCTGCATAATGTCGGTTGAACTCGCCCGGATAACTTTCAATGTCCCAGCCGCCTCCAAAAAGGCCAATTTGCGCGTCCAGCTTGAGCGACCATGTAAGCCCGCCGTCAATGGATTTGTAGATTCCCACCGGCGGCGGAGAGGGAAGCAATCCCCCACTGACCCCGGCCAGACCCCGCACGGTGGCCGCCAGCAGGATATTGGAATTTGTCGGGTTTACCTTGATATCGCTGAACGACGCTTTGGCGAAATAAGAAGTAGCCAGCAGTTGCCAACTGCTGCCGGCATTCGTGGATTTCAAAAGCCCCAGGCCCGCATAGGCGTCCGTGGAACTCACCCCCTCGCCCGTTCCGGCATAAATGATGTTGGTATCGCTGGGCGCAAACGCAATCGCCCCCATGGCCAGGGAAGCTTGGTCATCTGTTTTCGGAGTCCAAGTCGCTCCCGCATCACGCGTTTCCCAGACCCCGCCCTGCGCTGCGCCGATCAACCAATGATTGGAATTGCCCGGGTTTACCGCCACATCTGCCACGCGACCGCTGGCGGGCAACGTCGGGGTGCTCTGCTGGATAATTACCGGCGCGGGACCGATACCCACCCATTGGTCACCTTGAACCTCCCCAAGGACGTCCGATTCCCGAATTTGTGAAGTGGCAGTCTGCCGCTCTTTATCATGCTGTTTGATTTGCTCAAGCGCCTGGAGCTTCGCCCCCTCCGGGATAAACCCGCGCGGAGATGCGCGTTGCGAGAAAGCCCACCACCAGCGCTGATATTCCATGGTGTTGGTGAGGGTCCTATTCTGTGCCACGCCAACCGGAAGCAGCGGAGATCCCGAGGCAGCCCACGCCAACCAACAGTATAAAAGCAGCGAAGCCGGAATCACCAACAATTTGCGACTCAATTCCAACATAAGTGTCAAAATCCGTTCGGTACGCAATGGCCGCTTCGCCGTTGTGGACCTATTGAAGCGGATTGTTGCACCTGGCCTTGGTAATTACCGCATGTGTGAAAACGTTTGTGAGTTGTGCGTTGTCTTCCTCTGGCGCGAACCACGATCCTCACGCGTGTCGCGGGATTTGGAAAAAATGTTGTCCCGCTTTTGAGACTGGCTACCGGTAGGGGTTTCCTTGTAGTTCGCACCCGGTTTGTAAATTGCGTTTATTGAACCAGCGGTTTTATTCATAATGCGTCAGGCTCGAGCCTGTTATTATGTTGCCTGGGAACGGGCTTCGACAAACGGCGCAACCTCAATTTCGTTTTGTCTTTGTTCCTGGGAGAATTGATTGTGTTTCATAAAGGGAGAATGGGCTGGGGGAGGTCAATCGACCGTACCGACCGTAGCCAAATGGTGATCGGGACTCTGCTCGACGGCTTCCCTGGTCAAATTTACGAACACCGTGGAGTCTGGATAACTGATCCGGTCCACCTTGCGCGTCGGTATCTGCACTTCCTTGCCGGAAAACCGGTGCCCGGTTTTGATGACCAGTTGACGAATCGCCCAGTTCTGGTCGTCCATAATAAAATCGCAAACGTGGCCGATCATCCCGTCGCTCGCCTGGAGGTGGTAGCCGCCCACGGCCTGCGCGCTCCGCAGATGTGCATCGGCACGTTTGGGTTGCGGGCCACTCGCGGTCGCTGATTCGCTCGGGAGGGGTTTTGGTGGCAGTTCCAAAATCGGAAAGCCGCTCAGGCCCCACAATCCGTCCCCCTGCCAGTAGTAGGGCCAGCCGTAATATCGGTAATACTCCTCCTCGTATTGTCGCGACACCGGTTTGTGCGACTCAATCGAAGGGCTGTCCTCAATCTGTTTCCGGGTCAGGTTCACGCGCAGGACTTTTCCGGCCTGATCGAGACTGACGAGTGAATGGGGCGAGATGAGCACCTGTCGCTCCGGCAACCAGGTACCCGTGTCCGCGACCACATAACGGACCGCCCAGTTCTGATCGTCAAAATAAAAATCCTTCACATGGCCGATTTCGCCATCAGACGCGCCAAGTTTGTCTCCGAATAATTGTTTAATGCTTCGTAACATAAATCTGTCCTTCTTCCATTTGTCTTTCTGTCCGCGACCCTGCGCGCGGAATGCCAGCCAGAGGGGGGATGGAAAATTCTGCCTCATCAACCCTAAGGGATCGATTTCTGCGGACACGCTCTTCCGTCGTTTCGATCCACATCCATAAGCCTTTGACGACATCCATAAACCCCGAGAATTTGTGGCGTTCTTGTTCAAGTTCGGTGGCCGCTTTACGGTATTCCTGCTCATACTTTTCTGCATCCATCCCATCCGCATGGGTGCGGTTTGGGAGTTTCGCGAGGAGGTCCTGAACAAGTTGATCCACTTGTTCCTTGGAATGCTCCTTTAACAGCTCCAGCTTGATTCGCAACGCTTGGGCACAAGCGTGGATGGTCTCCAAATGAATCTCAAGGGTGCGCGCCAGTATGTTCCAATCTTTTCGGACAGCCGCATTTAGTCCGATTGCTTGCGCCCGAATGGCGCTCAATGCCTCAACCAATCTGGCGTCTTCAGATTGAATAGTTTCCCATGCCGCCAACGCCCTTTTGAGGCGGTCGCTGTCATTGCTTTCGATGGAGCCATCCATCTCATGCACCAGCACTTTGATTCGGCGCAGAAGGCCTTCGACGTTGTCCCATTGCTGGTGCCAATTCGTGTTCCAATCCTCCGGTGAACCATGCTGCTTGCCGAAATGTCGGGCGCACTGCAGCGTCACCGACAAGTCTTTCTCCAACTCTTTTAGGTGCGCGGAATCCGTGCGGAATCCAATTTCCAAGCGGGCTAAAATGTGGGTTGTTTCATCGTTCGTCATAATCAAGGGTTTGTTTTGTTTTTCGTGGTTTGCAGCTTTGGGCAGAAGAACTGCAATTGTGTGGTCGCGACTGCTTGTTTTCTTGATCGTGACCTTTCGCACGGAACGCCACCCAGAGAGTGGAAACCGTGCCTGCGCCTTTGAGAATGGTTCGTAACCAGGAAGGTTTCACTTCCGCGTCCAAGAACTTGCCGCGCCGGAAAGCCGCGAAGCCTGCCATCAGCACTGCGGCTGACGAGGCAATCGTACTAAAGGATCTGGCGCGGTCGGTGAGCGTGCGAACGCCCACCGTCAGCGCGACACATTCCTGGACCAGTTGGGCGCGATTGAGTTCGCTTTCCGCGACCAACAATCGTTTCCGCGATTCCAGCGGATTTATTCGAGGATTGTTTCCAAACATGAACAGTCCTTTCGAAGTTGATCCATCGTGGAGGAAAGGGTTTTCCATTCGCGCTGAAGCAGAGTGAAACGCCGGTAAAGCCATACCGCAGTCGTGGCGTAAAGACTCGTCAGTGCCAGGAGAACCGCGATCGGCGAGAGGTGCCAAAGCAGGATTATGAGCGCGACGGTCAGTGCCATCCCGGTCAGAAAGCCAAACACCGCCACGCCGAGGGCCAACAGGATGGCGCAGAGTAGGCGCTCGCGCTCCTCCTGCACTTCCAGCATCAACAGTTCGAGCCGGTTTTCCCCGATGGCCATCAGCCGTCGGGCGAAATGCTTCGACGAATCGGCGGGTGGCTCGAAGCTATCGGTAGCGGTTTCCATGGCGGATCAATCGCCATTGCGGGTGCGTCGGCGAGTGACCAGATAGCCGATGAGCGCACCCACCCCAAGGGCGATGCCGATGGCTTGATAGGGATGCTCGTGGACGGCTTCGTCGGCCGCCCTGGCTCCTTCGGCCGCTTTGTCGCGAACGCGACCATACATTTGCTTGCAGTTTTCCAGCGCGGCGGCCAGACGTTGGCGGGCTTCGTTGACTTTTTCTCCGGTCACGTCGGCGGTGGCGGTCATGAAGGCGTGCGCATCCTCGGCGAGCGTGCCCAGGTCGTTGCTGAAACCTTGTTTTCGTTTGTCCATGATGTTCAATTCTTTCATTTGTTTTTATTGGTTAGTGGTAAATGTTCTGCGTTGTCGAGATGGACCGCTTCCGGCGAACTGGCCACCCTTAGTACCGAGTTTTTCCCACCGAACGGGTTGGGCACGGTTTCCCTGGCCAGCGGATCGGGCATCCATTGGCCGTCCACTACGAAGCAGTATTCGTAGGCTCCGGGCGTCAAAGCCGTTTCCTTCAGCCAGCGACCGTGCCCTGCCGGATGCATGGGCTTGGCATCGGGTTGCCAGTCGTTGAAAGTCCCGGCGATACAAACGTCGCGGGCGGTCGGATGAGTGAATTCGAAGCGGACCGGTTCCAATTGGAGACCGTTGCTTTTTATGTTGTCATGGTTTTTGTTGTGTTTCATGGCTCTATTTTTGTTTGGTTGGAATGACCCTGCGACCAAGCTGACTCAATCGCAGGGTTTGTTTCGGCAATGGATATGCGAGCGCGGCTGTAGGCAGCCGGGGTTGGAGACGACACGTGCTCGGTGGCCGAATTCTCCCTGGTTGAAGATGACTCACGAGTGGCGCAAATGTTTACCTTGTTCTCTAAATTCAGCTCATCGGTTTCCAACCAACGGATCGCCACGCTGCGGCGTCGCACCGGCTGGGCGGACTGTTCGACGTACATGCGCTCGAGTTTGCGATAGAGGTTGTCGAACACCGTTGGCAGGTGGGCGGTGGCGCGCTCGGTTTCACCTGGCTCAGTCCGCCCGCCACACGTAGCCATCAGGGGTTTGTCTTCGAACAAAGATAGATAGGGCTTGGACATTATCTGTCCGCTGAGCGCCGGATGCTGTGCGCTGTCAGGCTTTTCAAATTGGAGGCATCTTCTGTTTCTCATGCGAAGATAATAATAACCTGAGAACCCGTGGAGCTGCCATAGGGTGTTCCCCCCACGGTGATTTCACGAATCCGAACATTCTCTGTGCGCGCATTCCGAACTCATCGGCGAGTTTTGGTTGCCCGGTGACC
>PLJQ01000203.1 GCA_003140275.1 Limisphaerales bacterium
ACTAAACGGTGAGCCTTCCAAGGTGCCCGCAAGGTTCTCCCTCTCCCCGGGGGAGAGGGCGGGGTGAGGGCGAGCGTTTTGTTTAACTGAATCGTTACGGCTTACGCAGGAAGTGTTCGGCGGGCCGCCACGCACGGCATGCCGGCGGCCTGCGCTCCCCGAATGAACTGCCTCGTTCCGGCTTAGTCCGCTCATGTTCATCCGGCAAAACTTTAGACTCGACCCGGGTGGTGTCTCGTGTTATAGGTAGCTTCGTAAAATTGACTTGAACCACTCATGATTCCATCCACGCGTTCTGTCCTGGAGGTGAGAAAAATCTTCCCGTGAATCCGGCAATTATTGTTAAACGACTGTGCGTTACGCTGGCGGCGCTGTCGCTGGCGGCCGGGGCCGGGGCGCAAACCTACACCGTGCTCAAGCATTTTAATCCCAATATCAACGCGTCGGGGTACCAAGCCCGGGGGACGCTGGCGCAGGGACCCGACGGCACGTTATACGGCGTCGCCACTTTAGGCGGGGCGGGCGCGGCGGGGGTGGTGTTCCGGATTCAAACCAACGGGACGGGCTTTACGGTGATCAAGAATTTCCCGCTCACGGACGTGACCACGGGCACGAACAGCGACGGAGCGAATCCGCAGGCGGGATTGTTGTTATCCGGCGGCACGCTTTATGGAACGGCGGCCAACGGCGGCGCTTCGGGCAATGGGACCGTGTTCAGCCTCAGTACCAACGGCACCGGCTTTACTGTGCTCAAAAATTTCACGGTCCTTGACCTCGCCGGCACCAACGGGGACGGTGCCAATCCGGCGGCGTCCTTGGTGTTGTCGGGCAGCGTCTTGTATGGGACGACGCAGTATGGCGGCACCGCAGCGGCCGGGACGATCTTCCTGGTGAATACCAACGGCACCGGCTTCACCAATCTATACAGTCTCAATCCGACCGCCGACGGGGCCAATCCGGCGGCGCGTTTGGTATTATCGGGCGGCACGCTTTATGGAACGGCCGCCAACGGCGGCGATTCGGACGCCGGGACGGTGTTCAGCGTCAGCACCAACGGCACCGGCTTTAACCGGCTCCACAGTTTTAGCGGCTCGGGCACGGACGGGGCCAATCCCATTGCGGGATTGGTCGTGTCCGGCGGCCTGCTTTATGGGACGACGCAGCATGGCGACAGCGGGGACAGTTCCGATGATGGGACGGTGTTCCGGCTCAGTATCAACGGGAGCAGCTTTACCAATCTTTACAGTTTTACCGGCAACGACGGGTTCAGTCCCGATGCGGAACTGTTGCTGGCGGGCGGCACGCTCTATGGCACCACCGCGAATGGCGGCTTCCAAGGCATCCCCATCTTTTATGGGACGGTGTTCAAAATCAACCCGGATGGCACCGGCTTCGCCACGGTTCGCAGTTTGACCGGCAACGAGGGGTGGGGTCCGCAGGGAGGATTGGTGTTGTCGGGCAGCACGCTCTATGGCACGACGGTGAATGGCGGTTTGTTGCCGACGGTCTTCGCTTATGCCCATGGCACGGTGTTCAGCGTCGATATCAGCGGCAGCGGCCTTGCCGATCTTTGTGTTTTCACCGAATTCAGCGGGGCGGCGGATCCGTGGACGGGACTGACATTAGCCGGCAATACCCTCTATGGAACGACCTTGTATGGGGGCACGAACAATAATGGGACGTTGTTCGAGCTTAATACCAACGGCAGCGGCTATGCTGAAATCAAGGATTTTTCGGCCACGGATTCAAACGGCGACAACAGCGATGGGGCGAACCCACGGGCGCCCCTGGTGTTGTCGGGCAGCACGTTCTATGGCACAACCCATTACGGTGGCACCGCCGGACAAGGGGCGATATTCAGGATCACTGCCGGGGGCGGCGGCTTTACCAATCTTTACAGTTTCAATGACGTTCACCCCGATCTGCCGATCGCGGCCCTGGTGGTCTCTGGCAGCACGCTTTATGGCATGACGCCGATCGGCGGCAGCGCGGGTTTGGGGTCCGTGTTCCGGATCAACACGGACGGCGGCGGCTTTACCAATCTTTATAGTTTCAGTGGTAGTGACGGCAGTCTTCCGACGGCGGGATTGGTATTGTCGGGCAGCACACTTTACGGGGCGACCCAGGTGGGTGGCGCGGGTCAGGGAAACTTGTTCCAGGTCAATACTGATGGCACTCACTTTACCAATATTTACAACTTCACCCCTACCGTGTTTGACAACGTAACGCATGCCAACACCAACAGCGACGGAGTGAATCCGGGCAACGTCTTGCTTTTGTCGAACAATACCCTGTATGGGACGGCGTATCATGGCGGCAGTGCCGGCCAGGGCACCGTATTCAAGATCAATACCGACCGCAGCGGCTTCACCGTGCTCCAGAACTTTGCGGGCACCAACAGCGGTGGCGCGGGACCGGACGACCTGCTGCTGTCGGGCGGTACGCTTTATGGAATGACGCAGAATGGCGGCACTTCGGATAAAGGGACAGTTTTCAAGCTGGATACCGCCGGGAGCGGCTTCACCGTACTGAAGAGTTTTTCAGGTGGCAGCGACGGGGCCAATCCCATTGCGGGATTGGTGTTCTCGGGCAACACCCTCTACGGGACGACAGTGTATGGCGGTCTTTCCGGTCATGGCACCGTGTTCTCCCTGGCCCTGGCTTCGGTGGTCCCCATCCCGCTCAACATCAGATCCATCGGCAATGCCGTGGTGTTGACCTGGAGCGACCCGGCCTTTTCCCTCCAAACGGCTCCCATTGTGAACGGCATTTACACCAATCTGCCTGCGAGTGCCACCAGTCCTTACACCAACGTCTTCAACGACCCGATCAGGTTCTTCCGTCTTCAAGCCAATTAGCCTGGCACTCCATGCGCGCCGTCGGGTTGCCCCTCTCCCGGGGTGCCTGCACGCGGCCACAAGGGACGGCGTGAGGGCGAGCGTTCCTCATACTGGCTGACTGTGGACAACATGGCTGGCAAAATTTGGATTGTCCGCCGATTTGAGCCGGTGGTTGGAGCAACTGAATACCGAGGTGAATCACGATTTCCAACCGCCGCCCAATGAGCGGTAAAGCGCGACGGTGTTGAGCAACCGCGCCGCCTGGAATTGCAACAGGTTTTGTTGCGCGGCATAAAGATCCTGTTGCGCGAGGAGAACATCGAGGTAACTGTCCACGCCTTGGCGATAACGGGCGTTTGTCAGATCAAAACGTTTTTGCAGCGCATTCAACAGCAGTTCCTGCGCTTTCAGCTTTTCATCGAGGATGGAGCGGGCGGCAAGCGCATCCGCGACTTCTCGAAACGCGGTTTGAATCGCTTTTTCGTAATTGGCGATTTCAATTCTTTTGCTGATTTTTGAACCCTCCAGTTTCGCGCGCGTGCCGCCAACATCAAAAAGGGGAATGGTGATTTGCGGCGAGAAACTCCACGTCGCCGACGGGCCGGTGAACAAGTCCGAGAGTTTTGCGCTCGCGGTTCCGGCTGAACCCGTCAAAAGAATTCGCGGAAAAAATGCGGCGCGCGCCGCGCCGATGTCCGCGTTGGCCGCTTTCAAAGTGTTTTCGGCTGCGAGAATGTCGGGACGGCGCTGCAATACTTCGGAGGGAACTTCCACCGGCAAATCGGTGAGGAGATGCTGTTGTTGAAACGGTTTTCCGGAAGGGAGATTATTTGGCAGCGGTTGTCCGACCAATAGGACGAGCGCATTTTCCGATTCTGCCAAAAGCTGGAGATAATTGGCAGCGTTGACACGGACAGTTTGGACCTGCCCTTCCGCTGTGCTCAAATCCAATTCTGATGCCGCCCCCGCTTCAAATCGGCGCTGAATCAAATTGTATGACGACTGAACCGCTTCCAATGTTTGTTGCGCAATGGCTTTAGCTTCCCGCAAACGCAATTGCGTCAAATATTCCGTCGCGACTTCGGACACGAGCGCGATCTGCACACTTTTGCGCGCTTCGTCGGTGGCGAAATATTTCTCGAGCGCTTCTCTTTTCAGACTTCGCACACGGCCAAACAAATCGACCTCATAAGCCGCGCCCACCTCAACGGTATACGTCGTGAGGATGGCGCCGCCGTTGAAAGCCGTAACCGCGTCCGAAAATTTTTGGCGGACTACGCTGGCGTCGCCTTGAGCGCCCGGAAAAAGTTCGGCGCGTTGAATTCGATATTGCGCGCGCGATTGTTCGACACGCAATGCGGCGATTCGCAAATCACGATTGTTTTCCAGCGCGAGGCCGATCAATTGTTGCAATCGTGGATCGTCGAAGAAATCACGCCAATCGATGTCGGCGGTAAAATTCGTCTTGTTGTTTTGCGCGGAGCCGCCCGGCCACGAACCACTCACGGGCGCGGCCGGCCGTTCATATTTTGGCATCATCGTGCAGCCGCCCAACAGCGCGCCCAAACTCAAACTCAAAACCAGATTCTTTTTCATACCATTCGCTCTGGGTTGCCGGAAATATCGGTTCCAGGTTCCTGACGTGGAGCGCGTTTCACCGTCCCTTTGAAAGTGCGTCGGACGACGACGTAAAATACAGGAATCAAAAATATTCCGAGACCGGTGGCGGCGAACATCCCTCCAGCGACGCCTGTGCCAATGGCGTTGCGGCTCGCGGAACCTGCGCCAACGCTGAGGACGAGCGGCATTACGCCCAGGATAAATGCGAATGAAGTCATGAGAATGGGCCGCAGTCGCAAGTGAACGGCGTCGAGCGTCGCCGCAATCAGATCTTTGCCTTCGGCCTGAAGGTCCTTCGCGTATTCAATAATCAGAATGGCGTTTTTGGTCGCGAGTCCGATGATGGTCAGCAACCCGACTTTGAAATAAACGTCGTTTGGCAAACCGCGCAGTTTCGTCGCGAGCAACGCGCCTAAAACGCCGAGCGGCACGACGAGAATCACAGACACCGGAATCGACCAGCTTTCGTAAAGCGCGGCCAGGCAGAGAAACACGACGAGCAGCGAAAGGGCGTAAAGCATCGGCGCTTGCGAACCAGACAAACGTTCTTCGTACGATTGGCCGGTCCATTCGTAACCGATTCCAGCGGGCAATTTTTTCGCCATCTCTTCCATCGCGTCCATGGCTTCGCCGGTGCTTTTACCGGAAGCTGCGGATCCAATGATTTCGTAAGACGGAAAGCCGTTGTAATCTTGCAACTGCGGCGAACCATAAACCCATCGCACCGTCGTGAACGCGGAAAGCGGAACCATCGTTCCGGTGCGATTGCGCACATAAACATTTTTTACGTCGTCGGGCGACATGCGAAACGGCGCGTCGAGTTGAACAATCACGCGCTGAACGCGATTTCCGTTGACGAAATTATTCACGTAAGCCGAACCGAAACTGGCTTGCAAGGTGGTGTTGATGTCAGCGGGCGAAACACCCAGCGCATTGGCCTTCTCTTCGTCCAGGTCAATTTTCAATTGCGCGGCGTCCTCCAAACCTTGCGCGCGCACACCGGCAACCCCGTGATTGTTTGCGGCCATTTCCAGCAACTGCCTTTGCGCGGCCAGCAATTTCTCATGGCCGAGTCCGGCAAGATCCTGCAGTTCCATGTCGAATCCGGTCGAGTTGCCCAATTCGTTAATGGCCGGTGGATTCAGCGGAAAAATAATCGCGTCCTTGATTTCAGAGAATTTTCCAGCCGCGCGCGCGATGATGGCTTGAACCGTATGTTCGGAACCTTTGCGTTGGCTCCAATCTTTGAGCCGCCCGAAAGAGAGCGCCGAATTTTGCCCGCGGCCATTGAAGCTAAAACCGGCGACGGTGATGAAACTTTCGATTTCCGGCTGTTTCAAAAAATAATCTTCGACTTGCCGAAGAACTGCGTCCGTTCGGGCCTTGGTCGCACCGGCCGGCAATTGAATGTTGGTGATGAAATAACCTTGATCTTCCGCCGGCAAAAACGACGAAGGCAGGTTCACATAAAGAACGCAGACCAGGCCAATGACCAGCCCATAGACCCCCAGGGAAATTGGATTGTGTTTCAAAATCCGGCCAACCGACGATTGATAACGCGTGGTGGATTTGGCGAAAGCTCGGTTGAACCAGCCGAATAATCCGCGCTTCTCGTGTTTGTGCCCTTTGGGAATCGGTTTCAACAACGTCGCGCACAAGGCCGGCGTCAGTGACATTGCCAGGAAAACCGAGAACAACATTGATGACACGAGCGACAGGGAAAACTGCCGGTAAATCGTTCCGACCGACCCGCTGAAAAAAGCCATCGGAATAAAAACCGCCGTGAGCACGAGCGTGATTCCGATGAGGGCGCCCGTAATTTGGCCCATCGCCTTGCGCGTCGCTTCGAGCGGGGACAGCCCTTCCTCGACCATGATACGTTCCACGTTCTCCACGACGACAATCGCGTCATCGACCAGAATGCCGATGGACAAAACCATCCCGAACATCGTGAGCACATTGATGGAAAATCCGAACGCGAGCATGGCAACAAAAGTGCCGAGCAGCGCGACCGGAACCACAATCGTCGGGATGAGGGTTGCGCGAATATTTTGGAGAAATAAATACATCACGAGAAAAACCAACGCGACGGCTTCAATGAGCGTTTTGAGAACTTCCTCGATGGAAATTTTCACGAAGGTTGAAGTGTCCAGCGGATAATCAACGCGCACGCCCGGCGGAAAAAATGTGGAAAGTTCCCCGACTTTTTTGTGAACGGCCCCGGCCGTGTTCAGCGCGTTGGCGGAAGGCGAAAGTTTGATTGCGACGGCGGCGGAGAGATGTCCGTTGACGCGCGCTTGCGTGACGTAAGTTTCCGCGCCCAGCGCGACGCGGGCCACGTCCTTCAACAAAACGCGCGAGCCGTCTGGATTGGTGCGCAGCAAAATCTTTTCAAATTCCGGCACCGTGCGCAACGTCGTTCGCCCTTGCAGGATCACATTGAGTTGTTGTCCTTCAACGGCGGGCTTGTCACCGATTTGTCCAACCGGCACCTGGGCATTTTGGTACTGAATCGCCGTGATGACATCCCCGGCGGTGAGACCGAAGCTGTTCAACTTGTCTGGATTGATCCAAACGCGCATGGNNATGGCGTATTGGGAGCCGAACATGTTCGCTTCGCCGACGCCCGATACGCGCCGGATGGGATCGAGAACGCTGGACGCGATGTAGTTTCCCAACGCGACTTCATCAAGGCTGTCATCAACCGTCGAGAGCGTGAAAAACATCATGAAATTACGCGTGGCTTTCGCCACGACGACGCCTTGTTGTTGCACGGTCTGCGGCAAACTCGGCGTCGCCAGTTGCAATTTATTCTGCACCTGAACCTGCGCCGTGTCCGGGTTGGTGCCGGGAAGAAAATAGAGCGTGATGATCGCCACCCCTGACGCATCGCTGCTCGACGACATGTAGAGCAGGTTGTCAATTCCGTTGAGTTGTTGCTCGATGACGGACGTCACCGTTTCCTGCAATGTTTCCGCGGAAGCGCCGGCGTAATTCGCCGTCACCGAAATCGAAGGGGGTGCGACACTGGGATATTGGGCGACGGGCAACTGCGTAATCGCCAATGCCCCAAGCACCATGATGAGAATGGAAACCACCCACGCGAAAACCGGCCGGTCGATGAAAAAGCG
>PLJQ01000096.1:0-3370 GCA_003140275.1 Limisphaerales bacterium
CCGCTGCAGCGGCGCCTCGGGCGGCAGCAGCTTGGCGCGTACCGGATTCAGATGCACGTAATCACAGACGGTTCGCAAATAACCGTCGCCGCTCCCATCGACGATCAAGGATTTGTAGCGGCCGCTGAACAAATGGCCGAACCATTTGTGCCTCCGGTTGAACCGCCCGGTGTAGGTACCCAAAAACCACTTCATCCCCGTCACCAAGTTGGCCTTGGGGGTTTCGATCACCAGATGAAAATGGTTCAACATCAAACACCAGGCATGCGCCTGCCAGCCCGTCTTCCCGCCTGCCTCCCCCAGGGTTTCCATAAAACACCGCCGATCCTGATCGTCCTTAAAGATCGGCTCGCGCCGGTCCCCCCGGTTCATAACATGGTAAATCGCGCCAGGATATTGCAGTCGGAGTTTGCGCGCCATGCGCCAAGTCTCTCAGCCGGAGGCGAGAGCCTCAAGCCATTTCTACAATAGCCGGGACTGACACCTTTTCGCCGACAGGCAAGTGAATGTGGCAGGGGGCGTGGAAGTCGGCCACTTTACGGTGGCTTCAGGTCTTTGGAGTTTGATTCGCCCTCGGGTACACGCTGCCTAACGCCACGTGAATTCGCTGAGCTCGAGATGCCAGTCGCCGCCATCGGTGACGCGCACGGATTTGGCCTCTTGCTTGTAAACGATCTTCTCCAGATCAACGGACGACGGAATCACGTTCACCAGTAGATCGCCGGAAATCACCGAAATAATGCGCGTCCGTTTCTCCGGGCGGCGAATGAAGGCGAATTTGGCCGGATCAACCGTATAGACATAACCGGTCACGCGGGCTACCCCGTCCTCATATTCATCGATGACGCCGATGAAATGGCGGTGCGGCTCCTTTTCGAAAAGCCGCCGATGGACCACATGGATCTTTTCGCCTTTTTTGAGAATCATAAAATAAATTCGGACGGTGCGCTTGTTACCATGTCAAGCCGTACGGATTATCCTTCGGCGAAAAGGTGGCGGGCAAGCAAATTAAACCTATGCTGAAGGCGGTTGGTCAGACCAAAACCAAACAGCACGCGGACGTAAGTAAAATCTACGTCGCTCGAACCGCCGGCAGACAGCGGCCATTTTCATGCAATCGCTCTCAATTTCGAATCTGAGTCCGATCCATGCACCGGGCCCGCTTGCAGGTTTCCGTTTACCCTGAAAGACATTCTCCGAGAATCGGCGGCTCGATTCAAACGCGCTGTCCAGGTTCTCGACGGCCTTCTTTCTTGAATCACTGCACATAGTCGGCCAGTGTTTTAAGAGTTGTCGAACGCCTTCCTTGGCCTGCGATTTTGTGAAATTTGGCTGCAAAATATGCGTATTCTGCGTTGTGCAATACCCAACAGTGCTACTCTCCCCAGCAACGGTGAATCGTTCTCCGTCTCGCCACTGAAGATTCGAACGGCTGGATTTGCGGGAACAGGTATTCGCAAGACCAAGGGCGCACAATGGCTATTCCTTCTCCCCGGGGGAGAAGGTTAGGATGAGGGCGAGCGTCAAAACACATTTCCATAAAATTTCAGCGGACCCATTCCCTTCCACCCCGGTATTTCATTTGTGTCTGGTTTGCGCTGAAGTCGAAACTAAAAGTGCCGGGTGACTCCGGCGCGAATGCGATAGTCGGGCACGGATTGCAATGCGGTGTTGTTGATGCTCATCGGCAAGTCCACACCGATCTCCGCGCTCAATTTGTCTGGCCAGGTAAAATTGATTTGCGGTCCCAAGTAAACCGCTGTGACGCCGGTATCGTCCGCGGTCACTCCTTGAAACGTGTCGCGGTCTTTGCGCTCTCCAGAAACGTTCAACTGCAACGCCAGCGTGTATTCCTCCTTCAACACCAGAAACAAACCGGGCCCGCCCGCCCACGTCAGGTCGTCCGCAAAGTGATAATCGAAGTCGCCCGTTGACCGGATCGCGTATTGCGCGCTGGTCGTCAGAAAGCATCGGTGCGAGTTGAGAAAGATACCGGTGCCGACGATGCCATCGTAAGAGCCGCTGCCCAGCGTCAGGTCGTGACCGTGAATCCCACTCGCAAGCGCGCCGGGCGGCGGAGGCGGCGCGGTCAATTCATCCACTTCCTCGTGCAGACGGCGCGTGCTGCCGGTGGGGAATTTGATCCCGCCCAGAACCTTCCAACTGAAAGTGAATTTCTTTTCTTCGTGCCGATAAGGTTGAAAATGGCCGATCAGCAAGACATCGCCCACGCCGGATTCAGTGCCCCGGTCGATTGTTAAATCTTCCGGGCGCTTGAAAGAGCGATAAATCACCGGCACATTCAGTTGCAGGCCGAACAGTTCGTTAAAGTTGTACCCGGCAAAAATCTGCGAGACCGAGCTGTCGAGATATTGGCCGGCTGGGTTCGCTACTTTCATCCCTTGATCCTGCATCGTGCCGAAATGGGTGAATTGCTCGGCGACGCCGCCAAAGAACCCTTTGCCGATTTCACCGCGCGCCTGCGCGGCGGAGAAAACCGAACAAATATCACACGCCACCGCCGGCGTCACCACTGCGCCGGTCAAAACTGCGGACAAACAAAAAAGCTTCATAAAACTCCACGGTTAGTGCGAAGCCCTCTGGCTTCTTTCAAATTCGGGAAACACTTGCTGCGACACATGCATACGCACGGCGCAACTCAATTCAAGAAGCGGACTAACCGATGAGTGGTCGGGGTGGAGGAGTCGGCGGAGTTTCGGAGCGTGCCGGCCTTAAACTGATGTTTGCGATCTGAAACGACGCGTGCGGCCGGAGGAGAATGACGGTTTGCCTGGAAACCAAAAAGAAATCGAGCTTGGTTTCAACCTTCTGTGACTCTGGATTTTTTTCTGCACTCTTGCCCGCTTGAACGACTTTGCAGATTTTGCAGGGATGCTTGCCGTCGAAAGTTTTCACGAAGGCCTCGTGGAGCGGGAGGCTCTGCGAGTAGTTTACGACCATGCCGAACCACGCGACCGATTGCAAAACGACCCAGTGCCCGCCTATCGCACAGACAAGCGCGCAAACAACCGCGACTTTGGTCACCTTCGCTCGCACCGATGGCTGAATTGTCTGAGTCTCCCGAAGCAAAGTCAACCACGAAGCCCGCCGAAGGCGACCATGCTTCTAAAAGTTGAACAACACCTGGACGTAAACAAAGTCCGCGTCGCTCGAACCGATGGCCGAGAGCGAGCGTTTCACGTAGTCGCCCACAAAGAAATGGCCGTACCCGGCCTGCGCGCTGGCGTACGGCCTGATCGCATAGGTGGCGACCAGATCCAGTTCCGAGCCGACATAATTGCCATAGGTCGGGTTGATTCCGTAACCTGTGCCCGGCGTCGTGGTCACGCCGCCGCGGCGCGCACCGGCA
>PLJQ01000096.1:3375-29971 GCA_003140275.1 Limisphaerales bacterium
TAAAACTTGTGGTTCGTCGGGAAAAGGTTTTCGAACGTCTCGTGTTTCCGGTCGTTCGGATTACTGTCGCCGCTGGCGTAATTGTATTCCAAACCGACGCGCGGCGAGCCGAAGGCTTTTGTCCAAGTGTAGCCGCCGCTCGCGGTGGCCGCCAACGCTTCTTGGTCAAGATTCACTCCCGCTTGTGGGCCGACGGTTTCCTTGAACCGGCCAAATTGTCTGGCCACTTCTGCGCTGTAATCCCAACCGCCATACGCGCCGGGCAGTGATTTGACACGCAGGCCGGCGGTATAGATGTCGCGGGCAGGCGGGCCGCCGGCTTGTGGCGNNTAAGTGGCGGTGGGCGAATTCACGCCGGTGTTGCGCGACAAAAAGTAGAGTTGTGTCTCCTGTTTCGGCACCAGCGTCCGCGTGGAGGCGTAGAGGCCGGAAATATAGTCGTAATCATTCGAGACATTGAAATTGTTGTCATCGACGAGCACCACGCGCCCCGAAAAAACATCCACCCACAAATCTTCGTTTTCAAAACGAAGTTTGGCCGCGTCGAACACGCGACCGATATTGTTCCAGTCAAACGCGCCAATCAAACGTTCGTCGCCGTAAATCAGTTCCTGGCGTCCCACCTTGGCCGTCAGCGGAAATTCTTTCGCGTTGCCGAGCGACAACCAGGCTTGATTCAAGTCGAAGCTATCCGACTCTGGATTGGGTTTTCGGTCGTCGTGGTATGAAGAACTGTTGCGGCCTTCGACGAAGGCCGTGAACCAGGAACTGGGCGTGTAACCGAGGTGCAGCTTCTCGCGGAGCAACAAATAAGTGTTGTCGGTATCGGCACCACTTGCTCGAAAGTCCATCGTGCCGGGAGTGCCGGGGATGGCAAAATGTTCCTTGTGCTCGAAGCGGGCGCGGAATTGACCGCCGATGTCCCAAGGATCAAACAACGAGGATTGTTCCCGCAGCCAGTCGTTGACGAGACCGGCGCTGGGCGGGGCCGGGGATGACGCGGGCGTCGTCGCGGACGCGGCATAAGGCTTTTCCTCAGCGTGAACAGCCGCAGTGATGGCGAGCATCCACGCGCCGACAGTGAATGTTTGCAAGTTACGGTTCATGTTTTTTGACTTGGTTCGTTCCAAAGGTAGTTTGATGAACGCCCGGTTTCGTTTTATTTCAACCAACTAATTCCTTTCTGCCCGGCATTGGACAAATGGTGGCGCGCACCACGTCAAGTTGATTCATTTCCGCCCGTGGGTCCGATTAAGTTTCTGAACGGTCACGATGCCCGCAATCTGCAAGCCGATGTCCGGCCAGAAAGTCAAACCGCCAAACACGCCAACGTCAACCGGATTTGGATGCGGGTCGCGGGTCAAACCGAGTTTGGTGGCGATGATGATGGCGAGCAACGGACCGCTCCCAAGAGCGCGTCGAAGCACCACCGCAAGCTCATCCCTTTGTGAAAACGCAACGAGAAGCCAGGATGGAAAAGCATCGTGCAACATTACTTCGTGAATGCGCCCGTGTGACAGTTGACGCAGGAAAAATCCGAATATTCGGCGTCCAAGTGGAAAAAACCATGACCTTTTGCGTTGAGTTGATCCAGTTGCGGTCCGCTGCCTTGAGCTAAAATGGTATGGCATGAATTGCAGTCGCTGGCGGGAATCATGCGTTTGCCGGTGGTGGATTTATGCAGGCCATCATGACAACGAAAACAACCGGCCCAGTTTTTATGGCCGATATTGTTGGGATACGCGCGCCAGTCGGCCTTCATCTCAGGGAAAAAATTATTTCGGTAGAGTTGCCGGGCTTCGGCGACGAGTTGTTCGGCTTTCGGATCGTTCGGATATTGAGCGCGCAAGGTGGTGGCGATCTTTTGCAAGGCGTCGGCTTCGGCGGCGTAGGGTTGAATCAACGCGGCAAGCAGGTTCGATTTGACCCACGGCATGGAGGTGTCAACCCGTCCGAGCGACAGGGCGAGATCAACGGCGTCGTCCGGCGAACGAAAGTGGTGGGCGGGGCGATTGTGGCAATCCATGCAATCCATCGTGTGGATGGTGTGTTTGGCCGGATCATCGGTGAATTTTGGGGTGCGGTATTCCGTAACGACGCCATTGGTTTCGGTGACGCGCACCCAGGGAATATCCTGTCGGCGCTCATCGCCGGCGATGTATTCGACCTTGTTGGCGAGGTTCATGTGCCAATGGATGCCGCCCGCCGGGCCGTGTCTGGAATCGCCGCCGCCAACTTTGAGCAACAAACGCACAGTAAAAGGGGTGTTGGTTTCATCGGCGAGAAAATGCGAATAGGTGCGGTCAAGATTGCCCACGAACCGGCTGGGCCAGTGACATTGTTCGCATGTTTCCTGAGCCGGGCGGAGGTTTTTGATCGGCGTTTTTATGGGGCGTTCGTAGTGGCCGGAAAATGTGCAGACGAGTTGATGCACGCCATTGATTTTTGCTTTCACGTATGCGGTGGCGCCGCTGCCGACGTGGCATTCCGTACAGGCGACACGTGCATGGGGTGAATTCAGGTAAGTCGTGAATTCGGGGTTCATGGGCGTGTGGCATGTCTGGCCGCAAAAATGAACTGACTCGCTGTAATGGTAGGTTTGGTAGCTGCCAAAAGCGGAAACGAGCAAAAATAACACGGCGCCCGCGATGAAGCCAATTAATGCCCTGCGGTCGCGCTGACGCGAAAGGTCGATCGTCAGAGCATGCCGCGCCGCGCCGGCCGCAATCCGGCGGCTATGACGTCGCTCAATCCAGGCGCCCAAAGCAATGAGCAACAGTCCGAGGATCAAAAAAGCAGGAGCAACCACATACGCCAGGATGCCCATGTACGGGTTGCCGTGATGGGAGATGAAATCGAAGGCGAACAACAGAATGAACGAAAAGAAGGATCCCAACGCGATGATGGCGCCGCTCAAACTCAGCCAGTTGCGATACTGTTGGGAACGTTTGGCCGGCTTTTCGGTTTCGTTAGTCATTTGCCGGGAACGATTCCATTGTATCCATGATCAGACTGCTTGGCGAAAGGGCGGGTGAGTGCAATCGAGTTTTGTTCACACCGAATGAGAAAAGACAGCTGTGAATCCGCCGGATCGCCCGGGCCTCGGCGGCTGTATCCCAATCTGAGTTTCGCACGGTTTTTGCAAACCGAGTTAAAGCGGTTACGGTTTCTTGAAGGTACGAACGTGGGCTGCCAGCGCCTTGATTTCCTCGTCTGAGAATTTGTCTGCATACGCCTTCATTCGTTCTTTGCCTTTTTCCGTGATGCCTTCCTTGATGGTCTTGATCCCTTTGTCGTCTTTGTATTCGGCCTGGAATTTGGGATCGGTGTAATCCTTCACATCGACCTTCTTGCCCATTTTGGTATCGCCTCGGCCATCTTTGCCGTGGCAGGCAGCGCAGGTCTTGTCCCACAATTCCTTGGTGTCGGAGGCTTGCGCTCTGCCGCCAAGCAAGGCGAGAAGCAGCATTGATACGATGGCTGGTTTGATGATGAGTTTGGTTTTCATAAATTAATTTTCGATTGCGCCACACTGTTCAGTATCCTCGATTGATCGCGTTGACCACCCGACGTAAGGAGGCAGGATAAATTCAAGCCACCCTAAATCAAGCGCTCATTATGGGTTTTTCGATTTCATCCGCCATTTCACACAAGGCATTGTAGTAATCTTCCTTGGAAATGCCCAAGGCATTCGCCCCAAAGATTTCGGCGTCGTCGGACGAAGCGAAATCCCCGTAGTTCACCAGCACGAGCTGGTAGAGGACGAGATAGGGCACGTGCGAGAGTTGCGTGGCGAAAAATGGATGAACGCAAATATTGAATCCCTCTTCGGGTCGTTCGCCGTTGGCCACGGGGTGGGCAAATTCACCTTCCTGCAACGGCGCGGCATCGAAAACAATGGCGCACGGATAGCGGACCAGCGAGCGATCCTCCAGCACTTGGCGCAGCTCGTTCCAGCCGATGTGCGGGCCGTATTTCTCGCGTATTTGATCGCCCTTGGCGGCGACGTGCGCGTTCAGCGATTCCTGAAAATCATCAACTGTGAGCTGTTTTGACATGGGAGATGGCGCGGTTGTGGGTTTCGCTTTGTTCGAGGTCGAAATCCGACTGGTTTTCATTTGCCTGGGAGAGTTTGCCTTGCAGGATCGGAATCGACATGCGGAGGAAAACCGTGTAGCAGAGGAAACCAAAGGCCCAAATCCCCAGGCAGACCAACGTTTCGTTGAGCGTTGGGGAATATTCTACGATCTCGCCCAGTGGTGTCGGAATGAAGCCGGGCACGACCAACCCCATGCCCTTTTCAATCCAGATGCCGACGATGGCCAGCACGCAGGCGACATTGAGATATTTCAGGCTCTTGCTCAACGGCAGCACGAGCAGAAACATGGCGATGAGGTTGAAGACGATGGCCACCCAAATCCACGGAACAAGCGCGTGGTGGCCGTGCAAGCCGAAGTAGAGGTACTGAGATGAGGCCACATGCGACGTGGGAGAATAAAATTCCTTGAAGATTTCATTCACGAGCAGGAATACGTTGATGAGCATCGAGACCTGGACGATGCTGCGCAGGATCATCAGGGCGCGATCCGTGATCATGAGTCGCTCGCTCATTCTCGACCGGATGATCCGGTTCAACTGGGGATTCTTCATGAGCTTGCGCAGCGAGTCGGCCGGCAGACGCAGGACCCGGGTGGGTTCTTCGGCGAAAGCCGTGGCCAGCCGTGCGGTTCCGGCGAGGGCGGAGATCTCGCCGAACTGTTCACCCGGCCCGACATTGCGGGTGATCCGGAACCGACCGCTTTCCTCCCGTTGTACCACCACGCGCCCTTTCAGCACAAAAAAAGCTGCGTCTTCCTTCTCCCCCTGGCGCAAGATGACTTCATCCGTTGGCAGGTCCATCACCACCGCGCCGACCAGACTGTCCTTGCGAACCGGCGTCGAAACCGCTGCCAGTTCGGGCAGGTGACGGGCCAGTAGATCCAGATCTTCGAGGGTGGCGGGACGTCGCAACTCTGCCTCCGGTGCGGCTGTGCCTGCCGGCCGTCTCGCAACATCACTGGCGGTAACCCGGCGAACCACCTGCATCGCCAGGATGATCAGTGCCGGACCGGCGGTGAAGGCCGAAGCGAGAAAACGCGGACCCACAATCGAGGAATTCCAAAACGGCCGGCCACCGAGTCCGACATAAAGAAACGCCGTGACCGTGTGAATCGAAACCGCCCAGACAATCGCCAGGAAAACGAACGGAATGTAAAACCATTTTGCCGGCCGTCGGCCTCGATAGCGGCAGTAGAGGGGGTAACCGCAGATGTAAACATTCAACAGCAGATAACCGTTCAGCACGATCACGTCCCAACTCAGCATCGAGCCGGGAAAGTTGAATTGGCCAATGCCCGGGATCAAGTGCCAAAAGCGGTCCGGCCGCCCCAGATCCACGGTTACAAAGGCCAGACACATGATGATGGCGGCCACCGCAAGGAGTTCACCGAAGATAACCAGATCGTGCAGCTCCTCGTTGTCGTAAATGTAAACCGGGATCACGAGCATCACGGCCGCCGCTGCCACGCCAACGAGGAAAGTAAAATTCGCAATATAAACTCCCCACGAAACCTGATCACTCATGCCGGTGACGATCAAGCCGTGAACAAATTGCTTGGCATAGGCATTGATGCCGAGCAGGCAAAGCAACATCAGCACGCCCATCCAGGCGTAGTAGCGCCAGTCGCCAACGAACGCGATCCGCGCGCAGCGCGAGAGAAACGTGAAATAGTTTTTGCAGGCGGGCATCATACGTCAAAGTAGTAAAAGAAGCGCGGTGAAGTTCCGATTTCTTCCTTGAGTTGAATGAATACCCGCTTGGTTCGGAGAATACTTGAGACTTCACTGTTCGGGTCGAGAATATTTCCAAACTTGCGCGCGCCGGTGGGGCATACCTCAAGGCAGGCGGGATATTTCCCAGCGCGAGTCCGCTGAATACAGAAGTGGCATTTTTCCATCACCCCCTGTTTGCGCGGGCGATTGCCCAAATAGGACATGTTGGGATTGAGCCGTTCTTTCGGAATCGAAGGCCGGGTAAAATTAAACCGGCGCGCAAAATACGGACACGCTGCCTCGCAATATCGACAGCCGATGCACCAGTCGTAATCAATCACCGTAATGCCGTCCGGCTCCTGCCACGTGGCTTTGACGGGGCAGACCTTGACACACGGCGGATTCTTGCACTGCTGACACTGCACCGGCATGTAGAAGAAACCTTTTTCCGGGACGGACGAAGGCGCGTAATTGTGGTCGCCTTTTTCCATGTCGAGCGAGCCATGCGGCATCTTCAACACGCGAATGTATTGGATTTCTGGATTGCAGGATTGGTTATTCTCCGCCACGCAAGCATGCACACATTTGCGGCAACCAATGCAACGCGTGAGATTCAGGCAATAAACAAACTCCACGCCGTCCATGGGCTTGTAATCCCTAACGTGCGGACGAATTTGATACTGCCTTTCCACCTCGTGCGCAATTCGCTCCAGGACTTTTTCCATCTCCGGTGGCGTCATCTCCCGGTAATACTTCTGCATGAACTGTTCCATGGACGTGTAATTCGTCAACTCGCGCAGGGGCGCAAGACTGGCCGCCAGCGCGGCAATGCCGGATGCCAGCACGGTGGAACTCCGCAGAAAATTGCGCCGGCTTATGCCGTTGTTCGGCGGACACGCGCAAGAATCATTCAGGTCAGACATTTAGCGAATCCTTTCTTTCGATACTTTGGCAATCGGATGTAACAGGTGCGGTCCGGGCGCGGGCTCACGGCCAGGAAAGGCCGGCGAGTGCGGATCGTGACAGGACGTGCAAACTTTGCGATCGATTGGACCGAGGTCGCGCTTCCAGTAACCGCTGGTGCGGCCATGGACGCCCGCCTCCCAATCGCGATACGTGGGGCCATGACAACTGCCGCACAGTGCCGGGCTGTCCACAAGTTTCACCTGATGACCGTCGCGCGTTTGCAAGAATTCGAGGTTCGTGTCGTCGTGGCAGTTGAAACAGTTATTATTCCTTTTATGACGGCCATGCCCCATGACGATGTCGTCGTGTTCTTTCGCCAGAATCACGTTGCTTTCCGCGTCGAACGTCAGCTTGAGTGGCTTATTCTTTTCGTGGCAGGCGTAACAATCGAGGCCCGAAGCATCGCCACCGGAGGCGATCAATTCTCCCGCTGACACTCGGACGGTTGCGGTGTTGATAAAGTTGGTGGCCACCAGCGGAATGAGTGGCGATTGAGTGGGATGCCCCCATAGGTCCAAAAAGAACCCCGCCGCCAGCGCGAGAAAGGATACTGTCACTCCGCCGAGCACCAATGACTTTTTGAAACCGCCATTCATCGCTGATTGAGACATTAGCCGGAATACGCAGAGGGGCTATCCGTGGGTTGTCAAATACTTGGCATTTCTTGCCGTTCATCTGCCAATCAAAGGCGACTTCTTTCTGGCCGACTGGCACGGCACAAGGGCGGTGCAGTGTGATTCGGGATCGAACCGCGGGAACGCTCGAATTCCGCTGCACCACGCCTGCTCGACGGGACTATTTCTTAAACCCGCGGACGTGTGCAACGAGTACCTTAACCTCCTCGTCACTGAGTTTGTCGGCGAAGGGCTTCATGCGCTCTTTACCACTCTTGTCCTTCATTCCTTCTTTGATTTGCTTTAACATTTGCTCATCCGTGAAGGACGCTTGATACGTTGCATCGGTCAGGTCTTTAACTTCCGCTTTCTTGCCGGCTTTGGTATCGCCTTTACCGTCTTTCCCGTGACACGAAGCGCAATTTTTTGTCCAGTTTTCCTGAACGTCTGCGGCGCTCATTGAGACAACTGCGGCCGACATGACCGCCAGAACAAGGAGGTTTGATTTTTTCATGAATCGTATTCAGTTGATGGTTTTGGATGCTAATTTCGGAAGGAACAAAACGCCGGGCATTTCGAAGCAATCACGAAGGCGCACTTTTTGCTGGTTTTCATTGCAGATCAGCCCATGCCCTTTCATAGCGTTCACGCAAAAACCATCCCTTTTTCCTCTTCTTACTGCTCACCGGAAATTGTCAATTTCTTGGCATTTATTGACCGCACTGAAATGGCAGCAACCCGCCCATTGCTTGAAGACCCATTCCGATCAAAACCGGTACTGCAAGCTGGCGAACAGAACATGAGTGTCGTAGTCGTTGTGGCCGCCGGAAGTTTGATCAGTGAAGTGATAGTAACCGTACTTCAGCGTGAGGCGCAGTTTCTCGGTGAGCCGTCGGACGATGGTTGCGGTGACCCCATTCTCCTCCGCTCCCGCGCCATAGGGCTGGCCCACGGTAGAGTTGTCGTTGTAGTTGCCCGCCCGGTAGTAGAAATAGCTCAGATTCAGGTCGGTTTTGTCATCCAACACCAGTCCGGAAGAAAAGTTTACCGTCCAGTAATTGTTCTGCGAGTCGAGGATGGCCTGGGTGAAGTCTGATGCCGGGGTTTTGGTTTGGCTCAAGACATAGTTGAATCCGGTTTGCAGATATAACCGCGGCCAAGGTGACCAACTGACGTCCTGCGCGATAATGTGACTCGTCATTCTTGAGGATGTCACCTCCTCAAGACCCGAAATCGGATCCGGTTTCGTCTGGATGGTTGACAGTTGGTACTCATAGCGGCTGACCAAGGTCACGTTTCGCAGGGGCCTCAGTGTCAGCCTTAAGTTGCCGTCATACGTTTCGAAGTCCTGCATAATCAGATACGCCGGGTATCGGTTGGCGCTGGCGCTGCCGTTTGGCGTGCTGTCCAGTTGGTTGTCATAATCGTAATGGTTGATTTTATAATAACCGCCCGCGTCCAGAGTGACTTCGCGGATTGCGTACCACCTGGCGCCGGCGCTATATTTTTGAAAGAAACGATGGTCTTCCGTCTCACGTTGGATGGGCGGGATGCCGATGCCATTGACCTGGCCCAACCCGCCGTTCTCCGTTAAATTCCCTTCCCCCTCCGTCCAGTCGCCGCGGGCATAGAATACCCAGTTGGTGATGCCGTTATAATTCAGATCCAAGCGCTCACGTACGTCAAGAATCCCCCGATCGCTATTACCCGTGAAAGGCGCCGCCACGTTAGCTCCGAGGGTCTCAAATCCGCTGGAGTTCGCATCCGAGTCTTCCTTTAGTACGCGTAGGGAAGGGACAATGGAGAAATGCGGCGACGGTTTGGCCAGAAGGTTTAGGTCCATCACGTATTCCTTCATGTGCGATCCACCGTTCAAGCCGTAGTAGCCGAGCCCATTTTGAGCACTTGGAACGTAACCGACATCAAAGTCGGATCCATAAATGCGGCTGCCGGAGAAATCATTGTTCAAATCCGAGTACGAGAGACCGGAGGATAACATGAGATTCTTTTTGATCCAGGTTTCCGTGAACGTGTGGACATTGAACAAGCCATAAGTAGTGCCCTGACGGTCTGTGATCTTTTGTTCGACGGGTTCACCCGGGAATTGATCGATCTTCAGGGCGTTGTCTAGTTTGCCGGACTCATAACGCAGCCCCACGCCGAAGTCGGTTGTTTTGATGCGGTGGGCCACGTCCAGTTGAAAAGAATCGCTGCGCTCATTGATTTCATAAAAGGAGGGGCTGAGCCCTCGCACCAAAGCGCCGCCGGTAGGATGAGTAAATCCCCAACTGGTGGAACTCTTCTCTCCGTCCCGGTGTTGGTGGGCGTACTTGAACGTAATCTTCGGCATGTTCTCCAGCGTCAATCCGGCCTCAAATGAAATTTCCCCGCGATCCAGCGTCAGTGCGTCACCCGACAGTGGGTGCCAGTTGTTCGAGGGCGGGTAAAAGCCGCCGTCACCGTTGTACCACGTGCGAAACTCGCTGTAGGAGAAACGCAAATATCCGAGCTTCTCACGCGCGACACCCAGGCTCAATTTGTAGTCGTTATTATCGAACAGCGCATGCCCATCCACGGATAGGGTGGTGTTTGTGGCGATGTTGGCCTGGTAATGAAAATCTTCGATGCCCCCAAAGGCCCCGCCCGAAGTCTGGTGTCGCTGCTGGAATTGGGCCTTGTTGCCTTCGGTAATGAACCCGCCCGCTGAGAACTCGATCCAGTTGATGTAGGCATTGGTGCCTCCTTCAAACCTTTGTTCCGGCGTCATCGGGACGGGAAGGACACCCTGCGGTGCATTTGTGTCAGCCGCTGAAAGGGTGGATGCCGCCACGCATAGCCCAAGCAGAGATGCCCAATACGATCGCATCCTTGCGTTTTGAAATGGCATTCGTGCGGTCATCGTCTTTCGAGTCGCTGGTTAGAATCGCAAAGAGGGACTCACTCGGGAACCGTGGACCGCCTCGTGACAACCCGCGGTCCAACAGGTCCCTTGCTGGACCCGCAAAGTGTGGTCTGAACCCCCGAAGAGCAGCCTGCCTCCACTCACCTGCTGGAAGTGGCATTTCACACAGAGGTTCGCGTCCCGGACGGTCAGCAGCTTGGCATTGACGGACCCGTGAGCGGTGTGACAGATGGTGCATCCTTCACGCGAGGCCTCATGCTCGAATACATAAGGCCCCCGTTGCGCGGAATGGCAGCGCAGGCAGCTTTCGTTTTCGGAAAGCAAGGCGGTTCCGCCACGATAAACGGAATCTTTGTGCGGCGAGTGGCAATCGGTGCAAGTCAACCTTCCCTCGGGCACGGGATGATGGCTGGGCAGGTTGAACTTGCCGCGCACGTCGGTGTGACACTGAAAGCAGAGCGTTTCCGTCTCCCGAGTGTGGCCAACCGCCTCGCGCGCCCCATAGCTGGTCGTCGGTGGGCGTCCGGACGCAAAACTGTAAGGAGGTTTGACCTCTCCCCCTGACTCAGCATGAAGGCTGGCAGGGCCGTGGCAGGATTCACATCCGGCGTTGCGAGCATTCGGCCCCTCGGCAATGAGACGCGCGTGGTCAGCGGTCGCGAAGCCTCGATAGATTTCCTCGTGGCACTGCTCGCACTCCTTGGAACCGATGTAATTTGCTCCCGGCACAGTGGGCAGCATCACTACCGAGCGATTCACGGTGCGACAGGAAATGAGCGCAAGCGAAAAGGCTGCCCCGAAGGCCAGCAGCCCCAGTCCGCGCCTCCAGCCGACAAAAAGTATTCCAATTCGGCGTATTGTAAGCTTGATCATGCAATCTGCGGTTTTCGTTCAAATCATTCGTGGCAATCGCGGCGGATGGCCTGTCCGGCCGCGCCGCATTCCGTCATTTGTTTAATTCCTGCTCGACCCAGTTTCGGGCGGACTCCAACAGCGTAAAAGCATAAGGCCCGTTGTGAACGCCGTAACTGCCGTCGTAAAGAACCAGGTACAAATCGAAACGGGCTTTCTTGATGTTATCCGGGATCAGCGCTTGCTCGGCGGTAGTTGGCCCGGAACCTCCGGGCGACAGGTCGCCCGGCGTGGTGTATTCCCACGCTCTCGTCCCGTACGCCGCGTACAACGAACCCGGCGCCTGGGTGGCGGCCCAGCTATCCAGCCTCGCCTTCACCTGCTGGATCTCGTCCGCGACGAATCCGTGGAGCAGACCCACCAACCCCTCGGCATTGGCGCCGCTGCCGTGGCAATCAGCGCAGGCTCCGTATGAAGTCACTTCAAACTTGTGGCCGGTGATGGCTGCGACCTCCGGCGGGCCGTGCTGGTACTCCCCGGTCTGCATGTGACAGGTCACGCATTGGTTCGTGACGAGCAACAAACGGCCCGAGTCATCGGCGAGAAATTTTGTCCCGGCATGGGTTGCGGGACCGCCGCTGACGCCCTCCGGCAACACACCCACCGTGCCGAGCAACATATTGTATTGCGGCGAATGATGCGGCGGGCGGCTCGAACTTGTCCACGAAGCGCCACGATGATTGTGACATTGCGCGCAGAGGTTGATATTCGGATTGTATTTGTTTGTGAAGGTGTCCGAAGGGGACAAAAAGAAATCGTTGGTCGAGGACAACACCTGGCGGAGCTGGTTGGTGTAAACGCTGCCGGTCATTACATTCGTCCAGACGTGGTTTTGGTGCGGGTCATGGCAAACGACGCACGTGATGCCGACGTTCGCGTCATTGGTGACTGTGACGCTCGGATTCCCGCCCTTGATCAGGGCGAGGCGGGCAGAACCCGAGTGGCAACGACCGCAACTGTCAATGCGGTCGGTCGGACTCATGTCCTCGACCACCGCGAAGTGACCGCTGGTTTTCCACTCGTCGAACGTCGGGTGTTGTGACCCGGTGTGGCAACCGCCGCACACTTGCGCGGCCAGTTCGACGCGCGGTCTGACGGTCAGGTCGAAATCATTGGCGGCGTGATTGGCCGCCGGGCCGTGACAGTTTTCGCATTGTACTCCAGCCAGTTGTGGTGTCGTCGTCGCACCAGTGAATCCGGTCGGCAATCCGTAACCCACCGTGTGACATGGCAGACAACTCGAGTTCTGATCCTGGTGGGCTTGCTGGAGGGTTTCCAGCGCATGCGCATGCGGGGTGTTCTTCTCAAGTGCGCGGATGTTCGCATGACATTCGATGCAGGCCTGCGAACTCGCGAACTGGGGCGATGGGCCTGATACCCGGAAAAACGCATCGCTGTGCAGTGTGGTGACATTGGTTCTCCGGTTAAGGTTCAGTCCGCCGATCTTTTGCCACGTCTGGCTCATCAGGCCGGGTTTTTGGTACAACTGATAATAGCCCGAAGGGCCATCCCACGTCACCGTCACCCCGTTGGTCGCGCGGGAGATTCCAGTCATGACCGGCAGGCCGGGCATGCCGCCGGGTTGCGTGAGGGTCAAATGTTGAACTTCTTGGGCACTCCCAAGCAGGTTGGCCATGAAAAAGCTCGCGACGGCCAGGATCAAAATAGAACCTTGATGAGCCGGCAGATTCTTCGTCCCGTTCATGTGCCGCAAGTTTGGCTGACCCATTAATTTCTGTCCAATGGCTCCACCCATCGCCATCGGATGACTAACCGGGTTCGTATGACAGGAAACCGCGCTACCGGCTGAACTCGCGCGCTGCCAACGTGTTTTGCTCTGGACCTGTTCGCCCATATCATTGCTTGAAAACTACCCGGAGAGATGGAGGGGTCGCTATCCAAATATTGTCGGACTCTCTCCATTGGTTGTTCTGCGCTGAACAACAAACAATGCCGGCCATTCGACGGAGCAATTTTTCCTCGCTTACATCATCGTAACTTTGGAAGATTGAAACGGTCTTGACTGGAACCGGACATCAGCACGCAAGAAACGCAATGAGACAGTCATCGGTAAACCTGTTTGGTGCCGCGACGATGTCGCAAAGGCGAGAGCAAGCCAACATTCGGATGTTCGTCCTCGTGCTGGTCTTCTGTTTGATCGGTGGAGTGATGGGCGTGGTTTGGTTTTATCGCGCGACACAACGCGGCGCGACGGACGGGGCGGGCGGCCAACAGCTCATTGCGCTGTCCGACAGCACCAGGAGCGTTCTGAAGCGATTGGATTCACCTGTTGAGATCCGTTTCTACGCTCTGCTGGACCCCGCGAGCGTGTCTGCTTCCGTGCAGGCTTTCGCCGGGCGGGTGGATCAGTTGCTGTCCGAGTACCAGCGAGCGGCTGAAGGCAAGATCGGCGTGACTCGCTACAATTCGCGGTCGGACATCAAAGCGGCCGCAGTTGCGGCCGCAGCGGACGGCTTCAAACCTTTCAACTTGGATAAGGGTGACACTTGTTACTTTGGTCTCGCCGTTGCCCAGGATGAGCAAAAGGAGTCGCTGCCCCCACTCTCTCCAGAGTGGGAACAAGCCATCGAGTTCGATTTGACCCGTGCGATTGAACGTGTCGCCCGTGCGAAACACCCGACTCAGTCTTTCGCGAACAATTCTCCGGCCGCCCCTGCCGTCGTCGAGGAGGTCAAGCACACGGTCGCCAATTTCGCTTCCGTGTCGATGGAGGAAGGGACGCGGCTTCTCCGCGCCGCGGCGATGAAGGATTTCAAGACGGCGGCGGCGGCAATGGAGATTCAATTCAAGGAAGCCCAACAGCGTCTCAGCCAGGCTCAGAACGGCGGATCCGCAGCCGAGCAACAGGACGCCATGAAACACCTTCAGCAGATACAATCAGAGCATGCGGAAGCGTTCAAGCAGATTGCGGCCAGATCCTCGGCTCAAATCGAGGCGCTCCGGCAACTCAAGGAAGCGGCCCATTGACATTGGATACCCGAAGGTTACGCGCTCCATCCATCCGTCGGGTCGCAAGCATCTGGTGTATTCTTTCAGCAAGCAAAAACCCCACCGCACCATCACGGAGGGGTCTGCCACGGATTAATCCGGCTGATTAATCTCTCGAGGTCCCAATTCGGCTACGGGGTATGAACCACGCGGAAGAACTGTTGTGGAAGTTCGCGCGTCGGGGTCACGTAGCTAATCGCCTCACCCGTGCCTGCGATCGAGCCGCCCACGTTTTGCCAGGGATCGCCCAGCGACGAAATGGACTGAATCTGGTAGGTCGTGCCCACTTGAGTGTTAAACGTCACTTCAGCCGCCGTGTAGATCGCGACGGTATTGGTGCCTTGCGGATTAGTCAGGCTCGGTCCCCATACAAACCCACCGGGGATGTTGGCACCGGGGATCAACGGATTCAGGCCCAGGTTATATTTGAGCCAGTTGGGCACGCCATCGCCTGCCGGAGCGGCATAGGGCGCGGCGAGCGGGTTGGTAATCGAGCCAAAGTATTGGATCTGCCACCAATCGGCGATACCGTCATTGTTAGCGTCGCCCGTTAGATCGCCGATGGAGGCTTTGAGGAGGCCCACCACGAACGGCGCGTTGTGAATACCGAGGCTGCCGTCACGAAACACAATGTCCCAGTTGTAATATGCCTTCAAGAACTTCGTCGGCACGTTGGTATAGATAGCCATGGACGAGTCGGAAGTCTTGAGCAGGCCATCCGCAACGTAGTCGGCGGGATTGGCCTTATAGACTCTGGGAGGCAGGAGCCTGGACAGTGTGTCGAGCAAGTGCTGGACTTCGGTCTGCACACCTTCGATGACGCCGTCGCCGTTGTAATCCGCCTTCACCAAGTCAAACGAGGTCATTGGGCCGTGGCATTTGATGCAAACATCAACCTTGTCGAGCGTGACGCCGGCACTGTTCGTATAAGTCATGTGGAAGGTGTGACCGCCGGCTTGGAGGAAGGCCGGATCGGTTGAAGTCACGGGCTGCATATGACATCCGGCGCAGGTGTTGGAGACTGAGTTGGCGTGGGCCGCGCTGGGAATAAACTTGCCGTAGGTCTCGGCATTCACACCTTCGAGGATATCACCCTGCGGGCTGTCATGCGTTCCAAAGGCGGAGCCGCCGACCCAGTTGGCCTGACTCAAAGGCAATTTCGCCAGCATGTTGGTGTAAGAGCCGTCGCGGTTGTTATGGCATTGCATGCAGAAAGCGCCGCTGCCGGCATTGGTGACCACAGTACCGTCGGAAAGCGTGACGCTACTCCCCAAGCGAAGTTGATGTGGGTTAGACGCATCATGCGGGTCGTGACACGTTGCACAGGTGAGCGCCTCGTAGGTTGTGCTCGGCGTGTAGTTCAAGGTATTGGGATGCGCGTTCTGGTTGGTCATGCCACCAGCGTCGGCCCAAGCAGCGAAACCCGAAGCCGTGTGGCAACGGACACATGCTTCGCGGCCCGCGCCGGAGGGAGTACGCGTGCTGTGGGAATGCAATGAGCCGCTCCATTCGGCATATTTGGTCTCTGCGGTCGTGCCTTGGGGCAGGTTGTCATGGCATTGAGCGCAATTGCCCGCGATGAAGCTCACCGCGATTGCGGCTTTGGCATCGGGGCTGTACGGATCAATCACCTCCCCGAAGACATGTTGACTGCCCGGGCCGTGACAGTTTTCGCACTGGATGTTGGCAAGATTCTGCAACTTATTTGTCAGCGACGCCCAGTTGCCGTTGGTCAACGTGGCCGGAAAAGTCCATCCAACTTGCGTCGCGACGTCGTCAAATCCGGCGTTGATGGCAGCGGTGTTGGTATCGTAGCCGACGGTGTGGCGCAGAATGCTGCTTTTGCTGTAATAATCACTCTCCAGTCCATCAATGGACCGGGTGAAAACAGTGGCATGAGCGGTTTGCGACCAGGGGTGGTACTTATCCGGCGCCGCCACGCCGCCACTGTGGCAGAAGGCACAGGTGTTGATTCCCATGTATGTCCCGGCCGTGATTGTCTGGGTCAAGTTGGTGTTTCCGCTGTTGCCGGTCTGGAGGGTGGTCGTCACCGTGTATTGCCCCGTGAGGTCAGGACGAAGCATCTTGCGTCCAGCCGTTCCAGCCACTTTGAACACCGCTGCGCCAGCCTGATTTATGCGGTCGGCTATTTTGAACGTCGGTATATTGGTTCCCAACGGGCTGTTGGTCAGCACGGCTGCCGAGCCGGCTGGTTTGGTGGTCAAAACCCAGGTGACGTTCGTGATGTCTGCATTGGGCACGCCATCAGGATAGACGGTGGTTACGATGTTGGTTACACCGTTGACTACATTGGTGGTTTTGATGGTGGTTGCGCTGGCGTTCACCAAAACCTCGAGATAAGCCGGCTGGCCCACGCCAATTGTGGTCAAACCGCTCGCGCCTTGTGCATTGGTCAGCGCATAGACATTGATCTCGGTAGGGGTTAGCGGGCGTAATGTGACCTGACCCTGCAAGGCGGGCCCGGCCGCTCGGACTGTTGTCGCGGTGACCACGGCCATCAGCACAACCGACATGAGACAAGCCGGTGCTTTCTTGATGGAAATATTTGTCTTCATATTCTTGGGCCGTTGAGGTTTTAAGAACTCTGCTTTCCCATAATCTGGTTACAGGTTAAACGGACTGCAATTTACGTCTAACCTCAGATTGCCAAACACCAGTCATTTTTTGCCGAAAATAAGTCGTCTGCGCGTTCGCGCTCGCCATCAAAGCCCAGGTCGTTTCGGCGTCAAACCGCCGCTGACCTTTGCGGAGTAAATCAGCCGCGGCAAATGGCCGCGCCGGAAAATACCCAATCAGGGTTGGTTTGAATGCGTGGGTCATGGTGTTCCTTGCGGACCGGCATCAGTTTGGCCATCACCGCTGCGGTCTGTTGCGCGATGATGGCGCGGCATTGGGCCAATTCGAGTTCACGGTGTCGTACGTTTTCGCGAACGATGGCTTCCAGGTCGTCGATGTTGTAGAGATAAACATTGGGGACGAATTGGACGTCGGCGTCGATGTCGCGCGGCACTGCGATGTCGATCAAGACCAGCGGTCGATTGCGCCGCGACCGCATCACCGCTTCGATTTCCGCGCGATGCAAAATCGCTTGCGGGCAACCGGTGGAACTCACGACAATGTCGGCTTCCGTCAGCGCCTGAAGTTTATCGTCCAGCCGAACCGCCCGCCCGCCAAATTCCGCGGCCAATTCCTGCGCGCGTTCAAAAGACCGGTTCGACACGAGCACCGAACGCGCCCCCTTCCTGGCCAGATGACGAACACACGCTTCACCCATTTTTCCAGCGCCGATGATCATGACGCTTTGCCGGCCGAGGCCGCCGCCAAAAATCTTTCCCGCCAACTCAACGGCCACGCTCCCCGCCGAAGTTGCGCCGCGGCCAATGCCCGTCCGGGTGCGAATCTGCTTGGCGGTCTGCAGTGCGGCTTGAAAAACCCGGTTCAGCACGCGCCCGGTCAGTTTCGCCTCGCAGGCGGCTTGATACGCGTGTTTCACCTGGCCGGTGATCTCGGTTTCCCCAATCACCATCGAATCCAATCCGCTCACGACGGAGAAGAGGTGGCGTACGGCCTCATCGCCTTCGTGGACATAAAGGTGCGGCTCAACGTCCTGCGCGCGGCCCGTCAGATGACGAAAGAGCGGAGCGATGTTGCCGTTGACGTGATCGGCCAGACCGTAGATTTCAACGCGATTACAAGTCGAGAGCAGCACGGCCTCGGAAAGTCCGCCGCCGATTTTCAGCCGGCAACCCGCGCAACGCAGCCGCGCAGGAGTCACCGCCAGTCGCTCGCGCAATTCGACGGGCGCCGTCTTGTAACTCAAACCGGCAATAAAAAGTTTCACGCCGGCCTCCCTGCTTCGGCGCGCGGGCTGTGTTTAACCGGCTGTGGGGTTGGTGGTTCAGCCAGAGCGCGCTCCCGGCAATCCCGAAGCAGCGGACCCACTCGCCTGATTAATCCTGTTTGCTTCTCCGAATTCATGACATCAGTCTAGCCGGCAGGCCAGTTGAGGCTCCACACTTCTTGTCATCCATTTAACATTTCTTGTTGCGACAAAGCAAAGAAACCGCGCCGGACTAATCTTACTGGACGATCTTGACCGGTGGAAACCCTGGCCGGCGCTACCGGCCTGAAATCGCATCGAATTCCTGGTCCGTGAAGGCGGGCAAGGTCTCCGTTTTCACGTAGCCGCCGGACGCCAGTTCAGTCAGGCAACGTAAAGCTTTTTCGGGTTTGTCCGCGCTCAGGACCAGCACGCCGTCATAGGCGCCGAGCGTCCAATACTGGCCGTTGATTCGGACGCCGGACTTTTCCGCCGCCTGGTCAAAGGCGTGCGCCCGTTTCGTCGATTGTTTAATCGCTTGAGTCCCTTTTTCCGTGAAGCGAATCAGACTGATGTAGGTTGCCATAACTGTCCTTTCGTTTTGTTATCGTTGCGGTTTTAATCGTTGATGCCACCGTGAGGGACGGCGACCGTGTGCGACAAAATTTCCGCCAACAGCGGCGTAATGGCGCTGGCGCGGTTCGTGATATTTTTCAGGGAGCCATTTGACATCTGAAGTGGCAAGGCGATCCAGTGGTGCAGGTATTCCATGCCGGCGTCCTGTGCGGCGGTCCGCAAATATTGCTCCGCGGCCGAATTCACCGGTCGCCAGCCGGTCCCCGCGCCGAGTAGCGCAATCAGGAGACGATCCGGCTTTGCGGCCTTGCGCAGCGCCATATCGATCCAGCCTTTGACCGCCTCGGGTAAATCTTCATCGGCGTGCGTTGCCACCATCACGATGTCCGCTTCCGCAGCGGCGTGAGTGGCCGCCGCAAATAATTCCTGTTGAAACAGGCGGTCGAATTTCCACCAGGAAGCATTGAAAACGCAATCCGGCGCGAATTGTTCGATAAGCTCGTTGTAGATTTGCGTCGATTTTTTGGCCAGAAGTGTGTCCGCAAAGACCACCACGATATTAAGGGGCGCTGAAGCTTCCGTGGAGCTTTCCTCCTCCTTCTGAATGGGCGGCAATAGCAATAATGTGCTCATAAATTCCTCCGCATGGGTTTGATTTTGTTTGGTTGAGTCATCATCCGTAATGCTACTTGGGCGTGACCCGCCGGCCCCACCTTTTTTGGCAAAAGCTGGCCGTTTCTTGGTATGGTTTTTGCGTTTCGCCACCGCCGCGCCAGGATTCAACAAATTCATGCTCCTTCTGGCGCACCACCAGGACCGGACACGGCGCGTGGCGCGCCACTTTTTCAGCGGTGCTGCCGGTCGCCAGATGATTCCCCTCTCCGCAGCCCCGCCTGCCGAGCAGGATCAGATCGATTTCGCGCGCCTTGGCGACTTCGACAATCTCAACATCAGCGGCGCCGGTGCGCACCAGGGCTTCGTCCAATCGACGTGGACCCACGACCTTTTTCCCAAGCGAATTCAACTTCGTCCGGCTTTGCTTCAGAAGGGTTGCATTGGGAATCTCCCGGTTAACCGTACCGTAACCATAATCCATCGGATAAACGATGGGTTCGACGATGTGAAGCAGCGTGATATTGGCTCCGAAGTGCCTGGCCAGTGGCACGGCGTACTGAAGCGCCTTTCGAGAGCCTTTGGAAAAATCAATCGGCACCAGAATTTTTGCGAGCCGGATGGGCCGCCGCCGCCGGGCTGTTTGTCGCGGGCTTTTCGTGACACGGCGCGGGTGGGCGCAAGGGGTGTTATTCAACCGGGTTTTCATCGTTTGCTCCCGCGAGGATTGAGCGGTTGGGGTTGAACAAACTCATGTTCGTGTTCGCGCAGGATCAGAACGGGACAGGGCGCGTACCGTACGACGTGTTCGGTGGTGCTTCCGAAAAAGGCGCGTTTGAATCCAGTGCGGCCGTGGGTGGAAATAATGATCAAATCAACGCCCAGTTTCCTGGCGGTATCGACGATGACGCTTCCTGGATGACCGGTCTGGATCACGGTTTTTACCGGGCCTCCTTTACGAACCGAGCGGGCCAGATCGCGAAGTTGTTTTTCGCCCGCTCGTTGCGTTTCCTCGATCAGTTCGGGATAATCAAACGTCGTGTATTCGCTGCTGGCCGCATGGTAATTGACGTGAACGACGTGCAACACAGTTAGGGCGGCATGAAACTGCCGGGCAAACGGAAGCGCGTATTCCAGCGCCTTCCGCGAGCAATCCGAAAAATCGATCGGCACCAGAATTCGCTTTGGTTTCAGTACCGTCGGCACCGGACCCAACGTGCCGCACCCGGCTGATGACTTTGAGGACACCAAAGCCGCCGGGGATTCATTGTTTAGCCGTGAACGCGGGCTGACAGGTTTTGTGTTCATGCATCCGGATCGGTTGTTGAATCTTCTCGATCTCTGCCAGACAATTAATCCCGGCCTCTGCTTCCGGCTCCACCGCGATTGTCAAACACTCACCGTCTCTTGCCAGTGGCAATTTCGCGCGGAACAATTTTTGCCAGGCGCTGGCCGATCCGGGTGGAGTTGTTGATTTACCAGCACAGAAGTTTCCAAAAAATGGCGGATAAATCCTAGCGACCGCGGGCGCGCGGGAGGCAGGCACATCTGTCGCCGGGCAAGCCGGCCGGGCCACCGTCGCAACCGGCAGTCTGGCGAAACAGTGTTTGGTCTGCCACGGGTTTTTTTCAAAACCGCTTCATCCAACTGGGTTGCCGGCGTGGGTGAATCCCTCTCCGGGAGCGCCTGAATCAGGCCGGGAATCCGCGCGGTGATGGGTGGAAAATCTTTGACCCGGCTCATTTCGTTCCAATGCGCGCGCAATTAATGTGGGACAATCGACAAGTTTTGGTTGGCGGACAAGATGACAACCGGCAACGGTTGTCATGCATATGAATGTGGATGACGACACCCGTTCCGGCACTGACCCAAAGGGCGTGGGTGCGACAACCCAGCCACTGGCGGCCCTGATTGTGGAACTCCCGCTGCTGAAAGGTTTGAGTTCAAACCATCTCCAAACCCTCGCCGACAACGCCATGCAATCGCAGTTCAAGGACGGTGAACTCATCTTCCGCGAAGGCGATCCCGCCAATCGATTTTACCTGATTCAATCCGGCCGGGTCGCTGTGGAGTCGTCGCTCAAGGACGGTCATGCAGTCCGCCTCCAAACCCTTGGCGCAGGCGAGGTCCTGGGCTGGTCCTGGCTTTTTCCGCCTTACTACTGGCATTTTGATGCGCGTGCTTTGGCGCCCATCTCGGCCATTTTCTTTTACGGCACCCGGCTGCGCGAAGAATGTGAAAAAGACCATGATCTGGGCTATGAATTGATGAAACGAGTGGCGGGTGTGGTGGTGCAACGATTGCAGGCTACGCGGCGGCAACTGCTTCAGTCCCATGAATTGCCTGCTTCGCCCGACGCGGGTGCAGTCACGGATCGCTCTCCGAGCCGTAGGCCGCCTGAACAGCGAAGATTAAAACCAGAAACAACCGAAAACCAATCAACCACGAAGGATCAAGCGTCAGGAAAACACCGACCATCGGACCCGCCATGAATCCATCAACACCACAAACCGAACTGTCGCTCTTAACCCAACTCCAAAAAGTAATTTTCGGAGGTTCCCTTTGGAAGAATGAAAAAATGGCTGTTTTTTCTGATGGTGACATCCATTGAGGCGCAAGGACAAGTGCTTTACGGTCCTTCAACCTTGGCGGATGCCTGTTCCTATCTTGGATTTGATCCAACCGCGACTAATTGCGCTACAATGGCCCGGTGCTGCTGGCCTACATCGTGGAAAAGGTTTCAGGGGAATCTTACGAGGCTTTTCTGCGGGAGAACTTCTTCCAACCGCTGGGGATGACGAACACTGGCGTCTATCGTTCCGATCTCACCCTGACGCATGAGGCAGTTGGTTATAGTTATGAGGATGGCAAGTTCAAGCGGGCGATGAATTGGGATATGTCCTGGTTGTTCGGCCCGGGCGGGCTCTATTCTACGGTGGAAGATTTGTATCGCTGGAACGAGGGCCTCTTCAAAGGCAAGGTGCTGAATGAGGCGAGCCTCAAGGTGGCCTTTACACCGGTCAAAACCAAGGAAAACCAGGACAATGATTTAGAGGAGGGTTACAGTTACGGTTACGGCTGGGCTATCGCCCACCTGCGAGGATGGCCGAGGGAGATTTCGCACGAAGGAGTCATACACGGATTCAGGAGCTTCCTGTTGCGGCTGCCAAAGGAAAACTTCACCGTGACCATTTTAGCGAACTCCACGCCGGGCGCACCGGGTATCATGCCGTCCTCTTTGGCGCATGAGCTGGTGAAGATTTACCTGGGTGACAAGTTCGCACCTCCCCGGGTGGCAGTGGCGAACAAGGACGTTTCGCCAAAAGCTTTCGATGCCGTTGTGGGCCGCTACGATCGCGGAGATTTCGTCGTGAACGTTACCAGGGAGGGCGACCATTTGTTCATGCAATTCGCCGGTCCGGGAAAGGTCGAAATCTTCCCCGCATCAGAGACGGAATTCTTCTGGAAAGACGCGGATCACCAGATCACGTTCGTGAAAGACAAAAGCGGCAAGGTTGTCAAAGCGGTCCATCACGCTCACGAGATTTTCTAGACCTTCTACATGCCGCGACTGGAGGATTTGGTGTAAGCGAAAGTGGATCCGGCGGGTTACGCCAGCCTGTTGGGCAAATATGACTACCATTTTGTGCCGTCATACGGCCAGGTTAAAGTGACTATGACTGTGACGGGCGAAGGGAACCGGTTGTTCGCGCAATTGACCGGCCAGCCGAAATTCGAGATTCTTCCCAATTCAGAAACGGAGTTCTTTTGGAAGGCGTTAGATGCGCAGATCACCTTTGTGAAGGATAAAAAAGGAAAAGTGACCAAGGCGATTCATCATTCAGGCGGGGGGACATTCGATGCGCCGAAAATGGAATGACCGGACAACATGCCGGAATTCGGCACGGTGAAAGACTCCATTGAGTGCCAGGCTCTGTTTGAGATGGATGTCTTCCGACGCTACAAACACACTCAGTTGAGGCCGTCTGATAATGCCGAGTTCAAAAATGAAAAAAAGGGGGCGATTCCTCAATGTTTTGAAGAATCGCCCGTGCTACTCGGCATTATCCGGCGCTACAGAAAATATCCCTTATGCCGAGCTCGGCATAAGGGATAATTCTTACCTTAACCGCGGCTGCGTAGCGCGCAGCGAGATCAGCCGCAGCACGTCCGCACCCACGAAACGCGCCGAACATTCGGTGGGGCGAAATTCATGGCGCATTCAATTTCCGCCAACCTGTCAAGCCATAGGACTCGAGCAGGGCAGACCTCGCGCCTGACAAGGTACTGCTCTCAGTCGGGATTTCGCGCCCTCAGGTGGTCCGAACCGGCCAAATCCCGGACTTCCATCATTCTTACCAAACTTCCACCGGCCCTTNNCGAGATAATTTTCCAGAATGTCGTGGAACCCGGCCTTGCTTGAAACCAGCACCACGCGCTTGTTGAATTCATTCGCCGGGCCAAATCGCCTGGCGTACCAAGGCGCGACTTTGCGAAACATGCGACAGCCCAACTCCTCGCCAAAAACTTCGACCATGAGATCCAGATGGCGGCACATCACGCGGACGCGTTCCTCGAAACTTGCTTCCGGCAACAGCTCACCGATGCGCAGATAATGCAGCGCGTGCCGAAAAATCCACGGATTGTAAAACGCGCCGCGCCCGATGCTAACCCCCGTACAGCCGGTTTCATCGAACATCATTTTCGCCGCCTGCGGTGTGGTCACGTCGCCGTTGCCGATAACCGGAANNTGTTCGCGCGTCCGGCCATGAACAAAAATAGCCGCCACTCCGACGTCCTCCAGGGTGTGCGCCAGATCGGGCGCGGTTAAATTCTGATCATCCCAGCCGAGCCTCATCTTGGCGGTTACCGGAATCTTGACCGCCTCCACCATGCCGCGCACCAGTTTGGCGGTTTGCTCCAACTCCGTCATCATGGCCGAGCCGCCGCCCACTTTGCAGACTTTGCGCACGGGACAACCCATGTTGATGTCCACCGCCGCCATCCCGATGGATTCGAGGTACACCGCCGCATCCCGCATTTCTTCGGGAACGGAGCCAAACAATTGCACCGCCAATGGCCGGTCCGCCGCAGACGTTTCAATTAACTTCAGCGCCTTGGCTTTCTTTTCGAGCAGCGACCGCGCGTTCACCAGGTCGGTCGTCGCCAAATCCAGTCCGCCGACCTCGCGCAAGGTGAGGCGAAACGGCAAGTTGGTGTAGCCTGCCAGCGGCGACAGGAACAGGTTCGATTTTAATGTCAGCGACCCGATACGCATTTGATCCGTCAGTATAGCAGACGCGACAACCTTTTCCGATCAACGAACTAAAATATCCGGGCGCAACAGAGTTTCGCTCTGCCAATTGACTTCCAACATCGGCCAGTCTTTTGATTGAGTAATGATTTGCGGGCCTTTGGTTGTCGCCAAAATCGTGTCCTCGCTTTTCGTACCGGCGATGGAAGGATTCCAGGCAAACGCCTGATTTTCCAGCACCACGCCCAGCGCGGTCGGCGATCCCAGATAATCACGCGGCTCGTAACCGCACGGGCCGCCCTGGTGATGCAGTTGCCATTCATCGGCAAAGCCGTGCTCCGCATACCCTGCGACGCCTCGACGAAAAACTTCCCGGATCGGCGTGCCGATGCGCGTGTTGCTGATGAACGCGGCATCGACGGCACAGACCGCGTCGTGGCGGCGGCGCAAGTCTGCGGGCAGTTTGCCGAAATGGACCAACCGGGTCAGGGAGACGATGAGTCCGTGCTGCCGCGCACACAGCACGAGCATGGCATGGCGTTTCAATTTTTTTCGCGTCGGAATCGGATGGCGATAACGATGAATCCGCTCATCGGTGGCAATCAACAAGACCACCGGTCCGAGATAGCGCTGCGAGCAGTTAAAAGCCAGTTGGCCGGCCAGACTGAATTCATCCAGCCCCGGTTTGATGTTGCGGCAAGTCTCGTGCAGGACTTCGGCGGCCGTTCGACCCAAAGTTTTCAGACGCTTGACTTCCTCCGGATGCAGCGCGTAACGCAAGGACGCAAACAGTTCGGGCCGGGCGGGTGTGCCCCACTCGCCGTTGTCGGAAATGATCTTCCTGGCATCGGCGATCTGCTGGAGCGTCTTGACCGGCTGCGGGTCGTACCAATCGTATAGCAACGGATTCACACCCAGGCCGCGCAGCTCTTCGTCCTGAAGGCGCGGCATCTCGATGCCGTTGGCAAAAATGTAAATGGCGTTCCGCGTCACCAACAACTGACCGAACGCGCGGTCGGAGTTAAGTGGTACATGTGATCGCCCGCCGCAGGAAAGCCAGGAGAAATTGGATTGCCGGCCGATCAGGGCGGCCTCGGCCTTCGTGGATTTCAACAGCGCGCGGACTTGGGTTAGTTTGCGTTGGAATTCAAGGTTCATCGAAATGAGTTTGCAGTTGTTTGCGTATCGACAATAATGCTGGAAAATAGACACTGTAACGGGTTTAGCAAGATTCATGAACGACTGGAACATTCAATCCCGCGCCCACGCCTGCGAGGCGTGCGGTAAATTATTTGCCGGCCAGGAGGCGTTTCATACTTTGTTGGTGGACGAGCAGGAGGACTTCCGGCGGTCGGACATCTGCGAATCCTGCTGGCAGAAGCAATACAGCGAAGGCGCGCGCGACCGCAAAGGGTTCGTCTCCTATTGGCAGGGGGTTTATGAAGCGCCGTCCGCCACACCCGACCCGATTCTGAAGGAGAGCGCGGAAACTTTGTTGCGAAAATTAATTAAACTCAACGATCCACGTCACATCCCGGCGGGCTACATTCTCGCAGTCATGCTGGAACGAAAGCGCATTCTCAAAGTCAAAGAGCAGTTGATGCGCGACGGCCGGCGCGTCTTCATCTACGAACAGCCGAAAACCGGCGACGTCTTCACCATCACCGACCCCAACTTGCAATTGAATCAGCTTGAGCAGGTGCAACGGGATGTCGCCGCGCTGCTTGAACATGGTTTAAATCCCCCGGCGACTGCGCTGGAAGGTCAACTTGTTCCCGCTCAAGCCGGCGTCGAAACCAACTCCGAACCTGCCGCCAAAATGTGAGAACATCCAACATCCAACATCCNNAACATCCAACATCCAACGCCCAAGGCTCTGGCTGCCCGACATTCTTTGGAGGTCCGGCTTTGGATGTTCAATGTTGGACGTTGTCAAACTGATTCATGGCCGACCACGAATCTCTTCAACCCCGGCTGGGTTACGCTTTTCGCGATGCCGGACTACTGCGGTTGGCTTTGACGCATCCCTCCGTAGCGCACGAGCAACGCGTCCCCGTGCAGCACAATCAACGGCTCGAATTTCTCGGCGACGCCGTGCT